>NZ_JBJDNC010000006.1:0-213103 GCF_044900265.1 Pseudomonas sp. NPDC089406 | reverse complement strand
CCTGTAGGAGCCGGCTTGCCGGCGATCACCGGCACAGCCGGTGCCAGCATTCGCCTGTGCCGGCCCTATCGCCGGCAAGCCGGCTCCTACAGGGGACGCGCTAGATTTTAGAAATTGAGCAAGACAGTTGCTCCTACGCTGTATTCCCTATGCGACTACTGCGACAGGGTGTCGAGCACATGCGCCAGCGAGGCCGGCAGCATCGGGCCGTGGCCCAGCCCGGCAAAATGCTGGTAGCGCACGTCCAGGCCGTCGACCTTGGCCAGCCTGGCCACCAGCTCGCGTATTGGCTTGTCGCTGTCCGGGCCGGGGGCGACGCGCGGGTTGGACGGTTCGTCATCACCGCGCATCAACAGCAGGCGCGGGCGGCTGGCGCCGAGCCGCTGGCCAAGGCCGGGCAGCTCGCGGTCGATGGCGCCGTCATGCCACCACAGCGATGGGCTGGCCGCTGCATAGTTGCTGAACATGCCCGGGCGGGTGAACAAGGTGTGAAGTACTGCCAGGCCACCGTAGGAGTGCCCCCACAAGGTCTGGCGTTGTGGGTCCACTGGTGCGACGCCAGCCACCAGCGGGCGCATGCGCTGTTGCAGCAGGTCAAGGAAGGCATCCACGCCACCGCTCGGTTGGCCGGTCAGCGGGTCGCGCTGTTCGGCAAGGCCAGGCACTGACGGGGTGTAGTCAAAGGTGCGGGCGCCGCGTTCGATACGCTGCTCGCTCTGGTAACCGATGGCAACCAGCAGCGGTGCCTGGCCGGCGGCGAGCTGGCGCAGTTGCCGGGCCTGCAAGGCGCCGATGGCGGCGTTGCCGTCGAGCATCCACAGCACCGGGTAACCAGCGGCTGGCGCCGGGCGCTCGGGTTTGCCGACCCACAGGCGGTAATGGCGCTGGCCATCGGCCGAGTCCAGGTCGATGTGGCTGAAGTGGTAGGGCAGGTCCTGGCGTTGCAGCAGCGTTGTGTCCATCTGCTGTTCAGGCTGCGGCTGGGCATGGGCGCTGGCGGCCAACGCCAGCGCCAAGGCCAGGCCGAGGGCGATCTTGTTCATCAGGGGTTCTCGTCGTGCCGTCCGTTACAACGCCGCCGCGCCGTGGTTCGCGGCGCGGCGGCGGGGCCTCAGAACGAGGCGGTGAGGCTGGTGTAGAGGGTGCGGCCGGGTTCGTTGTAGGTGGCCGCGCCGGCACCTTCGATATTGTTCACACCTTGGGCGTTGCCGGCCCGGTACAGGCGTTTGTCGAACAGGTTGTCGACCCCGGCGGTGACGCTCAGGTTCTTGCTGATGGCGTAGGTGCCGCTGGCACCGACCAGTGCGTAGGGCGCCAACTGGTCGTTGGCCGAGCCGGTCACACGGTCGCCGTGGTAATCGTACTTTTTCGGCTTTTGCTTGCCGTACCAGGCCACGCTCAGTTGCAGCGACAGGTCGTCGGTGGCTTGCCAGTCGAGCATCGAGTTGAGGGTGTAGGCCGGGGTCACCGACAGGGTGTCGCCGGTCTCCTTGTTTTTCGACTGCAGCATGTAGGTGAGGTTGTTGCTCCACTTCAGCTGCTCGTTCAGCGGGATGGTCAGGGTGCCTTCCAGGCCCTCGACCAGCGCCTTGGGGATGTTCTCCCACTGGTAGATCGCAGCGTTGGCATAGCTGCCGGTACCGCCGGTGGCGTTGCCGATTTTGCTCAGGCCCGAGTCGATCTTGTTCTTGTAGTCGTTGCGGAAGTACGTAAGCCCCGCCACCCAGCCGTCACGCTGGAATTCGATGCCCAGTTCCTTGTTGATGCTGGTCTCGGCCTTGAGGTTTTCGTTGCCTTGCAGGTAGCAGCTGGTGCTCTGCCCATAGCAGCCCTGGCCGCGGCTGTAGAGCAGGTAGTCGGGGTTCAGTTGATACAGGTTCGGCGCCTTGTAGGCCCGGGCGATACCGGCCTTGAGGGTGAGGCTGTCGGTCAGCGCGTGGGACAGGTTGAGCGACGGGCTCCAGTTGTCGCCGACGATGCTGTGGTGGTCGAAGCGCAGCGCCGGGGTGAGCATGGTGCCGGGCAGCAGCTCGATGTTGTCCTCGGCGAACAGCGAGAAGATCTGCGCCTGGGAGGTGGTACTGCGGTTGGAGCTGGTCAGGCCGGCAACGCTACCGCCCTCGCTGGTGGTCTGGGTGTTGGCGCTGGGGTCGTCGAGTTTTTGCTGGCTCCATTCGCTGCCCAGGGTCAGGGTCTGGTCGCGCCAGGCGTGCAGCGGCAGGTTGAGTTCGCCGTGGGCGGTGAGGTCGCGCAGGGTCGAGGTGTAGAAGTCGCTGCTGCTGAAAATGCCCTCGGTGCCGCCGGCCAGGCCTTCGTTGATGCGGCTGTTGCGGGTCTTGGCGTATTGCAGGTAGGCCATCGAGCTGCCGAAGTCCCAGTCGCCACGGTGGGTGATGGCGTAGTTCTCGCGGTACATGATGTTGGTTTCGCGGCCCAGCATGTTCTTCACGGTGCTGTTGGAGTTGGTGTTTTGCGTATCGCCGCTGTAGATGTTGCCCTGGCGGCTGAAGCCGGCCTCGAAGTCCAGGGTCTGCTGCGGGGTCAGGTGCCAGCTGAGCAGGCCGTTGACGTCCTTGTTGCGCACGCCCTCGCGGCCGGCCGGCAGGGTGCCGACCTGGTTGCCGGTACGCGCCGATTCATGGCCCTGGTTGATGTCGGCATCGTCCGCGTCGGTCTTGGCGAGGTTGCCGTACACCCGGTAGCTGAGGCTATCGGTGAGCGGGCCGTTGAGGCCGAAGCTCACACGCTTGCTGGCGCCTTCGTCACCATGCTGCGGGAAGTTCTGGTACACCGTCATGTTGCCGTGGGTCTGGCTGCCGGCCTGCTTGGTGATGATGTTGATCACCCCACCCATGGCCCCCGAGCCATAGCGCGCAGCGGCCGGGCCGCGGATCACCTCGATGCGCTCGACCTGGTCGGCCGGCACCCAGTTGGTGTCGCCACGGCTGTCGCGCTCGCCGCGCCAGCCGTAGCGCACGGCGTTGCGGCTGGCCACCGGTTTGCCGTCGACCAGAATCAGGGTGTTTTCCGGGCCCATGCCACGGATGTCGATTTGCCGGTTGTTGCCACGCTGGCCGCTGGTGGAGTTGCCGGTGAGGTTGACCCCCGGCATGCTGCGGATGATCTGCGACAGGTCGTTGGCCGGCGGGCGCTTCTTGATGTCTTCGGCGGTGATCACCGACACGCCCGGCGCCTGCTTGGTCTCTTCCAGTGCGGTGGCCACCACGTTCTGGCTTTCCAGTTCGATCGGTTCGGGCTGGTTGGCGGCCTGCACGGCGCTGGCCAGCAGGCAGCTGGACAGCAGCAGGAAGGGGGCGAAGGGGAGCGGGCGGGGCGACATGTGGGATCTCCGGCATGGCGGGCTGAATTCAAGAGATCACAGATGGTAATTACTCTTATTTGAGAGTAAAGCGCATTAACTTTCTAAACACTTCTCGCTTGCCGGCAGCAGCAGGTGCTGCACCAGCCCGGGGTTGGCGTTGCTCGCCCACAGCCTGCCGCCTTGCAGCTCGACGCCGCGCCGGGCGATGGCCAGGCCCAGGCCAAAACCCGCGCCGCTGTTTGGCAGGCGCCGGTAGGGCTGGAAGATCTGCTCCAGTTCATCTTCGGGCACGCCGGGGCCCTGGTCGCGCAGGCACAGGTGCCAGTGTTCGCCTTCGCGCCAGCCGTCCAGCATCACCTGGCCTGCGGGCGGCGAATGGCGGATAGCGTTGCGCAGCAGGTTCTCCAGGGCCTGGGCCAGGCTGTCCAGGTGCGCTTGCACCACGCAGTCGATGCCCAGGGTGCAGGGCAGGCGCTCGGCGGCCCAGCCGCTTTCGAAGCAGCAGTCCTGTACCAGCGCCTCCCACACCGACAGCACCTGCACAGGTTCCGTGGGCAGGTGCGGGCGCTCGGTGTCCATCCAGGCAAGGTCCAGGGTGTCCTCCAGCAGCTTTTGCATATCGTCCACCTCGCGCTCCAGGCGTTGGCGCAGTTGCTCCGGCGGCAGCTGGCTGTCGTGGGCGATGCGCAGGCGTGCCAGCGGCGTGCGCAGCTCGTGGGACAGGGTGCGCAGCAGCAGGCGCTGCTGCTCGAGGCTGCGGCGCAGGCGCACGGCCATGTGCTCGAAGGCCTGGGCCAGCTCGCCCAGTTCGTCGTGGCGGGTTTGCAGGGCCAGGCCGGGGCTTTCGAGGTCGTCGGCGCGCAGGGCATCGGCGCGGTCGCGCAGGCGGTTCAGCGGGGCGACCAGGTGGCGGTACAGCGCCAGGCCCAGCAACAGTGCCAGCAGCGCTGGCGCCACGCCGTGGGTGACCACGTGGGTCCAGGGCGTGAGGCCGGTGGGCAGCAGGTGTTCGGGCAACTGGATCACCAGGCGGCCGTCTTGCGGGCGCTCGGGGAACGCGATGCTGACGTAGGGCAGCTCGTCCTGCAGGCGCCGGCTCATCGGCCAGTCGAGCTTGCGCATGAAGGTCAGGCGGCCGGCTTCGTCGGCGCTCAAGGGAGTGGTGCCGAGGCTTTCCAGGCGCGGGCCGACCACGGCCACCCAGGTGTCTTCTTCACGTTGCAGCTGGTGGCGGAAGGTTTCCACCGCCTCGGCGCCGCCGCTGCGCCAGGCCTGTTCGGCCTGGCCGGCGAAGCGTGCCAGGTAGAGCCGTTCGGCGGGGGCAAGAAAGTACGTACTGCGCTCCACCGACAGGCCCCAGGTCCAGATGATCCAGGTCAGCAGCAGGCAGAAGCACACCTGCAGCAGCGCCAGCTTCCACAGCAGAGGGTGGCGGCGCATCAGGCGTTACCGCTGTCGACCAGGATGTAGCCCTGGCCGCGCACCGCCTGGATTTGCAGGTGCCCGGCGCCGATGGCGGCGAGCTTGCGGCGCAGGTTGCACACATGCACGTCCAGGCCGCGGTCCAGGCGGGTATAGGCCCGGTGCAGCACGCTCTGGTAGAGAAACGCCTTGCTCAGCGCCTCGCCCGGGTGCGCCTGCAGGGTGGCCAGCAGGCGGAACTCCGAGCCGGTCAGCCCGGCGTTGCGGCCCTGGTGGACGACGTCCTGGTTGGTCTCATCGAAGTCCAGTGTGCGGCTGGCCTGTGGCGGGTTGGGGCGCCGGTCCAGCGCTACCCGGCGCAGCAGCGCGTCAACCCGAGCATCCAGTTCGGCCAGGCTGAATGGCTTGGGCAGGTAGTCGTCGGCGCCACGGGTGAAGCCGCTGATGCGGTCCTGTTCGGCGCCGAGGGCCGACATCAGCATCACCGGCACCGCCTGGTGGCGGCGCAACTCGTCGAGCAAGGTCAGGCCGTCGATGCCCGGCAGCATGATGTCGAGCAGGATCAGGTCGAATTGACCCTGGGGCAGGGCGGCCAAGGCTTGGGTGCCGTTCTCGCAGGCTTGCACGCTGAAGCCGCGGCGCTGGAAGTGGTGCAAGAGGTCTTGGCGCAGGCTGGGGTCGTCTTCGGCGAGGAGGAGCTTGAAGGGCACGGAGGGGAGGCCTTGAATGGGAATGCATTGCAAATGCGAATAATCTCACTTGAGGGTGGCGGGGGGCAATGGCCAAGGGCTGGCATTTCGTCGCGGGGCATACGGCTGATGGGAGCTCACTTGCCTTCGCAAGCGCATTGCGTGCGGTTGTGGGAGCAATTGTCTTGTGCTGCCTGCACTTGCCTCATCGCCGGCAAGCCGGCTCCTACAGGTGCAGCGCAGGCCTGAGGCTTATTCAATCCATGTGGGAAGCGGCCTTGTGTCGCGATGGGCTGCGCAGCGGCCCCAGGGTCTCAGCCTCATGCGAAAACCGCCGGGGCTGCTGCGCAGCCCATCGCGACACGAGGCCGCTCCTACAAAGGTCTCGTCAGATGACCAGGTGCGCTTGGTTCCACGAGAGGAACTATCAATATTTTGTTGCATTAGCCATCGGGGCGTCAGCGAGGGATGGCGGCTATGCTCCGGAACTTCCGTGATTGAGGACAGCACAATGAAGGCTTCAGATGACAAGCCGGAATGCCGCCCCACGGCACCAGGCGGTGAAAACAAGGCAAGGCAGGGCTTGCGCGATCTTTTGCTGGCAGGAGGAGCATCGGCACCGACTGCCCACGTGGATAATGCCTATTTTGAGGCATTGCGCATGAAGGTGGTGGGCGGGCAGAAATGATCGGGGAGCCTGACCGCCAAGGGCAAACAACAGGCATTAAAAAGCCGGCTTGTGGCCGGCTTTCGGGGACGATCTTGGCTCATTTTTGATAAGCCGCAATCGCCTTAAACGGTTGGCAACATGGCCTGAAAAAGATGGCGGACGACTGTGTGAGGCGTCGCCAGGCCCTCTGGAATGCGGCTTGCACCATCAGAGGGCGTGATGTGCGGCGTAGCATACTAGGGCTTGCCGGGGATGCCCAGCAAAAAGTGGTGCCAGGTGTTTCAGCCCGGGCGCGCAGGACGCAGGCACGACCACCAGAACACCCAGCCGATGATTTCCAGCCGCTGCGCCTTGCGGCGCTGGGCGGTGTAGCGCTCCATCGGGTAGTTGAGGCGGTCGTGGCTGTGCAGGCACAGGGTGCCGTTGTGGCCGTGGCTGAGCTGGTGCACCCGCAGGCGGCCGTTGTGCAGCAGGGCGTAGTACTCGCCCTTGATCACCTGGGTGAAGTTGCGGTCGATGGCCAGCAGCGTGCCCTGGGGCAGCAGCGGGGCCATGTTGTCGGCCGGCATGCCGATGCAGATACAGCGCCCGGCGGCCACGCCGAGGCTGTCCAGCGCCTGCGCAGGTATCGCCTGGTGCAGCCCGGGAACCGGCACAAGCTTGCCCTGGCTGACCTGGTGCAGCGGGATGGGCACCCCGGCCGGCGCCAGGTCGAGCAGGGGCGCGGGCGGCGGCAGCTGGCGGGGTGCCGGGGGGCGTGCCGAAATCAGTGGGTCGGGGTGCTTGGGGCCTTCGCCGGTACGCAGCCAGCGCCGGTGCACGCAGAACAGGTCGGCGAATTCGTCGAGCCGGGCCTGGGGCACGCCACGCTTGAACCAGTTGTTGACGTGCTGGGGCGTGATCTTGCGCTGGGCGGCAAAATCGGAAGGGGTCAGGTTGCACTCCTGCAGGAGCGCTTTGAAGCGGTCACCGGATGTATTCATGCCGGTGAGTCTATCGCCCCGTAATCTGTAGGGAAATGAACCTGATGTAGAGGCGAATTGTGGGAAAAGTCGCCATTTGTAGGTTGTTTCTTAAGGCTTTGTAGGAGCTTTCTTTCGGGCAGAAAAAAGCCCCGCCGAGGCGGGGCTTTACATGGTCAGGCTCAGCCCTTGTAGGCAGCAACCGACTTGGTGATCGCGGCGCGGGCGGCGTCGGCGCCTTCCCAGCCTTCGATCTTGACCCACTTGCCCTTCTCCAGATCCTTGTAGTTGGCGAAGAAGTGCTCGATCTGCTGGATCAGCAGCGCGGGCAGGTCGGTGTATTCCTTCACGTCAACGTACAGCTGGCTCAGCTTGTCGTGCGGTACGGCGATGACCTTGGCGTCGCCGCCGCCGTCGTCGGTCATGTTCAGCACGCCGACCGGGCGGGCGCGGATCACCGAGCCTGGGGCTACCGGGTACGGGGTCACTACCAGCACGTCCAGCGGGTCACCGTCGTCGGCCAGGGTGTTGGGGATGAAGCCGTAGTTGGCCGGGTAGAACATCGGGGTGGCCATGAAACGGTCAACGAACAGGGTGTCGCTGTCCTTGTCGATCTCGTACTTGATCGGCGCGTGGTTGGCCGGGATCTCGATAGCGACGTAGATGTCGTTCGGCAGGTCTTTGCCAGCCGGGATCTTGCTGTAGCTCATTGGGCAGTGCCCCCGTGTTTGATCAAAAAAGTGGCGGCGATTATAGGCACATTCCACCTGTGCATGCCACGCCCGGCCTGATGTGCGGGGCTCTCAGGCGTGCTGCTGGCGGTAGTCGGGGTGCTCGCGTTGCAGGCGTGCCAGACGGGCCAGCGGGTCCTGGCGGTAGAACAGCGCCAGTTGCTGGTAGACCTTTGGATAAGCCTCGTGCAAAAGGTCAGGGGCGCTGAAGAAGTACTCGCTGGTGACGGCGAAGAACTCCGCCGGGTTTTCCGCAGCGTAGGGGTCGATGGCGGTTTCAAGGTCGGGGTCGGCGTCGAGCTGGCGGTTAAGGTCGTCATAGGCCTGTTGCATGGCCTCGGCCCAGTCCTGCATGCGCATGCCGGCGTGCAGCGGCGGCAGGCCGTTGGCGTCGCCGTTGAGCATGTCGAGCTTGTGCGCCAGCTCGTGGATCACCAGGTTGTAGGCCTCCCAGCCGCCGCCGGCCAGCACCCCGTCCCAGGCCATGATCACCGGGCCCTGTTGCCAGGCCTCGCCGCTGTGTTCGGCGTCCCACACATGCTCCACGCCGCTGGCGTCGCGGTGGCGCTGTGGGCTCTTGAAGTCGTCGGGGTAGAGGATGATCTCGTGGAAGCCCTGGTACCAGTTCAGCTCGCCCAGGTGCAGCAGCGGCAGTTGCGCCTGGGCCGCCAGCAGCAGGCGCTGGCCGTCGTCCAGGGTGACCCCGGGCAGGGTGGTCAGGTGCTTGTCGTGCAAGAACATCACGCAGGCTTCGCGCAGCCAGCGGTCTTCGTCGTCACTGATGCCGTCCAGCAGCGGCAGCTGCTGGCGCACGGCCTGCCACAGCGGTTCGGCGACCGGGTAACGGGCCAGGGTGCGCCGGCGCCGCCAGGCGCTGAACGACCACATGGTTGGCTTAGTGGGCCTTGGCTGCGCGGCCCAGGCGGCCCCGCAGCAGGCCGAGGATCATCGGCACCAGCGACAGGACGATGATGGCGACCACCATCAGCGACAGGTGCTGCTTGATGAACGGCACGTTGCCGAAGAAGTAGCCGAGGGTTACCAGGCCGCCGACCCACAGCAGCGAGCCGACCACGCTGAAGGTGAGAAAGCGCGGGTAGTGCATGTGGGCAATGCCGGCGACGAACGGTGCGAAGGTACGCAAAATCGGCAGGAAGCGCGCCAGGGTGACGGTCTTGCCGCCATGGCGGGCATAGAACTCGTGGGTACGCTGCAGGTAGTCCTGGCGGAAGATCTTCGACTTGGGGTTGCTGAACAGCCGCTCGCCGGCAGTGCGCCCGATCACGTAGTTGGTGCTGTCGCCCAGAATGGCCGCGGCCATCAGCAGGCCTGCCAGCAGTACCGGGTCCATGCCGCCGCCGGCCGCTACGGCGCCGGCGATGAACAGCAGCGAGTCGCCGGGCAGGAACGGCATCACCACCAGGCCGGTTTCGCAGAAGATCACGGTGAACAGGATGGCGTAGATCCAGGGGCCGTAGTTGGTGACCAGCAGATCGAGGTAGGCATCGAGATGCAGGATGAGGTCCAGCGGGTTGAAATCCATGTACAGCACCTGTGTTCTTGACCCGCTTCTACGGGCGCGCGATGACGGACGGCGTCTTGGGCGTGGGCAGGTTCACCTGCTAAAGAGGTAACTTTTCACACATGACTGGAGGGGGATTATACGGCGAAGCGGGGAAAGTGCCCGGGGAGTTTGTAGCGGGGGGTTACCAGGCTGCCTCGGTCGAAAGCGACCCTGTGGGAGCGGGCTTGCCCCGCGATGGCCCGAATGGCCTCATCGCGGGGCAAGCCCGCTCCCACAAGGTCGATGCATCAGTTATTCCAGGCTGATTGGCAACACGTAGTTCTCGAACTCGGTGTCCTTGCGAAAACCGATCGACTCGTAGGTCTTGCGCGCCACCTCGTTACCACTGCTGGTGGACACGCGCATGCGCACGGCGTTGGTTTCGCGGGCCATCTTCTTGGCCTCGCGCATCAGGTGGTCGGCCACCAGCATGCGCCGCGAATCTTCGGCCACGTAGATGTCGTTGAGAATCCACACGCGCTTGAGCGACAGCGACGAAAAACTCGGGTACAGCTGGCAGAAACCCAGCAGCTTGTTGTCGTCGTCCAGCGGTATGGCCAGGTAGATCACCGACTCGCCGCGCTTCAGGCGTTTTTCCAGAAAGGTGCGCGAGGTGTCCGGGTAAGGCAGTTCGCCGTAGAACTCGCGGTACTTCACGAACAGCGGAGTGAGCAGGTCGAGGTGTTCCAGGGTTGCCTTGATGATGCGCATGGGCGGGCCTCTGAGTCCATTGAGGGGATACGGCGGATTGCCAGCAGCGTTCAATCCGCATGCTGCCTAAAGCTGGCTACAAGCGCAATCCACCCTCCGTTACAGGTTTCTTACCCTTTACCGAGCAGGAAGTTGCCGTTTTTGCTGACCGACCCTTCGCTTTCAAGGCTATGCACCTCGGCTTCGTCCTTCAGATTCACCCCCGACAACTGGCGCCTGCAGGCCTCGCGCATCAGGTACAACAGGCGATGGGCGGCCATGCCGTAGCTCAGGCCCTCCAGGCGCACGTTGGAGATGCAGTTGCGGTAGGCGTCGGTCAGGCCGACCTTGGGCGCGTAGGTGAAGTACAGCCCCAGGCTGTCAGGCGAGCTGAGCCCGGGGCGTTCGCCGATCAGCATCACGGTCATGCGTGCGCCCAGCAACTCGCCAACCTCGTCGGCCACCGCCACCCGGCCTTGCTCCACCAGCACCACCGGGGCGCTGCTCCAGCCGTCGGCTGCAGCCTGTTCCTCGAAGCGCGCCAGAAACGGCAGGGTGTGGCGGTGCACGGCCAGCGCCGACAGGCCGTCGGCGACGACGATGGCCAAATCGACGCCGCCGGGGTTGGCCTGCACATGCTCGCGCAATTGCTGCGCCGAATCGTCATGCAGACGCCGGCCCAGGTCGGGGCGTTGCAGGTACTGGTGGCGGTCGCTGGCGGCGCTGTGCAGCAGCAGGCTGTCGCGGCCACGCTCGTGCAGTTGCTGGCGAATACTCACGTGGTCGAACGGCAGGTGCACGGCATCGCGGGCCTGGGCGTGGGCGTACTGGAAGTCCAGCTGCGCGCCGGTGGGCAGGCTGATGCCGGTGCGGCCCAGGGCGATGCGCGCAGGGGTCAGGTTGCGCAAGGCCAGCCAGGGGTTGTCGGTGCTCGGTGTGTGTCGGTCCATGGTCGTCCCTATGCCAGCTGTGCCAGGGCCTGGCGGAAGGCCGGCGGCAGGTTGTCGCCGAAGCGGATGCGCCCGTCGGCCTGGGTGAAGATGCCGGTGCGCGCAAGCCAGGCCTCGAATTCCGGCCCCGGGCGCAGGCCCAGGGTCTGGCGGGCGTACAGCGCGTCGTGGAACGAGGTGGTCTGGTAGTTGAGCATGATGTCGTCGGAGCCGGGGATACCCATGATGAAGTTGATCCCGGCCACCCCCAGCAGGGTCAGCAGGGTGTCCATGTCGTCCTGGTCGGCTTCGGCGTGGTTGGTGTAGCAGATGTCGCAGCCCATGGGCACGCCCAGCAGCTTGCCGCAGAAGTGGTCCTCGAGGCCTGCGCGGATGATCTGCTTGCCGTTGTACAGGTATTCCGGGCCGATGAAGCCGACCACGGTATTGACCAGAAACGGCTTGAAGTGCCGGGCCACGGCGTAGGCGCGGGTTTCGCAGGTTTGCTGGTCGACGCCGTGGTGGGCGTTGGCCGACAGCGCGCTGCCCTGGCCGGTCTCGAAATACATCAGGTTGTGCCCGGCCGTGCCGCGCTTGAGCGAAAGGCCGGCCTCGTAGCCCTCTTGCAGCACGTTGAGGTTGATGCCAAAGCCTGCATTGGCCGCCTCGGTGCCGGCTATGGATTGGAACACCAGGTCCAGCGGCACGCCACGGTTGATCGCCTCGATCGAGGTGGTGACGTGGGTCAGCACGCAGGCCTGGGTGGGGATGTCGTAGCGCTGGATGATGGCATCGAGCATCTCCAGCAGGGCGCAGATCGACGAAATGCTGTCGGTGGCCGGGTTGATGCCGATCATCGCGTCGCCGTTGCCGTACAGCAGGCCGTCGAGAATGCTGGCGGCGATGCCGGCCGGCTCGTCGGTGGGGTGGTTGGGTTGCAGGCGGGTCGAAAGCCGCCCGCGCAGGCCCATGGTGCCGCGAAACGCCGTGACCACGCGGATCTTCTGCGCCACCAGCACCAGGTCCTGCACGCGCATGATCTTTGACACCGCTGCGGCCATTTCCGGGGTCAGGCCGGGGGCCAGGGCGCGCAGGCTGAGTTCGTCGGCCTGTTCGCTGAGCAGCCAGTCGCGCAGGCCGCCGACGGTCAGGTGGCTGACCGGAGCGAAGGCTGCCAGGTCATGGGTGTCGACGATCAGCCGGGTGACTTCGTCTTGTTCATAAGGGATCAGCGCTTCGTTCAAAAAATGCTTGAGGGGTATGTCGGCCAGGGCCATCTGCGCCGCCACCCGCTCGCCATCGTTGCTGGCGGCAACGCCGGCCAGGTAGTCGCCGGAGCGCGCCGGGCTGGCCTTGGCCATCACCTCTTTGAGGCTGTCGAAGCGGTAGAGCTGGTTGCCCACGGTGTGTACGAAAACTGCCATACAGAATCTCCAGGGCGCCGCAGGGCTGGCCTGCGGCGTAAGTCTGCGATCAGTGCAGGGCCTCTTCGGCCTTCTGGATCGCGGCGAATTCCTCTTCCGGGGTGCCGGCCACCAGGTGATGACGGCTGTAGAAGGCGAAGTAGGCAATCAGCACGCCGTAAATCACTGCCGCGCCAATCACTACCCGCGGGTCTACCAAAAAGCCCGCCACCACGGCGATGCAGGCCAGCACCAGGGCCACGCCCGAGGTGAACACGCCACCGGGAGTGCGATACGGGCGCTCCATCTTCGGCCGGCGGATGCGCAGGGTGATGTGCGCGGCCATCATCAGCACATAGGACAGCGTAGCGCCGAATACCGCCACCAGGATGAGCAGGTCGCCCTGGCCGGTCAGCGACAGGGCAAAACCGATGATGCCGGGGATCACCAGGGCCAGCACCGGGGCCTTGCTCTTGTTGGTTTCAGACAGCTTGCGTGGCAGGTAGCCGGCGCGCGACAGGGCGAAGATCTGCCGCGAATAGGCGTAGATGATCGAGAAGAAGCTGGCGATCAGGCCGGCCAGGCCCACCAGGTTGACGAAGCCGCCCATCCAGGTGGAGCCGCCGTAGGCTTTGGACAGCGCCTCGACCAGCGGGTTGCCCGAGGCCTTCAGCGCTTCGGCGCCAGCGCCACCGGGGCCGACCACCAGAATCAGCAGGGCGAAGGCCAGCAGTACCAGCATCGCGCCGATCAGGCCGCGCGGCAGGTCACGCTTGGGGTTCTTGGTTTCTTCGGCGGCCAGTGGCACGCCCTCGACGGCGAGGAAGAACCAGATGGCGTAGGGGATCGCAGCCCACACGCCGACGTAGCCGAACGGCAGGAAGCTGCTTGCACCAACGGCGTCGGTCTTGGCGATGTCGAACAGGTTGGCTGCATCGAAATGGGGCACCATGCCGATCAGGAATACCGCCAGGGCGATGGCGGCAACGGCGGTGATGATGAACATCAGCTTCAGCGCCTCACCCACCCCGAAGATGTGGATGCCGATGAACACGATGTAGAACACCAGGTAAATCATCCAGCCGCCGATGCCGAACAGCGACTGGCAGTAGGCGCCGATGAACACGGCGATGGCCGCCGGGGCGATGGCGTACTCGATCAGGATCGCAGTGCCGGTAAGAAACCCGCCCCAGGGCCCGAAGGCGCTGCGGGCAAAGCCGTAGCCGCCGCCGGCGGTGGGGATCATCGAAGACAGCTCGGCCAGCGAGAAGCACATGCACAGGTACATGGTGGCCATCAGCAGGGTGGCGAGGAACATGCCGCCCCAGCCTCCCTGGGCCAGGCCGAAGTTCCAGCCGGCGTAGTCGCCGGAGATCACGTAGGCCACACCCAGGCCCACCAGCAGCACCCAGCCTGCGGCGCCTTTTTTCAGTTCACGTTGCTGGAAGTAGTCGGAACCGACTTTTTCGAAATCGACGGAGGAGCTTGCCGGCGCGCCGGCGGAATGATCGCTTGGCATGGATTCACCTGTTTTTTTTCTTGGTGGCCCGTCCGGGCCGTGGTGATTGTTTTGCAGGAAGCGAGCCAGAGCGGTTGGGGCACGTGAACCGCTGTGGTTTATGTGTGGCTGTGGCGGCCTCATCGCCGGCAAGCCGGCTCCTACAGATTGTGCGCAAGGTTCATGTAGGAGCCGGCTTGCCGGCGATAGCGGTTTAGAAGAAGCCCAACGGGTTGATGTCGTAGCTCACCAGCAGGTTCTTGGTCTGCTGGTAGTGGTCGAGCATCATCTTGTGGGTTTCACGGCCGACGCCGGACTTCTTGTAGCCACCGAACGCGGCATGTGCCGGGTACAGGTGGTAGCAGTTGGTCCACACGCGGCCGGCCTTGATACCGCGGCCCATGCGGTAGGCGCGGTTGATGTCGCGGGTCCACACACCGGCGCCCAGGCCGAACTCGGTGTCGTTGGCAATCGCCAGGGCTTCGGCTTCATCCTTGAATGTGGTGACGCTGACCACCGGGCCGAAGATCTCTTCCTGGAACACGCGCATCTTGTTGTTGCCCTTGAGCAGGGTCGGCTGGATGTAATAACCCGTGGCCAGCGAGCCTTCGAGCTGCTCCACCTTGCCACCAGTCAGCAGCTCTGCACCTTCTTCCTGGGCAATTTTCAAGTACGACTGGATCTTCTCGAACTGCTGCTGCGAGGCCTGGGCGCCGACCATGGTGTCGGTGTCCAGCGGGTCGCCGCGCTTGATCTGCAGCACCTTCTTCATCACCACTTCCATGAACTGCGGGTAGATCGACTCCTGTACCAGCGCCCGCGACGGGCAGGTGCACACCTCGCCCTGGTTGAAGAACGCCAGCACCATGCCTTCGGCGGCCTTGTCGATGAAGCTGGGCTCGGCCTGCATGATGTCTTCGAAGTACACGTTCGGCGACTTGCCGCCCAGCTCGACGGTGGACGGGATGATGTTCTCGGCGGCGCACTTCATGATGTGTGAGCCCACCGGGGTGGAGCCGGTGAAGGCGATCTTGGCGATGCGCTTGCTGGTGGCCAGCGCTTCACCGGCCTCGCGGCCATAGCCCTGGACCACGTTGAGCACGCCCTTGGGCAGCAGGTCGCCGATCAGCTCCAGCAGTACGGTAATGCCCAGCGGGGTTTGCTCGGCCGGCTTGAGCACCACGCAGTTGCCGGCAGCCAGGGCCGGGGCGAGCTTCCAGGCGGCCATCAGCAGCGGGAAGTTCCACGGGATGATCTGCCCGACCACGCCCAGCGGCTCGTGAATGTGGTAGGCCACGGTGGTGTCGTTGATTTCGGCGGCGCCGCCTTCCTGGGCGCGAATGCAGCCGGCGAAGTAGCGGAAGTGGTCTACCGCCAGCGGAATGTCGGCGTTGAGGGTTTCGCGGATCGGCTTGCCGTTGTCCCAGGTTTCGGTGATGGCCAGCAGTTCAAGGTTCTGCTCGATGCGGTCGGCGATGCGCAGCAGCACGTTGGAGCGGTCCTGCACCGAGGTGCGGCCCCAGGCGTCGGCGGCGGCGTGGGCGGCATCCAGGGCCTTGTCGATGTCTTCGGCGGTGGAGCGGGGGAACTCGGCGATCAGCTTGCCGTTGACCGGGGAGGTGTTCTCGAAATACTGCCCCTTCACCGGCGCCACGAACTCACCACCGATGTAGTTGCCGTAGCGGCTCTTGAAGTTGACCTTCGCGCCTTCGGTGCCGGGATGTGCATAACGCATGATGTGTCTCCTGGTCGTTGTGATTGTTGCGGAGTTTCAAAGCGTAGAGCAAAGGTCGGGCCAGCGCCTGGAGGCCCTTGCCAATCAATGACTTGGGTCATTTGTTCAGGGGCCGGCGCGGGGTGCTGTACCGCAGGCGGCACAGCCTGGGTGACACTTTGTACCGCTTCTGGCACAACCGGTGACTCGGCGGTCAGAGCAGCATTGCAAAGCATGGGCGCCTGGAGGATGCTGGCGGCACGTGTCATCTGCGGAGAACAACAAAAATGCAGAGCAACCCGTTCAGCCGCCATGCCCAGCAAGTGCTGACCGTTGCCCACGGCCAGGCCAGCGGGCCGGGCAGCGACCCTTCGATTGCCCGCTCCTGGTTGCGTTGCCTGGAGGACTACCACCTCGACCCGGCCCGCGCCCAGGCCCCGGTGGTGCTGGAGCACGGCCGCCTGCTGGAGAGTCGCGAAGGCCTGCGCCAGGTGCTGCAGATCGCCGACCACGAGATGAACAGCCTGCACCAGCAGTTGTCCGGTGCCGGGCATGCGGTGCTGCTCACCGATGCCCGCGGGGTGATCCTCAATTGCGTCACCGCTCCCAGCGAGCGGCGCATCTTCGAGCGCGCCGGCCTGTGGCTGGGCGCCGACTGGAGCGAGGCCCGCGAGGGCACCAACGGCATCGGCACCTGCCTGGTGGAGCGCCAGGCCCTGACCATTCACCAGGACGAGCATTTTCGCGGGCGCCATACCGGCCTGACCTGCTCGGCCAGCCCGGTGTTCGACCCCCATGGTGAGCTGCTGGCGGTGCTCGACGTGTCGTCGGCGCGCCCGGACGTGTCACGCCAGAGCCAGTTCCACACCATGGCGCTGGTCAACCTGTCGGCGAAAATGATCGAAAGCTGCTACTTCCTGCGCCACTTCGAGCAGCAGTGGCTGCTGCGTTTTCACCTGCAGGCCGAGTCGGTCGGGCTGTTCAGCGAGGGGCTGCTGGCCTTCGATGGCGACGGGCGCATCTGCGCCGCCAACCAGGGCGCGCTGAACCTGCTGGGGGCTATTCGCGGCGGGGTGTTGGGCAAACCGGTGGAGATGTTCTTCGCCTGCAAGCATGACGAATTGTTCAGCCGCGCCACACCACAAGGCAGCGCGGCCTGGCCGCTGCATACCCGCGACGGGCGCCAGGTGTTCGCCAGCCTGCGCGGCCAGGCGCGTACGCCGGTATGGTCGGTGGCCCTGGCGCAATCGCCGCGCGAGGCCGAGCCCGGCATCTGCCTGCTCGACCCGGCCTTGCAGCAGGAGTTTCGCCGGGCGGTGCGGGTGTTCGAGCGTGATGTGCCGTTGCTGCTGCGCGGCGAGACCGGTTGCGGCAAGGAGGCCTTCGCCCAGGCCGTGCACCAGGCCAGCGCGCGCCGGCACAAGCCGTTCGTGGCTATCAACTGCGCGTCGATCCCCGAAAGCCTGATCGAGAGCGAGCTGTTCGGTTACCGCGGTGGCAGCTTTACCGGCGCGCGCAAGGAGGGCATGCGCGGCAAGCTGCTGCAGGCCGATGGCGGTACCTTGCTGCTGGACGAGATCGGCGACATGCCGCTGACGCTGCAGACCCGCCTGCTGCGGGTGCTGGAAGAGCGCCAGGTGGTGCCCATTGGCGGCGAGCCGCAGGCGGTGGATGTGCGCATCGTCAGTGCCACCCACCGGGACCTTTTGGAGCGGGTGGCGCAGGGCACTTTCCGCGAAGACCTTTATTACCGGCTCAATGGCCTGGAAGTGGCGCTGCCGGCGGTGCGCGAGCGCAGCGACAAGGGTCCGTTGCTGGACTTTTTGCTGCGCCAGGAGGCGCAGGGCCAGCCGGTGGCTCTGGAGCCTGGTGCCCGCCAGGCACTGCTGGATTTTGCCTGGCCGGGCAACGTGCGGCAGATGCGCAACGTGCTGCGCACCTTGGTGGCGTTGTGTGATGAAGGCCGGGTCGAGTATCAGGACCTGCCCGCGATTGTTCGCAGCGGCGCAATCCCTGTAGGAGCGGCCTTGTGTCGCGAAAGGGGCGCGCAGCGGCCCCAGGATCATGACGACAGCGCAGATATCGCCGGGGCTGCTGCGCAGCCCTTTCGCGACACAAGGCCGCTCCTACATGCCGAGCGTGATGCTCTGCTCGCTGTGCTGGAAGCAAAACGCTGGCACCTGACCCAGGTCGCCGAGCACCTGGGCATCAGCCGCAACACCCTGTATCGGAAACTGCGCAAACACGGCATCGCCAGGGCTGGCTGAGCGAAACAGCGGGTGCGATTTCCCTCGCCCTGGGCTACCCTGCCTCGAAGTTTTGCGAGGTCGACCATGCACATTCACATTCTCGGTATCTGCGGCACTTTCATGGGCTCGCTGGCGGTGCTGGCCAAGGAACTTGGCCACCGCGTCACGGGCTCCGACGCCAACGTCTATCCCCCCATGAGCACCCAGCTCGAAGCCCAGGGCATCGAGCTGACCCAAGGCTATGACCCGGCGCAACTGGAGCCGGCTCCGGATCTGGTGGTGATCGGCAACGCCATGTCGCGGGGCAACCCGGCGGTGGAGTACGTGCTGAACAAGGGCCTGCCTTATGTGTCCGGCCCGCAGTGGCTGGCCGACCATGTGCTGCAGGGCCGTTGGGTGCTGGCAGTGGCCGGTACCCACGGCAAGACCACCACCAGCAGCATGCTGGCCTGGGTGCTGGAACACGCCGGCATGAGCCCGGGCTTTTTGATCGGCGGCGTGCCGCAGAACTTCTCGGTATCTGCCCGCCTTGGCGATACGCCGTTCTTCGTGGTCGAGGCCGACGAGTACGACAGCGCGTTCTTCGACAAGCGCTCCAAGTTCGTTCACTACCACCCGCGCACCGCGATCCTCAACAACCTTGAGTTCGACCACGCCGACATCTTCCCCGACCTTGCGTCCATCGAGCGTCAGTTCCACCACCTGGTGCGTACCATCCCCAGCGAAGGCCTGGTCATCCACCCGACCACCGAAGCTGCGCTGGAGCGGGTCATCGGCATGGGCTGCTGGACCCCGGTGCAAACCACAGGTGCCGGCGGCCAGTGGCAGGCGCGCCTGCTCAGCCCCGACGGCTCGCGCTTCGAGGTCTTGTTCGAAGGTGTTGCCCAAGGCGTGGTGGACTGGGCCCTGACCGGTCAGCACAACGTTGCCAACGCCCTGGCCACCTTGGCCGCCGCGCGCCACGTCGGCGTGGTGCCGGCCATGGCGATCGATGGCCTGAGCGCGTTCAAGAGCGTCAAGCGGCGCATGGAGAAGGTCGCCGAAGTGCAGGGCGTGACCATCTATGACGATTTCGCCCACCACCCGACCGCCATTGCCACCACCCTCGACGGCCTGCGCAAGCGCGTCGGCGAGGCGCCGGTGATCGCCGTCATCGAGCCGCGCTCCAACTCCATGAAGCTCGGCGCGCACCGCGACGGCCTGCCAGAAAGCGTCAACGACGCCGACCAGGTGATCTGGTACGCACCGCCCAACCTGGGCTGGGACCTGGCCGGCACGGCGGCCGAATGCAAGGTGCCGAGCGTGGTTGCCGACAGCCTCGAGGCGATCATCGAGCGCATCAAGGGCCAGGCGCGCCCGGGCACCCATGTGGTGATCATGAGCAACGGTGGCTTCGGCGGCCTGCACGGCAAGCTGGCCGAGGCGCTGAAGTGAGCGGCCCGGAACGCATCACCCTGGCCATGACCGGCGCCTCGGGGGCGCAGTATGGCCTGCGTTTGCTCGACTGCCTGGTGCGCGAGGACCGCGAGGTGCACTTTCTGATCTCCAAGGCCGCGCAACTGGTGATGGCCACCGAGACCGACGTGGTGCTGCCGGCCAAGCCCCAGGCGATGCAGGCGTTTCTGACCGAGTACACCGGCGCTGCCGACGGGCAGATCCGCGTGTATGGCAAGGAAGACTGGATGTCGCCGGTGGCCTCGGGCTCCGGCGCGCCGGCGGCAATGGTGGTGGTACCGTGTTCCACCGGCACGCTGTCGGCCATTGCCACCGGTGCCTGCAACAACCTGATCGAACGTGCCGCCGACGTCACCTTGAAAGAGCGTCGCCAGTTGATCCTGGTACCGCGCGAGGCGCCGTTGTCGACCATTCACCTGGAGAACATGCTCAAGCTGTCGCAGATGGGCGCGGTGATGCTGCCGGCGGCGCCGGGGTTCTATCACCAGCCGCAGACCATCGATGACCTGGTGGACTTCGTGGTGGCGCGCATTCTCAACCTGCTGAACATCCCCCAGGACATGCTGCCGCGCTGGGGTGAGCATCACTACGGGGTCGATGATTGAAACGGCTGCTGGTGGGGCTGCTGGTGCTGGGTGCGCTCGGCGGTTGCGCCACGGTGCGCACGCTGGATGCGAACAAGCCCGGGGCGCCGGTGGTGTATGCCGGTACGCGCCTGGATTTGTACGTGATGAACGGTGGGTGCTGCCCGCTGGATCGCTTTGGTGCCGAGGCGCCGGCGTACCCGCGGTTGGACCTGCCGGGGAGCGCGTTACTCGATACGCTGCTGCTGCCGTTGTCTTTGCTGACGGCGGCGGGGGTGGGGTTCAACGCGACCGGTGGGTTGTAGGTGAGATAAGCCGCTTGCTCAGTACCCTGTAGGAGCGGCCTTGTGCCGCGAAAGGGCTGCGCAGCAGCCCCGGCAGTCTTGCATGATGCATAAATCTCGGGGCTGCTACGCAGCCCTTTCGCGGCACAAGGCCGCTCCTACAGGGATCGTGCTGTAGGGAAGGGTTACTTCTTGCCCAGCCTGCGCAACTCATCCGACTCGACCACGCGCACCCCGTCTTCCTCTTCCAGCGCCAGGCGCCACAGTGCCCGGGCCAGGGTGCAGGCCTCGATGCCGCGGTACTTGCCGGGGATCAGCTTGGCGAACGGCGCCGCGACCATTTCACCCAGGCGCGGCTCCATGCGCTCGCCCAGCAGCAGCGACGGTCGCACGATGGTCAGTTGCGGCCAGTCCTGATCCTTCAGCGCCTGCTCCATCTCGCCCTTGACCCGGTTGTAGAAGATCGACGACTTCGGGTCGGCGCCCAGGGCGCTGACCACCAGCAGGTGGCGCGCGCCCATCTCGCGGGCGCGCTTGCTGAAGGCCACCACCATGTCCAGGTCGACAGCACGAAACGCCGATTCCGAGCCTGCCTGCTTGAGCGTGGTGCCCAGGCAGCAGAAGGCGATATCCACCCGGCCAGCCAGTTGCGGGAGAAACACGGCCGGGTCACCCACCGGGTTTTCCAGGTGCGGGTGCTCGGCCAGCGGCCGACGGGTCGGCGCCAGCACGCGGCTGATGGTGGGCTCGTTGAGCAAGCGGTCGAGCAGGTGTTCACCCGTCAGACCCGTGGCACCGGCAAGCAGGACATGCTGAGGCGTCAAATACATGATGTCTCTCCCTTGTTACATCACAGCTTAGTGGGCGCCTGGGGTTTTTGCCTGGCCCCCGCTGCGGGTTGCGCGTCGTTGCGCAAGGCTGTTTCGGCCTGTTGCTGGCGCAGCCGCTGCCAGTGTGCAAGCACCGGCGTCGGCGCCCAGATTTGCGGTTCGGAAGCCTCGAAACCTTCCCTGCGTTCCCTTTCGGCAACGCTGTCGCGCGCCAGTTCAAACGCCTGCTTGAGGTCATCGGTCTGGTTCAGTGCCTGGGCGAACAGGGCATCGCCGAAGTAGGTGAAGTCGGCTTCTTCGGAACAGCCGAACGACACCCGGTCGGGGCGTGCGGCGGTCATGATCAGGGTGCGGTCATCCTTCAGCGGGGCGATATAGCCACCGGAATAACAGGCCGAGATGACGATGACCTTGTCGCGCTCTTTGAGCGGGGCCAAGGCGCTGGCCAGCTCGTCGGCGGACAGGTCGGCCAGTTGCAGGCGCGGCTGGTCGAGCACCAGCTGGTGGTCCTGGCTGCCGTGGCTGGTCAGGTAGATGAACACCAGGTCTTCCGGGCCGCTGCGCTCGGCGATCACCCGGGCGGCGCGGGTCAGGCTCTCGCGGGTGGCCATGGGGCGGGTGGCCATGTGGTCGCGGTGGTTGACCAGGGTGACCTGGCCGTGGGCGCCAAAACGTACCTTGAGCATGTTGCTGACGTAGTCGGCTTCGCGCATGAACACGCTCTGCTGGCCGTCACCGGCCACCACCAGGCTGTACAACTGCACCGGCGGCACCGAGCGCGGCACCTTGGCCAGGGCATCGTCGAGCAGCTTGCCCTGCTTGAGCAGGGCCAGGTCCAGCGGGTCGGGCAGGGCCTGGCCCTGGTCGTTGCGCACCCGCACGCCATTGACCCAGTAACCGCTTTCGACCCGGCCATTGGCCAGGGTCAGGCGGCCGCTGCCCTGGTAGGCGTCGTCGGCGAAGCTGCCGCTGTACTCGCTGCCGTCGGCCAGTTGCAGGGTGCCCTTGCCGTTGAAGCGCCAGTCGCGAAAGCCGCCCTTGTAGTGGCTGCCGTCGCTGCCCAGCAGCTCGCCTTCGCCGCTCAGCGAGCCGTCCTTGAAGTCGCCGATCCATACATCGCCGTCGACGTTCTCGTAGCGGCCACGGCCTTCGAGGCGGTTATCCTTGAATTCACCGATGTACTGCTCGCCATCGGCGCTGTCGTAGGTGCCGGCACCCTGCAGGTGGCCGTCGATGAAATGCCCGCCGAACTGGTTGCCGGCGGCGTCGCTGCGCACCCCGGCGCCGTTGGGCTTGCCCTTGGCGAACAGGCCCTGGTAGCGGCTGCCGTCGGCCATTTCCAGCAGGCCGGCGCCGTCGTACTGGTCGTCCTTGAACTGGCCGCGGTAGGTCTGGTCGTGTTGCTTGAGGGTGCCTTCGCCGTCGCGCCGGCCGTGCTTGAAGGTGCCGGCGTAGTGGCTGCCCGGGGTGCTCAGGTCGCCCAGGCCCTCGAACAGGCCCTGGTTGAACTGGCCGCGGTAGACCTCGCCGTTGCTGCCGTGCCATTCACCCTGGCCGTGCCACTGGCCATCCTTGAACGCGCCGGCGTACCAGCTGCCGTTGGGGTAGTCGATGCGCCCTTCACCCTGCAGCAGGCCATTGACCACCTGGCCACGGTAGCGGCCGCCATCGGGCAGGCGCGCGTCGGGCGGCGACAAGGGTTCGCCCTCGCCACAGGCGGCGAGCAGCAGTGCGAGGGTCAATGGGAGCAGTGGGCGCATGGCGGGGTCCGGGCGAAACGATGCGCCGAGTATGCCGCACAATGATGGCGCTGGTGAATTGCGCTGCAGTATTGCCGGCAAGCCAGCCCCTGCAGGAGCCGGCTTGCCGGCGATGAGACCCGGTCAGACGAAGCAGAGCGACAGGGGTTCGGCAATATAAGCCGGCTTTTCCTCGCCTTCGATCTCCAGCGTGGCGGTGGCCTTGAGCAGCCATTGCCCGGGCTTCTTCTCGGTCACCTCGGCCAGCTCAAGCTTCAGGCGCACCTTGCTGTCGACCTTCACCGGCTGGATGAAGCGCACGCTGTCCAGTCCGTAGTTGACCACCATCTTCAGCCCCTCGGGCAGCACGATGATGTCTTCCATCAGCTTGGGCAGCAGCGACAGGGTGAGAAAACCATGGGCGATGGTGGTGCCGAACGGGGTTTTGGCGGCTTTCACCGGGTCGACGTGGATGAACTGAAAATCGCCGGTGGCTTCGGCGAACAGGTTGATGCGCTGTTGATCGATCTTCAGCCAGTCGGAACGTCCCAACTCCTTGCCAACGTACTGCGCAAGCTCTGTAACCGGTACATAGGGCATCGCGACTCTCCAGGTTGTCATTTGGTACGAGGGTGCAAGATCAGCACGGCGAACCGTTTCAGTCAAGTTGACCGCTTTTCGGCGAATATCGCCTTATAGCCACTTGCTTAGCGTGCTTATAATGGCCGCCTGCTTTCAGGAGGTCCGTATGCTGTTGCGTGGTTTGACCTGGCTGGTGCTGTTCCAGCTGCTGGGGACGGCGATCAATCACCTGTTCCTGCACATCCTGCCCGGGCCGATCATCGGCCTGCTGTTGCTGTTGGCCTACCTGATGCTCCGCGGCGAGGTGGGCAAGCCGCTCAACGAGGCGGCCGGCAGCCTGCTGCGCTACCTGCCGTTGCTGCTGGTGCCGCCGGCGGTGGGGGTGATGGTGTATGCCAAGGATATCGCCGCGGACTTCTGGGCCATCGTCGGGGCCCTGGTGATTTCCTGCCTGGCCACCCTGGTGCTGGTCGGCGTGCTGATGCAAAAGCTCATCCAGCGCCAGGGCAAGCGTGAGGAGCAGCCATGAACCTCGACTGGCACGGCGCCCTCGAGGCGCTCATCCACCACCCGCTGTTCGGCATCGGCATCACCCTGGCGGCCTACCAGCTGGTGCTGGCGGCTTACGAGAAAACCCGCTGGATCTTCCTGCAGCCGGTGCTGGTGTCGATGCTGCTGGTGATCGGCGTGCTGCTGCTGTGCGGCATCGACTACGCCGAATACCGCAAGAGCACCGAAATCATGAACATCCTGCTGGGCCCAGCCACCGTGGCCCTGGCGGTGCCGCTGTACCTGAACCTGCGGCGCATTCGCCAGCTGTTCTGGCCGACCTTTACTACGCTGGTAGTCGGAGGCCTGTTCGCCACCGTGGCCGGTGTAGGGCTGGCCTGGTGGTTCGGTGCCGAACACATGATCCTGATGACCATGGCGCCGAAATCGGTTACCTCGCCGATTGCCATGCTGGTGGCCGAGCAGATCGGCGGTGTGGCGGCCCTGGCGGCGGTGTTCGTGTTGATCACCGGGGTGATCGGGGCGATCTTCGGCCCGGCGCTGCTGAGCCGCCTGGGGGTACTAAGCCCCGAGGCCCGGGGCATGGCGCTTGGGGTGAGTGCCCACGCGGTGGGCACCTCGGTGGCCTTGCAGGAAAGTGACGAATGCGGCGCCTTCGCCGCGCTGGCAATGAGTTTGATGGGCGTGGCCACGGCGGTGTTTCTGCCGCTGGCGGTCAGCCTGGTGGCCTGAGGACTGCACATGACGCTACCGCTGTTTCCCCTGAATACCGTGCTGTTTCCCGGCTGCCTGCTCGATTTGCAGATTTTCGAGGCGCGCTATCTGGACATGATCGGCCGCTGCATGAAGCAGGGCGAAGGTTTTGGCGTGGTGTGCATCCTCGAAGGCGAGCAGGTGGGCAAGGCGCCGCCGGCGGTGGCCTCGGTCGGTTGCGAGGCGCTGATCCGCGATTTCGTGCAGCAGGACAACGGCCTGCTGGGTATTCGCGTCGAGGGCGTGCGGCGTTTTCGCGTGGCGCAGACCGAGGTGCGCAAGGACCAGTTGCTGGTGGGCGAGGTGCAATGGCTGCCGGAAACCGCCGATAGCCCGCTGGTGGAGCAGGACGACGACCTGCTGGCGCTGCTGCTGGCGCTGGGTGAGCACCCGATGGTCGAGGCGCTGGACATGCCGCGCGATGTGGATGGCCGGCAGTCCTTGGCCAACCAGCTGGCGTACCTGTTGCCGTTCATGGAAGAGGACAAGCTTCGCCTGCTGGAGATGGGCTCGCCGCAGGTGCGTCTGGAAGCCATTCAGACCTTGCTGGAACGCATTCAGGGCGAGCTGTTTGCCTGACGGTATGCCATGGCTGATTCGCGGGTAAACCCGCTCCCACAGGGTTTCGCGCTTCCTGTGGGAGCGGGTTTACCCGCGAAGAGGCCGCTGCAGGCGACCTCAGTATTGATAGCGCAACAACGCCTTCGGCAACGCATGCAGCATGAAGAACGCCAGCAGCGCCATGCACGCCGGCAGCACCAGCCACCACACCCGCTGCGACAGCGCCGTCAGCGGCTGGCGGTGCTGCACAACGGTCAGGCTCAGCGCGCACACGCAGCAGGCCAGCAGCGCCCCGGCCAGAATGTCGGTCGGCCAGTGCGCCCCCAGGTACACCCGCGACAAGGCGATGGCCAGTGCCGGTATGCAACCCAGCATCACCCAGGTCAGGCGCATGCGCGGCGGCTGGCTGCGCCCGGCCAGCACCGCCAGCACCAGAAAGAACGCGAACGACGCCGAACTGTGGCCGCTGGGCATGCTGTAGCTGGTCAGCGGGTCGCTCAGCACCTCTGGGCGGGCGCGGGCGAACAGCCACTTCAAGGTGCCGTTGGCGATCGCCGTGCCCATCAGTGCGGCAGCGGCAAACACCGCGTGGCGCCACTGCCGGGCCAGCAACAGCAGGCCGGTGAGCAGGCCGCCGAGGAAGAACTGGGTACGGAAGTCGCCCAGGCGGGTGACCATCACCAGTATGCCGTCCAGGGCCTGGCTGCGGTGCTCCTGCACCAGGGTCATCACGCCTTGGTCGAACGCGTTCAGATACGGCCAGCCGATGAACAAGGCAGCCACCGCCAGGCCGCTCAGAGCGGCGATCAGCCGGGTGCCATTGCGCTGGTCGCGAATGCTGTAGCTCAGGCTCAGGCCGATCAGTACCGCCAGGGTGCCGACTACCGCGCCGGCCTGCGGCCAGAAGCCTTCGGGCAGCGGCAGGCGCATGGCCGCGCCGGTGGCCCAGCCGGGCAGCAGGTAGGCCACCGACCAGCCGGCGCCGGCCACCAGGCTGACCGCGATGAAGCGCGGCAGGGGCATGTCGAACATGCCGGCGACCATCGGCAGCATCGGCCGCAGCGGGCCGATGAAACGCCCTACCAGCAGGCTGGCGATGCCGTAGCGCTGGAAGTACGCCTCGGCGCTGCCGATCCACTCGGGGTGGCTGCGCAGCAGTGGCAGGCGGCGGATGTTCTGGTGGAAATACTTGCCGATGGTGTAGGAGATGGCGTCACCCAAAAGGCCGCCGAGAAACCCCAGCAGCAGGGTTTCACCCAGGCTGAAGGCGCCGCTGCCGGCCAGCACGGCCACGGCGAACAGCAACACGGTGCCGGGCACGATGATGCCGGCAATGGCCAGGCATTCCACGCAGGCGACCAGAAAGATCGCCAGGCCCAGCCACTGGGGGTTGGCGCCTAGCCAGGCGGTCAGGCTGTCGAGCCATTGGCCCATGGGTCAGTTTCCTTGTTCCAGAATGAAGAAGTCGCGGCCTTCGACCTGCCCGCGGCGCAAAGGGTTGCGGGTGCAGAAGCGCGCGTAGTCGGCATCGACGAAGCGGTACGGCAGGTGCTCGTCGCGGCCATGGGGGATGCCCAGCCGCGCTGCCTGGATCACCCGCGGCACTTGAATGGCGCAGTCCTCGACGTACAGGCGCTCGGGGTCGAAGCGCTGCGCGTCCCAGTGCGGCACCTTCAGGCCCATGGCCCGGCACAGCAGGGTCTGGCCGTTGCACAGGCGCTCGGGCGGGCGCAGCGCGCCGCTGGCGTCGGGGTTGTTCAGTTGCATCTGCGCCAGGCTGTTTTCGTCGCTGAGGGCATCGGTGAAGGGGTAGGCCGACTTGATCAGCACCGCGTTACCCGGGCCCTGGGCGCTGAAGTTCAGCGAATCGCCGCCACGGGCGTAGTACATGTAGATATGCCCGCCGTCGAGGAACAGCGCCTTGCGCTTTTCGGTGTAGCCGAGCGAGGCGTGGCTGCCCTTGTCGGTCAGGTAGTAGGCCTCGGTTTCGATGATGCGTGCTGCCAGCCACAGGTTGCCGTGGCGGTGGCGGATGACCTTGCCCAGCAGGTCGCGGGCGAGGGTCTGCGCATCGCGGTCGAAGAAGCTGTCGGGCAGGGCGCGGGCGGGGCAGGGGGCTGGCATGCGGGCGCTTCGTGGTGATGAAGGCGGGGATGATAGCAATGAATGGCTTAATCGAGGCTGAATCGCGGTGGCCTCTTCGCGGGTAAACCCGCTCCCACAGGGCCTGCGCAACCCCTGTGGGAGCGGGTTTACCCGCGAAGGGCTGGATCCGGCTCGGACAATTCCGATACTGGTAGTTACATCTTTCCTACACATTACTTCCAGCCATTTTCTACCATCCGCCACCCGCCGCTGGGCGTACCGGGGCGCGCCAGTTATAATCAGCCGATTTCCCCTTTGCCAAGACACCGAGCCCATGACCGAGTCCGTTCTTGACTACATGACCCGCCTGGGTCGCGCCGCCCGCGAGGCCTCGCGCGTGATCGGGCGTGCCAGCACCGCGCAGAAGAACCGCGCCCTGCAGGCCGCCGCCGACGCGCTGGACGCCGCCCGCGACGCGCTCACCGCAGCCAACGAACAGGACCTGGCCAACGGCCGCAAGAACGGCCTGGAGCCGGCGCTGCTCGACCGCCTGGCACTCACCCCGGCGCGCATCGACGGCATGATCACCGGCTTGCGCCAGGTGGCCAGCCTGCCGGACCCGGTCGGCGCCATCCGTGACATGAGCTACCGCCCGTCGGGCATCCAGGTCGGCAAGATGCGCGTGCCGCTGGGGGTTATCGGCATCATTTACGAGTCGCGCCCGAACGTGACCATCGACGCTGCCAGCCTGTGCCTCAAGTCGGGCAACGCCACCATCCTGCGTGGCGGCTCCGAAGCCATCCACTCCAACCGCGCCATCGCCACCTGCATCCAGCGTGGCCTGGCCGAGGCCGGCCTGCCGCCGGCGGTGGTGCAGGTGGTCGAGACCACCGACCGTGAAGCGGTGGGCGCGCTGATCAGCATGCCCGAGTTCGTCGACGTGATCGTCCCCCGTGGCGGCCGTGGCTTGATCGAGCGCATCAGCCGCGACGCGCGGGTGCCGGTGATCAAGCACCTGGACGGTATCTGCCATGTGTTCGTCGATCAGCACGCCGACCTCGACAAGGCCTGGCGCGTGGCATTCAACGCCAAAACCTACCGCTACGGCATCTGCGGCGCCATGGAAACCCTGCTGGTGGATGCGTGCGTGGCCGAGGGCTTCTTGCCCGAGATGGCCCGCCGCTTCGTCGAGAAGGGCGTCGAGCTGCGCGGTTGCGAGCGCACCCGGGCGATCGTCGACGCCAAGCCTGCCAGCGAAGACGACTGGCACACCGAATACCTCGACGCCATCCTGTCGGTTCGCGTGGTCGACGGCCTGGACCAGGCCATCGAGCACATCAACCACTACGGCTCGCACCACACCGACTCGATCATCACCGAGCACCAGGGCCAGGCCCGGCGCTTCATGGCCGAGGTCGACTCGGCGTCGGTCATGCTCAACACCCCGACCTGCTTCGCCGACGGCTTCGAGTACGGCCTGGGCGCAGAGATCGGCATCTCCACCGACAAGCTGCACGCCCGCGGCCCGGTGGGCCTCGAAGGCCTGACCTGCGAGAAGTACGTGGTGATCGGCGACGGCCAGCTGCGCGGCCAGGAGTCCTGCTGAGTTGAGCAAGGCTGCGGCAGTCCGGCGCATCGGCATTCTTGGCGGAACCTTCGACCCGGTGCATATCGGCCACCTGCGCAGCGCGCTGGAAGTGGCCGAGTTCATGCGCCTGGACGAACTGCGCCTGCTGCCCAACGCCCGCCCGCCGCACCGCGACACCCCGCAGGTGGCGCCCGAGGACCGGCTGGCCATGGTGCGCAGCGCGGTCGAAGGGGTGGCTTGCCTGAGCGTCGACGCCCGCGAGCTTGCCCGCGACAAACCGTCGTACACCATCGACACGCTGGAGTCGGTGCGCGGCGAGCTGAACCCCCACGACCAGCTGTACCTGGTGCTGGGTTGGGATGCCTTTTGCGGTTTGCCCAGCTGGCACCGCTGGGAAGAATTGCTGCAACACTGTCACATCCTGGTGCTGCAACGCCCGGATGCCGACGTAGAACCCCCTGACGAGCTGCGCAATTTGCTGGCAGCCCGTTCACAGAGCGATCCCACCGCCATGTCCGGCCCGGCGGGGCACATTTCGTTCGTCTGGCAGACCCCGCTTGCGGTGTCCGCCACGCAGATCCGACAGCTGCTGGCCAGTGGCAAGTCGGTTCGGTATCTGGTGCCGGACGCAGTACTGGCCTACATCGAGGCGCACGGCCTGTACCGTGCGTCCAACTGACGGCGCCGGCTGGCGCCTCAATCAATGAGTTGAACGAGTTTTATATGACCAAGCAGAAAATCAATGGCGAAGAACTGGTCGAGCTGGCCAAGGCCGCGCTGGAAGACGTCAAGGCCCAGGACATCCAGGTCATCGACGTGCGCGACAAGCACAGCCTGACCGACTACATGATCATTGCCACCGGTACCTCCAACCGCCAGATCAACGCGATGCTGGAAAAGGTCCGTGAAGCCGTCAAGGCCAAGGGCGCACAGCCCCTGGGCGAAGAAGGCAAGGGCGACAGCGACTGGGTGCTGCTGGACCTGAACGACGTCATCGTGCACATGATGACCGCCGCAGCCCGCCAGTTCTACGACCTGGAGCGCCTGTGGCTGGGTGCCGAGCAGAGCCGTGCCGCCGATGCCAAGCACCACAGCCCGGAAAACGCCAGCGACTACTTCACCGACAAGCTCAAAGACCGGGAATAAGGAAGCGCCGTGCGCCTGCGCCTGATCGCGGTCGGCTCGCGCATGCCCAAGTGGGTCGAGGAAGGCTGGCATGAATATGCCAAGCGCCTGCCCCCTGAGCTTGCGCTGGAGCTGGTGGAAATCCCGCTGAACACCCGTGGCAAGAATGCCGATGTCGCCCGCCTGATCCGTCAGGAGGGCGAGGCGATGCTGAGCAAGGTGCAGCCCGGGGAACGCATCGTCACCCTCGAGGTCCATGGCAAGCCCTGGAGCACCGAGCAACTGGCGGGCGAGCTGGACCGTTGGCGCCTGGACGCGCGTACGGTCAACCTGATGGTGGGCGGCCCGGAAGGGCTGGCACCGGAGGTCTGTGCGCGCAGCGAACAGCGCTGGTCGCTGTCGCCGCTGACCTTGCCGCACCCGTTGGTACGGATACTGATCGGCGAGCAGATCTACCGCGCCTGGACCGTGTTGTCCGGGCACCCCTACCACAAATGAACCTGTAAGCCCGCCGATGCCGCAGCAGATCCCCCTCAAGGACCACGAGAAAGACGCCCGCCTGGTGCGTAACCGCGTCGTCGTGGGCGCGGTGGCGATCATGCTGCTGATCTGCGTGCTGATTGCGCGGCTGTATTTCCTCCAGGTCATCCAGTACGACTATCACTCGACGCTGTCGGAGAACAACCGGGTGCATGTGCAGCCGATTCCGCCGACCCGCGGGCTGATCTTTGACCGCAACGGGGTGATCGTCGCCGACAACCGGCCCAGCTTCAGCCTGGTGATGACCCGCGAGCGCGCCGGCAACCCCGGCAAGTGGCAGGAAGTGCTGGATGTGATCGTCGAGGTGCTGGAACTGACCCCCGACGACCGCGCGCTGTTCGAAAAACGCATGAAGCAGGGGCGCCGGCCGTTCGAGCCGGTGCCGATCCTGTTCGAGCTCAACGAAGAGCAGATCGCCCGCATTGCGGTGAACCAGTTCCGCCTGCCGGGTGTCGAGGTGGCGGCGCAGTTGGTGCGCCACTACCCGCAGGGTGCGCACTTCGCCCACTCGGTGGGTTACGTGGGGCGTATCAACGAAAAAGAGCTGAAGACACTGGACCCGGTGAACTACAGCGGCACCCACCATATCGGCAAGACCGGCATCGAGCGCTTCTACGAGGACGACCTGCACGGCCAGGTGGGCTACGAAGAGGTCGAGACCAACGCCCGCGGGCGGGTATTGCGGGTGCTCAAGCGCACCGACCCCAAGCCTGGCAAAGACATTGTGCTGAGCCTCGACATCAAGCTGCAGGAGGCTGCCGAACAGGCCCTGGGCGGGCGGCGTGGCGCCATCGTGGCGCTGGACCCGCGCACCGGCGAGGTGCTGGCGATGGTCAGCCAGCCAAGCTTCGACCCCAACCTGTTCGTCACCGGCATCGGTTTCAAGGCCTATGCCGAGCTGCGCGACTCGATCGACCGCCCGCTGTTCAACCGCGTGCTGCGCGGCCTCTATCCACCAGGCTCGACCATCAAGCCGGCGGTGGCCATTGCCGGCCTGGACAGCGGCGTGGTCAATGCCAGCAGCCGGGTGTTCGACCCCGGCTACTATCAGTTGCCCAACTACGACCACAAGTACCGTAACTGGAACCGCAGCGGTGACGGCTGGGTCGACCTGGACCTGGCGATCATGCGCTCCAACGACACCTACTTCTACGACCTGGCGCACAAGATGGGCATCGACCGGCTGTCGAGCTACATGAACCGCTTCGGCCTGGGGCAAAAAGTGGCGCTGGACATGTTCGAGGAGTCCGCAGGCCTGATGCCGACCCGCGAATGGAAGCGCGCCACGCGCCGCCAGGCCTGGTTCCCGGGCGAAACGCTGATTCTCGGTATCGGCCAGGGCTACATGCAGGCCACCCCGTTGCAAATGGCCCAGGCCACCGCGTTGATCGCCAGCAAAGGCAAATGGATGCGCCCGCACCTGGCCAAGACCATCGAGGGCCAGCCCCCGGTGGACGAAAACCCCATCGATGACATCGTGCTGCGTGACCCGTCCGACTGGAACAAGGTCACCCATGGCATGGAACAGGTGATGCACAACGCCCGCGGTACCGCGCGGGCCGCCGCCGCCGGCGCGCAGTACCGCATTGCCGGCAAGAGCGGTACCGCCCAGGTGGTCGCCATCAAGCAGGGCGAGAAGTACGACCGCAACAAGGTCCAGGAGCGTCACCGCGACCATGCCCTGTTCGTCGGCTTTGCGCCTGCCGAGGCCCCCAGGATCGTGATCTCGGTGATGATCGAAAACGGCGAGGCGGGTGGCCGTGTCGCTGCCCCCGTGATGCGTCAGGTCATGGATGCCTGGCTGCTCGACGAGAACGGCCTGCTCAAGGCAGAGCCCGGCACCGCCACAGTCGCTCAGGAAACGGCCCCGTGAAGAACAATTTCGATCGCATGCTCTCCAGCGAGGACGTGATGCGCAGGCGCGCCAGCTTCCTGCAGCGCATCCATGTCGACGGCCCCTTGCTGCTCATTCTGCTGACCCTCGCCGCCGGCAGCCTGTTCGTGCTGTATTCGGCCAGCGGCAAGAACTGGGACCTGCTGATGAAGCAGGCCAGCTCGTTCGGCATCGGCCTGGTGTCGATGTTCATCATCGCCCAGCTGGAGCCGCGCTTCATGGCCCGCTGGGTGCCGCTGGCCTACCTGGCCGGGGTGTTGCTGCTGGTGGTGGTGGACGTGATGGGCCACAACGCCATGGGCGCCACGCGCTGGATCAACATCCCCGGGGTGATCCGCTTCCAGCCCTCGGAGTTCATGAAGATCATCATGCCGGCGACCATCGCCTGGTACCTGTCCAAGCGCACCTTGCCGCCGCACCTCAAGCACGTGGCCATCAGCCTGGTGCTGATCGGCGTGCCGTTCATTCTCATCGTGCGCCAGCCTGACCTGGGCACCGCACTGCTGATTCTCGCCTCCGGCGCCTTCGTGCTGTTCATGGGCGGCCTGCGCTGGCGCTGGATCATCAGCGTAATCGCCGCCGCGGTGCCGGTGGCGGTGGCGATGTGGTTCTTCGTCATGCACGACTACCAAAAGCAACGGGTACTGACCTTCCTCGACCCGGAAAGCGACCCGCTGGGCACCGGCTGGAACATCATCCAGTCCAAGGCGGCGATCGGCTCGGGCGGGGTGTTCGGCAAGGGCTGGCTGTTGGGCACCCAGTCGCACCTGGACTTTTTGCCCGAAAGCCACACCGACTTCATCATCGCCGTGCTGGGTGAGGAGTTCGGCCTGGTGGGCATCTGCCTGCTTCTGATCATCTACCTGCTGCTGATCGGCCGCGGCCTGATGATCACCGCCCAGGCACAGACCCTGTTCGGCAAACTGCTGGCGGGCAGCCTGACCATGACTTTCTTTGTTTATGTGTTCGTCAATATCGGGATGGTCAGCGGCCTTCTGCCCGTGGTGGGCGTGCCGCTGCCCTTCATCAGCTATGGCGGAACTTCGTTGGTGACGCTGCTGTCAGCGTTTGGCGTTTTGATGTCGATCCACACGCACCGCAAATGGATCGCACAGGTTTGAAAAAGGTGAAGAATTTCATGCAAGCAGTGCGTAACTGGGCTGCCCGTTGTGCGCCGTGGCTCGGCGCGGTAAGCCTGTTCGGCGCTGTCCAGCAGGCCACGGCCGGTGATTACGACGGCTCGCCCCAGGTGGCCGAGTTCGTCGGCGAGATGACCCGTGACTACGGCTTTGCCGGTGAGCAGCTGATGGGCGTGTTCCGCGAGGTGCAGCGCAAGCAGGCGATACTGGATGCCATTTCGCGGCCGGCCGAACGGGTCAAACCCTGGAAAGAATACCGCCCGATGTTCATCACCGACGCGCGCATCGCCCGCGGCGTGGACTTCTGGCGCCAGCACGAGGCCGTTCTGGCCCGCGCCGAGCAGGAATACGGCGTACCGGCGCAGTACATCGTCGCGATCATCGGCGTCGAGACTTTCTTTGGGCGCAATACCGGCAACTACCGGGTGATCGATGCCCTGTCGACCCTGGGCTTCGACTACCCGCCACGGGCCGAGTTCTTCCGCAAGGAGCTGCGCGAGTTCCTTTTGCTGGCCCGTGAAGAGCAGCTCGACCCGCTGACGCTCAAGGGCTCCTACGCCGGCGCCATGGGCCTGCCGCAGTTCATGCCGAGCAGCTTCCGTAATTACGCGGTGGACTTCGACGGCGACGGCCACATCAATATCTGGAACAACCCGGACGATGCCATCGGCAGTGTCGCCAGCTACTTCAAGCGCCACGGCTGGGTGGCCGGGGAGCCGGTGGTCAGCCGCGCCATGGTGCGTGGCGAGCGTGCCGACGAGGGCCTGACCACGGGTATCGAGCCGGTCAAGACCGTGGCAGAGTTGCGGGCGCTGGGCTGGTCGAGTCATGATGCGCTGCGCGATGATCTGCCGGTCACCGCCTTCCGCCTGGAAGGCGAAAACGGCCCCGAGTACTGGATGGGCTTGAAGAATTTCTACGCGATCACTCGCTACAATCGCAGCGTGATGTATGCCATGGCGGTGCATCAGCTATCGGAACAGCTGGTTCAGGCACGGGGCGTCAAATAAATGCGCGAGTTCTTCACAGCCAATAGCTTCAAACTGCTGACCTGCGTGGCCGTCGGCCTGGTGCTGGCCAGTTGCTCGTCCAGCCGCCCGACCTCGCAAAGCACCGGCAACGCGGTGCGTTCGCAGCCGGGCCTGGACATCAACCGCGCCCACAAGGATGGCGCGCCCTGGTGGGATGTCGACGTCAACAAGATCCCCGACGCCACCCCGACCGTGCACACCGGCAACTACAAGGCCAACCCGTACACGGTGCTGGGCAAGACCTACTACCCGATGCAGGACTCGCGCAACTACCGCGCCGAGGGCACCGCGTCGTGGTACGGCACCAAGTTCCACGGCCAGAACACCGCCAACGGCGAGCTCTACGACTTGTACGGCATGAGCGCGGCGCACAAGACCCTGCCGCTGCCGGCCTACGTGCGGGTGACCAACCTGGCCAACGGGCGCAGCGTGATCCTGCGGGTCAACGACCGTGGCCCGTTCTATTCCGACCGCATCATCGACCTGTCGTACGCTGCGGCGAAAAAGCTCGGTTACGCCGAGATCGGCACCGCCCACGTGCGCGTCGAGGGCATCGACCCGCAGCAGTGGTGGGCCGATCGTGGCCAGCAGCAGCCGCTGATGCTCAAGGAGCCGCAAGTGGCCCAGGCCCAGCCGGTTGCCGCCAGCACCGGCCGGGTCGAGCAATGGACCCCGCCGGCCCAGCAGCACGCAGCGCCAGTGGTACCGGTGCAGGTGTCGGGCAACAACGTGCCGGCCAGCGCCGGTGGCAGCTTCCTGCAGGTGGGCGCCTTCGCCAACCCGGACGCCGCCGAACTGCTGCGCTCCAAGCTCAGCACCATGGTCAGTGCGCCGGTGTTCATCAGCTCCATCGTGCGTAACCAGCAGACCCTGCACCGCGTGCGCCTGGGGCCGATCAACAGCCAGGGCGAGATCCAGCAGGCCCAGGACAGCATTCGCCTGGCGAACCTGGGGCAGGCCAAGGTTGTCACTGACTGACCGCGTTGCATTCTTCGCGGGCAAGCCCGCTCCTACAGGGTTTTCGATCGCTGCGGGAGCGGGCTTACCCGCGAAGCAGAGCACGCCGACCTGTCGGTTTGTTCATGAATTACCGGGCTTTGCCATGTACAATGCCCGCTTTTGCCCATAGCGGCATTACGCCGCACCTTAAATGGGCCAGGCCATTGGCCGTATAACCAGACTGACGGGGCGTCGGGCACACGAAGTGGCCCACGGAACATCAGACCATTAGCGATTTACGAGAGACGGATGAACATCACCAACCTTGCCAAACGACTTTGCCTGCCCGTTCTGCTGATGATCACGCCTGCTGCCTTCGCAGCAGAGCAGATGATGCCGGCACCACCTCAACTGGCCGCCAAGTCCTATGTACTGATGGACGCGTCCAGCGGCAACGTGCTGGTCGAGAACAACGGTGACGAGCGCCTGCCGCCAGCCAGCCTGACCAAGCTGATGACTGCCTACATCGCCACCCTGGACATCCGTCGTGGCCAGATCGGCGAGAACGACCCGGTGACCGTCAGCGAAAACGCCTGGCGTACCGGCGGTTCGCGCATGTTCATCAAGGTCGGCAGCCAGGTCACCGTCAGCGACCTGCTGCACGGCATCATCATCCAGTCCGGCAACGATGCCTCGGTCGCCCTGTCCGAGCACATCGCCGGCAGCGAAGACGCCTTCGCCGACATGATGAACAAGACCGCCGCCGACCTGGGCATGAGCAACAGCCACTTCATGAACCCGACCGGCCTGCCGAACCCGGAGCACTACTCCTCGGCCCACGACATGGCCCTGCTGGCGCGCGCGATCATCAACGAAGACCCGGCTCACTACGCGATCTACTCGCAGAAAGAGTTCTTCTGGAACAACATCAAGCAGCCTAACCGCAACCTGCTGCTGTGGCGTGACAAGACCGTCGACGGTCTGAAAACCGGCCACACTGAAGAAGCCGGCTACTGCATGGTGGCCTCGGCCGTCCGTGACGGCCAGCGCCTGGTGGCGGTGGTCTTCGGCACCAACAGCGAACAGGCCCGTGCCGCCGAAACGCAAAAACTGCTGACCTACGGCTTCCGCTTCTTCGAAACCCAGACCTTCTACCAGAAGGGCACCGAGCTGACCCAGGCTCCGGTCTGGAAGGGCGCCACCTCGCAGGTTAAAGCGGGCCTGGCCAACGACCTGACCATGACCCTGCCTAAAGGCCAGCTTAAACGTCTGGTGGCTTCGATGACCATGAACCCGCAACTGACCGCACCCATCGCCAAAGGTGACGTGATCGGTAAAGTGGAAGTCAAACTGGACGAGAAAGTGGTCCACAGCGCCGACCTGATCGCCCTCGACGGCGTCGAGGAAGGTGGAATCTTCCGCCGTATGTGGGACAGCATCCGCCTGTTCTTCTATGGTTTGTTCAACTGATACGTGACCTGCATGCCCCCGTGAACCAGGCGGGGGCATTGCTGCTGCCACGGCTTACGAGGCCGTTACCGCCATGAGCGAAGAAGACGTCAAGTCGCACAAGATCGAATTTCCCTGCGAGGACTACCCGATCAAGGTGATCGGCGATACCGTTGTCGGTTTCCGCGACACCGTGATCGAGATCCTCAGCAAGCACGCCAAGGTCGACCTGTCGACGCTGGCCGAGCGCCAGAGCAAGGAAGGCAAGTACACCACCGTTCAACTGCATATCGTCGCCGAAAGCGAGAACCAGTTGCACGACATCAACAGCGCCCTGCGTGCCACCGGCATCGTGAAAATGGTGCTGTGATGAGCGCTTGCCTCGGTATTCGCGAACTTGGCCTGCAGCCCTATGAACCGGTGCTGGAGGCCATGCGCCGCTTTACCGAGCAACGCGGCCCGGACACGCAAGACGAGGTCTGGCTGGTGGAACACCCGGCGGTGTTCACCCAGGGCCAGGCCGGCAAGGCCGAGCACCTGCTGGTGCCCGGCGACATCCCGGTGGTGCAGACCGACCGCGGCGGCCAGGTCACCTACCACGGCCCCGGCCAACTGGTCGCCTACCTGCTGCTGGATGTGCGCCGCCTGGGCTTTGGCGTGCGCGAACTGGTCAGCCGCATCGAGCGTACGCTGATCGAGTTGCTGGCCAGTTACGACGTGCAGGCTGCAGCCAAGGCCGATGCGCCGGGTGTCTATGTCGATGGCGCGAAGATCGCGTCACTTGGCCTTCGAATTCGCAACGGCCGTTCGTTCCACGGCCTTGCCCTGAACGTGGACATGGACCTTGCGCCATTCCGCCGAATCAACCCCTGTGGGTATGCGGGGCTGGCCATGACCCAGCTGCGTGACCTGGCAGGCCCGATCGAACTCGACGAGGTCAGGACAAGGCTGCGCGGACAGCTGGTCAAGCACCTCGACTATGCTGAGCAGACGACCCTCACGGGCGGAATCGACTGAATATGACAACTGTGCAAGAAGCCGTGCCGAACCTGATCCCGACGCAAGACGTCACCCCGCGTCCGGCCCCGAAGAAAGTGGAAGCCGGCGTGAAGCTGCGCGGCGCCGAAAAGGTCGCGCGCATCCCGGTGAAGATCATCCCCACCGAAGACCTGCCGAAAAAACCCGACTGGATCCGCGTGCGCATTCCGGTTTCGCCGGAAGTCGACCGCATCAAGCAACTGCTGCGCAAGCACAAGCTGCACAGCGTGTGCGAAGAGGCCTCCTGCCCGAACCTGGGCGAGTGCTTCTCCGGTGGTACCGCCACCTTCATGATCATGGGTGATATCTGCACCCGTCGCTGCCCGTTCTGCGACGTCGGCCACGGCCGGCCGAAGCCGCTGGACCTGGACGAGCCGAAAAACCTCGCTGTGGCCATCGCCGACCTGCGTCTTAAGTACGTGGTGATCACCTCGGTGGACCGCGACGACCTGCGTGACGGCGGCGCCCAGCACTTTGCCGACTGCATCCGCGAAATCCGCGCGCTGTCGCCGGGCGTGCAGCTGGAAACCCTGGTGCCGGACTACCGCGGCCGTATGGACGTGGCCCTAGAAATCACCGCGCAGACCCCGCCGGACGTGTTCAACCACAACCTCGAAACCGTACCGCGCCTGTACAAGGCCGCGCGCCCGGGTTCGGACTACGACTGGTCGCTGGACCTGCTGCAGAAATTCAAGCAGATGGTCCCGCATGTACCGACCAAGTCCGGCCTGATGCTGGGCCTGGGCGAAACCGATGAAGAGGTGATCGAGGTCATGCACCGCATGCGCGAGCACGATATCGACATGCTCACCCTCGGCCAGTATCTGCAGCCGTCGCGCAGCCACCTGCCGGTGCAGCGCTTCGTGCACCCGGACACCTTCGCCTGGTTCGCCGAGGAAGGCTACAAGATGGGCTTCAAGAACGTCGCCTCGGGCCCGCTGGTGCGTTCGTCGTACCACGCTGACCAGCAAGCGCACGAGGCCAAGATCAAGCTCTGACAGGGGCTTGAGATGAACATGCCGATGCGCGCTGAGAGGCGGCATCGGCATTTTTGTTTGTGGGGGAGTGTTTCCCCGTGGGCAGGTGCGATGCCGTAGGCCAGGCTGTCGCGCCTGAACTTGCAAGGAGTTGCCCGATGAATTGCCCAGAAACCCGCGACACGCCGCTGCTGAGTGCGCTGCCGAACAACGCCCGTTTTGCCATCGTCGCCCCGGCAGGCCCGGCCCGGCTGGATACCGGCAAGGCGCAAGGGTGGTTCGAGCGGCGCGGCTACCAGTGCCGGCTCTACCCGGGAGTGACCCAGGCCCAGGGCTACCTGGCCGGTAGCGACCAGCAGCGCCTGCAGGACCTGCACGACGCTTTCGCCGACCCCGCAAACGACGCCATCCTGTGCATGCGCGGTGGCTACGGCAGCATGCGCCTGCTCGATGGCCTGGATTTCGACCTGATCCGCCGCAACCCCAAGCCGTTGGTGGGGTACAGCGACATCACCGCCCTGCACACGGCGATCAACCGGCATACCGGGCTGGTGACCTTCCACGGCGGTATGCTCAACGCCGACCTGCTTGGTGGCAAGCTGGAGCCGACCATCAGCTCGCTGCTGGAGCAGCTGGGCGGGCAGGTCGGGGCGGGCGCGCGCATCGCTCACCCGGCGGCCTATCCGCTGACCACCGTGCTGCCTGGCGTGGCCAGTGGCCGGCTGATGGGCGGCAACCTGTCCATGCTCGGGGCGACCCAGGGTACCCTGGCCGAGATCGATACCCAGGGCTGCATCCTGTTCATCGAGGACGTCAACGAGCCGCTGTACCGCATCGACCGATTGCTCACGCAACTGCGTCTTGCCGGCAAGCTGGAAGGGGTCAAGGGTGTGCTGGTGGGGGATTTTGCCGGGGTGACGGTGGCTGCCATGACGCCGCTGTTGCAGGACATCTTCGTCCCGCTAGGGGTGCCGGTAGTGGCCGGGTGGCGCAGCGGGCATTGCGACCCTAATGTGTGCCTGCCGTTGGGAGCGCAGGTAACGTTGAATGCCGATCGGCAGGAGCTGGTGTTGCAGCAGGATTTGTTCAAGGCCTGAGGGCCGATCCCCTGTAGGAGCGGCCTTGTGTCGCGAAAGGGCTGCGAAGCAGCCCCGGCAATTTTGCATGATGCAGATATTTTGGGGCCGCTACGCGCCCCGTTCGCGACACAAGGCCGCTCCTACAGTTGATGCGTTTTCAGCGGCGCAGGCTGTCGAGCAGCTTGTGCGTCGGGTAGCCATCGGCCGGCCAGCCCTGCGCCTGCTGCGCATTGCGGATGGCTTTGCGGGTGTTGGCACCGATAATGCCGTCAGGGTTGCCCGCCTCATGCCCATTGGCATTGAGCAGGGTCTGCAACTCGATACGCTCGCTGCGGCTGAGCGGCAGGTCGTCCTTCGGCCAGCTGCCAGCGATGAAGCCCCAGTTGGAGAACCGGTCACCCAGCAGGTTGACCGCCAGGGCGTAGGACGACGAGTTGTTGTACTTGAGGATGGCGCGGAAGTTGTCCAGCACCAAAAACGCCGGGCCGCGGGCTCCAGCCGGCAGCAGCAGGGCAGCGGACAGCTGGCTGCTGTTGGCCGGCAGTTGCGTGCCGGTGGGCAGCGTCACGCCCAGTTGCAGCCATTCGCTGACGCTCTTGCGCTGGCTGCCGTCGGCCAGCCACCAGTCGAAGCCCGCCGGCACTTGCACCTCGAAGCCCCAGGGCTGGCCGCGCTTGTAGCCCGAGCTTTGCAGGTAGTGGGCAGTGGAGGCCAGGGCATCCGGAGTGCTGCCCCAGATATCGCGGCGGCCGTCGCCGTCGAAGTCCACGGCGTGAGTGAGGTAGGTGGTGGGGATGAACTGGGTCTGGCCCATGGCCCCGGCCCAGGAGCCGCGCATGGCATCGGGCTGGATATCGCCGTTTTGCAGGATCTGCAGGGCGGCAATCAGCTGGTCCTGGGCGAACTGCGGGCGACGGCCTTCGTAGGCCAGGGTGGCCAGCGAGCGGATCACCGACTTGTTGCCCTGGAACTGGCCGAAGTTGCTCTCCATGCCCCACACCGCCACCAGCACCTGGCGATCGACGCCGTAGCGCTGTTCGATGCGGGTCAGCAGTTCGGCGTTTTGCTCGAGCAGTTTCTTGCCGTTGCGCACCCGCAGCGGCGACAGCGCGCCGTCCAGGTATTCCCAGACCGGGCGGGCGAATTCGGGTTGGCTGCGGTCGGCCTTGATCACGTCCATGTCCGGGGTGACGCCGAGGAAGGCGCGGTCGAACAGGTTGGCGTCGATACCGGCTTGCAGGGCCTGTTGACGGAAGCCTGCCTGCCATTGGGCAAAGGTTTGCAGCGGTTGGATTTCGGTGCTGACGTCGGCTGTGCTGCCGGGCAGGGTAACCACTGGGGCGGGCTGGGCGGGAGCCAGCGGCAGAGCGTCGGCGGCGGTGGGTTTTTCCGCGCAGGCGACGAGGAGGATGAAGCTGGTGGCGGCGATCAGCTGGCGAGGTTGCCAGCGCAGAGTGAGACGAGAGGGCATGCACAGATCCAGAATTGCAGGTCAGGTGCCGACCATACCATGCCTGCGCTTTTCATGCCTTTCATGCCGCCATAAAGGAAGAAGCCTCCCAATCTCTCGATTGGAAGGCTTCGCGGCGGTAGCTGCCTTTGCCTTTTTCGGCCCGTTCCTGGCGGCAGCGGAACAGGGGTTGGGCGACGATGGACTTGGCTTTGTTGGGGCCGTTCGGCTTTGCTTTTTTGCTCATGGGAGGTTCCCGGTGGGGGTGGATTTCGGGCGGCACTGTAAGCCTGTGAGCTCACAGCGGCCAATTGATTGTATTTATGGTGGGTGCGCACGACCTGTAGGAGCCGGCTTGCCGGCGATCACCGGCGCAGCCGGTGCATCGACCTCCTGATGCGGCCTCATCGCCGGCAAGCCGGCTCCTACAAAGGCGAGGTCATTCTGCGGGCAAGGCCAGCCGCTGCCCGGCCATCAGCAGCGACAGCCGCGCCAGGCTGGTCCAGGGCGAGCCTTCGGCCTGGCCCTTGATCTGCGCGTCGATACGCTGGGCATCCTGCAGCAGCATGGCCCAGCGCTGCGCCGACAGGCGTTGCAGGGCTTTGCTGACCAATGGGCGACGCTTGTCCCATACCGGTGGGCGGGCTTGGCTGAACGCCTTGTCCAGCGGCACGCCCTGGCTGAACTGCTGCGCAAGCCCCGCCAGCAAGCGCAGCTCACGGGCCAGGGCCCAGAGGATTACCGGGGGTTCGACACCCTCGCCACGCAGCCCTTCGAGCATGCGCAAGGCATGCCCGGCCTCGCCGTTGAGGATGGCATCGACCAGCCCGAACACGTCGAAGCGGGCGCTGTCGGCCACTGCCGCCTGCACCGTCTCGACGGTGATCTGGTTGCCGTCGGCGAGCAGCTTGAGCTTTTCGATTTCCTGGGCGGCGGCCAGCAGGTTGCCCTCCACCCTGGCGGCAATCAGGTCGACGGCGTCGCGCTGGGCGGACAGCCCGGCTTGGGAGAGGCGCTGGTTGATCCACTGTGGCAGTTGCTGGGCATCCACCGGCCAGATCTGGATGAACTGGCACTGCGGCCCTTCGATGAGCGCCTTGCCCCATTTGGTCTTTTGCGCGCTGCCGTCGAGCTTGGGCAGGCTGATCAGCAGCAGGGTGTCTTCTGCCGGGTTGGCGCAGTACTCCATCAGCGCTGCGGCGCCCTTGTCGCCGGGTTTGCCCGAGGGTAGGCGCAGCTCCAGCAAGCGGCGCTGGGCGAACAGCGACAGGCTGGCGCCGGCCAGCAGCAGGTTGCCCCAGTCGAAGTTGGCGTCGGCGCTGAACACCTGGCGTTCGTCGAAGCCTTGCTGGCGCGCCGCAGCGCGTATGGCGTCGGCGGCTTCCTGGCACAGCAGCGGGTCGTCGCCGCTGACGATATAGACCGGTGCCAGCGGGCCTTGCAGGTGCTTGTTGAGTTGGGCGGGGGCGAGTTTCATAAGGGCAGGCGGGGCACCTCAGGTGCCCCGTTCAGGCTCACTGAGCCGGGATTTCCAGTGGCGACTGCTGAGGCGTCTCGTCCTGAATGCGCTGGGCTTCTTCCTGGGCGCGTGCTTCGGCCTTGGCGCGCTCGTCGGCTTTGGCTTGCAGCTCTTCGAGCTGGGCAGGGGTGAGCTGCTGCAGGCGGATAATCATCGACTGGGCCAGGTCGCGGCGCATTTCGCGGCGGATCTGTTCGCTTTCCTGGCTACCGGCAGTGACGTTGTTGCCATCGCGCACGTAGTAGCGACGGATTTCCATCTGGTCCTGCAGCAGTACGGTGTCGTTATGGCCCTTGATCACATACTCAAGGGTGGTGCTCAGCTCGTACTCGGCCGAACGCGAAGCACGGGCATAGGTGGCCGCGCGCTGGTCGTCCTGCTCATTGGCCAGCACCAGGGTGTACGGCGCGCCGCTGTGAACCTTGACGCCGCTGTTTTCCAGCGTGCGGCGCAGCTGGGTGACGAGTTCGCCGTAAGCGTTGCGGGCAGTGAGGTTTATCTCGGGAATGGAGATTTCGTTGTCACCGGTGCCGCGCAGCTGGAAACCGCAGGCGCTGAGCAGCACGGCCAGGCCCATTACCAGCAGATTGCGTTTGATCATGTTGTAGCTCCCTCGTGGGCCAGATACGCCCGCCCAGGTGCGTGGGCGGGCGCTGCCATCAATTGGCGACGATGTTGACCAGTTTGCCTGGCACGACGATGACCTTGCGAATGGCCAGGCCGTCGGTGAAGCGCAGGACGTTTTCGTTGTTGCGGGCGGCGGCCTCGATCTCTTCGCGGCTGGCGGCGGCAGGCATTTCTACCTGGCCACGCAGCTTGCCGTTGACCTGAACCACCAGGGTCACGGTGTCCTGCACCAGCGCGCTTTCGTCAACGCTCGGCCAGTTGGCGTCGATCACCGCCTGCTCGTGGCCCAGTTGCTGCCACAACTCGTGGGAGATGTGCGGGGTGATCGGGGCCAGCAGCAGGGTCACGGCTTCAAGGCCTTCCTGCAGCAGGGCGCGGTCCTGGGCGGTGGCTTGCGGGGCCTTTTCCAGCACGTTCATCACGGTCATCACCTGGGCGATGGCGGTGTTGAACTTGTGGTACTGGCCCACATCGGTGCTGGCTTGCTTGATCGCGGCGTGGATGGCGCGGCGGATGACCTTCTGCTCATCGCTCAGCGCAGCGCTGTCCAGCTGGCCCGGCAGGCCTTGGGCCACGTGGGCCTGGGCCAGGCGCCAGACACGGCGCAGGAAGCGGCTGGCACCTTCGACGCCGGAGTCGGACCACTCAAGGCTGGCGTCAGGCGGCGAGGCGAACATCATGAACAGGCGGCAGGTGTCGGCACCGTACTGGTCGATCATCGACTGCGGGTCGACGCCGTTGTTCTTCGACTTCGACATCTTCTCGGTGCCGCCGATCTCGACCGGCAGGCCGTCGGTCTTCAGGCGCGCGCCGATGATCTTGGCTTTGGCGTCACGCTCGATTTCGACGTCGGCCGGGTTGAACCAGTCCTTGCCGCCGTTGCTGGCTACGCGGTAGTAGGTTTCGGCAACCACCATGCCCTGGGTGAGCAGGTTCTTGAACGGCTCGTTCGAGGTGACCAGGCCCTCGTCGCGCATCAGCTTGTGGAAGAACCGCGCGTACAAGAGGTGCAGGATGGCGTGCTCGATACCACCGATGTACTGGTCTACCGGCAGCCAGTGGTTGGCCGCTTTCGGGTCGACCATGCCACCTTCGTAGTTGGGCGAGGCGTAGCGGGCGAAGTACCAGGACGACTCGACGAAGGTGTCCATGGTGTCGGTTTCGCGCTTGGCCGCAGTGCCGCATTTCGGGCAGGTGCACTCATAGAATTCGGGCATGCGCGCCAGTGGCGAGCCGGCGCCGTCCGGCACCACGTTTTCCGGCAGGGTGACCGGCAACTGGTCTTCCGGTACCGGTACGTCGCCGCAGGACGGGCAGTGGATGATCGGGATCGGGCAGCCCCAGTAGCGCTGGCGGCTGATGCCCCAGTCGCGCAGGCGGAACTGGGTGCGCGACTTGCCGAGTTCCTTGCGGATCAGCGCAGCTTCCATGGCGTCGAAGGCGCCGGCGAAGTCCAGGCCGTCGAATTCGCCGGAGTTGATCAGTTGGCCATGCTCGCCGTAAGCGTCCTGCCACTCGCTGCCGACTTCGTCACCGGCGCTGGTGCGTACCACGGCTTTGACCGGCAGTTGGTACTTGTGGGCGAACTCGAAGTCGCGCTCGTCGTGGGCTGGTACGGCCATCACGGCGCCATCACCGTAGTGCATCAGCACGTAGTTGGCGACCCACACCGGCAGTTTTTCGCCGGTCAGCGGGTGCTGCACGAACAGGGAAGTGGGCATGCCCTTCTTCTCCTGGGTGGCCATGTCGGCCTCGGCAACGCTGCCGCCTTTGCATTCTTCGATGAAGGCTTGCAGCGCGGCGTCGCCCTGGGCGGCCTGGGTAGCCAGCGGGTGCTCGGCGGCGACGGCCACATAAGTGGCGCCCATCAGGGTGTCGGCGCGGGTGGTGAAGACCTTCAGCGTGCCCTCGTGGCCGATGCTGGCCACGTCGTAGGGGAACTGCACTTCCATGCCGCGGGACTTGCCGATCCAGTTGCGCTGCATGGTCTTGACCTGTTCAGGCCAGCCCGGCAGCTCGTCGAGGCTTTCCAGCAACTCGTCGGCGTAGTCGGTGATGCGGAAGTAGTACATCGGGATTTCGCGCTTCTCGATCAGCGCGCCCGAACGCCAGCCGCGGCCGTCGATGACCTGCTCGTTGGCCAGCACGGTCTGGTCCGCCGGGTCCCAGTTCACGGTACCGTTCTTGCGGTAGATGATGCCTTTCTCGAACAGGCGGGTGAACAGCCACTGCTCCCAGCGGTAGTAGTCCGGCTTGCAGGTGGTGACTTCACGCGCCCAATCGATGGCCAGGCCCAGGCTCTTGAGCTGGGTCTTCATGTAGTCGATGTTTTCGTACGTCCACTTGGCCGGTGCGACGTTGTTCTTCATGGCGGCGTTTTCTGCCGGCATGCCGAAGGCGTCCCAGCCCATCGGCTGCAGGACGTTCTTGCCCAGCATGCGCTGGTAGCGGGCAATCACGTCGCCGATGGTGTAGTTGCGCACGTGCCCCATGTGTAGCTTGCCGCTCGGGTACGGGAACATCGACAGGCAGTAGTAGGTGTCCTTGCCTGGCTGTTCGGTAACAGCGAACGACTGTTGCTCGTCCCAGAAAGACTGGGCGGCGGCTTCGATATCACGGGGCGTGTATTGTTCGTGCATGGCTACTTTTTTACTGAGAGAGAAAAGACCCTGTTCACAGGCCGGGCAAGCTCGCTGCGACCGGCACTGCGGTGTCGATAGAGTGAACGCCGTAGCATACATGAGCGCCGTGTATCGTGGGAAACCTTAGATTGCGCCACCCGGCGCGCGGGCCGTTGGTCGCGGCGTTCGGCTGCTTTTTGCAGCGACGCTAAGCTCATTTGTGGGGGGAGATATTCTGACCTTCAATGAGGTGTACGGATGGGAGAGTCGCAACTTACCGTTAACAAACCGGAGCTTTATGAACGCCTGATCGACCGCCTGGGCCTGGCACTGGAAGTGGCCAGAACCTCGGTACGATTGCGCGACGAGATGCCTGCTGAGCTGGAGTTGCGTGGCCTGAGCCATGCCGAGTTCGAGGTGATCAAGGCCTACCTGGAAACCCTCCCGGAAGGCCGTCATGCCAGCGCCGGTGCCTACCCGCAACCGGAACCGTCCTCGGCCCGGATCATCTGGCTGAAGGACCGCAAGCGCAACACCGCCCCAGCAAGCGCCAGGACGCTGCCATCCCGTTAGCCGTTCAGGTTTGCAGGCGCGGGTTTCGCGCCGGTTTTTCAATACCCTGCAGTGTCCGGCGCCGGCCGCCCCTTGAGGCCCGGCGCCGTTCCTCATAGGCTGCATGCCTTCCAGGAGGGTGTGCAATGCCGCTGCGTTTTTTCATCAAACAATGGTTGATGCCCCCGGGCATCCTGATCTTGCTGCTGCTGGCTGCCTGGTGGCTGCGCCTGCGTCATCCGCGCCTGGCCCTTGGCTGCTTTTGCCTGGGGCTTGGCGGGTTGCTGCTGATGAGCCTGCCGCTGGTGGTGGAGCAGGCCGCGCGGCGCCTGGAAACAGAGCCTGCCCTGGCCGCTGGCGACTGGGCGAGCCTTGCGACCCGCGCCGATGCCATCGTGGTACTGGGGGCTGGGCGTGAGCGCGGCGACCTGGCCTGGGATGGCGCCGACCAGCCCAGCTACATGGCGCTGGAGCGCATGCGTTATGCCGCTGCGCTGGCCAAGGCCTCGGGCTTGCCGGTGTTGACCAGTGGCGGCCTGCACTACGGCACCCCGCCCAGCGAAGGGCAACTGATGGCCGACCGTCTGCAGCAGGACTTCGGCGTGACGGTGAAGTGGAAGGAGCAGGCCAGCCGCACTACCTGGGAGAACGCCGAGATGAGCGCGGCATTGCTGTTGCCGCAGGGTGTTCGCCGGGTGGTGGTGGTGACCCAGGCCTGGCACATGCAGCGCGCGCGCTGGAGCTTCGAGCGGGCCGGGTTCGAGGTGGTGACGGCACCAGTGGGCTTTCTCGGGCGCGACCATGCGCGGCCGTTTGCCGGGTTGATCCCGGAAAGCCGGGCGGTGTGGCAGAACGCGCAGTTGTTGAACGAGGCGGTGGGGTTGGTGGGGTATCGGGTGTTCTATTGACGGCCATCGCGGGGCAAGCCCGCTCCCACGTTTCGCGCACAGGCGTGGGAGCGGGCTTGCCCCGCGATGGGCATCACAGGGTACTGGCGATGCGGCGCGCCAGCAGTGCCCAGCCCAGCAGCAACACGCAGACGATCGCCAGTGGCCACGAGCGCCATTGCAGGTAAGGCGTCAGTTGCTGCATCGGCACCACCTCGCCGTACAGCACTGCACGTTCGAACTGCGGAATCTGCGTGGTGATGCGGCCGAACGGGTCGATCAGCGCGGTGACCCCGTTGTTGGTGGCGCGGATCATCCAGCGGCCGGCCTCCAGGGCGCGCATCTGGGCCATCTGCAGGTGCTGCAGCGGGCCGATCGACTTGCCGAACCAGGTGTCGTTGCTGATGGTCAGCAGCAGGTCGCTGCGCGCGGCAAGGCTGGCGGCGAACTCGGGGTAGACCACTTCGTAGCAGATGAACGGCGCCACCTGGTAGCCCTTGGCCTGCAGCAACGGCTGGTCCTCGGGGCCGCGGGCGAAGTCCGACATCGGCAGGTTGAAGAACTCGATCAGCCCGCGCAGCATGTCCTGCAGCGGCACGTACTCACCGAACGGCACCAGCTTCTGCTTGAGGTAGGTGCCATCGCCCTCGCCGGTGGCGGTGATGCCGTTGTAGTACCGGCGCTGGTGATGAACCTCTTCGCGCACCGGCACACCGGTGATCAACGCCGAATGCCGCTCGGCAGCGAAACTGCCCATCATGTCGAGGTAGCCCTGGGCCTGCTCCTTGAGCACCGGTACGGCGGTTTCCGGCCAGATCAGCAGGTCGACGGGTTTGGAGCTGAAACTCATGTCGCGGTACAGCGCCAGCTGCGCGTTGACGTGGGCCGGGTCCCATTTCAGGTCCTGCTCGACGTTACCCTGCAATGCAGCAACTTTCAGTGGATCGCCGGCAGGCTTGGTCCAGGCGTGGCCCTTGAGCGCCATGCCGACTACCCAAGGGGCCACCAGCAACAGCGCAGCCACGGCCAGGAACGACGGCCGTGCGCGCAGGCGCACCAGGTTGCACAGCAGCGCGGCGCTCAGCGCGAGGGCGAACGACACCAGCCATACCCCGCCGATTGGCGCGAGCCCGGCCAGCGGCCCGTCCAGTTGGCTGTAACCGGCGTAAAGCCAGGGGAAACCGGTGAGGAACCAGCCGCGGAAGGCTTCCTGCAGCAACCACAGGGCGGCGAAGCCCAGCGCGTCGGCCAGCGGCGCCTCATCGCGGCGCAGCCAGCGTGCCCACAGCCAGGCGGGCAGGGCGAAGAACAACGCCAGGCAGGCAAAGAACGCCACCAGCAGCACGATGGCCAACAGCGGCGAGGCGCCGCCGTAGGTGTTCATGCTGACGTAGATCCACCAGGTGCCGGCGCCGTACAGGCCAAAGCCGAAGCACCAGCCGCGGGCCAGCGCCTGGCGCGGGCTCAGCGTGCGCAGGCCGGCATAGAACAGGGCGATCGACAACAGCGCCAGCGGCCAGATGCCAAAGGGCGCCAGGGCCAGCAGGGTGGAGGCGCCGGCCGCCAGGGCCAGCAGGTTACCGGGCCAGCCGGGGCGGGAAATCCAGCGCATGTCGTTCCTTAACGTGTGATCGGGGTCAGGCGCAGCAAGTGTATCCGGCGGCTGTCGGCATTGAGGATACGGAAGCGGTAGGCACCGATTTCGGTGGTCTCGTTGCGCTTGGGCAGGTGGCCGAAGGCGCTCATCACCAGGCCGCCGACGGTGTCGAATTCGTCATCGGAGAACTCGCTGTCGAAGAACTCGTTGAAGTTCTCGATGGGCGTCAGGGCCTTGACCAGGAAGTCGCCGCTCGGTAGCGGCTTGATGTAGCTGTCTTCCTCGACGTCGTGCTCGTCCTCGATGTCGCCGACGATCTGCTCGAGCACGTCCTCGATGGTCACAAGGCCCGCCACGCCGCCGTACTCGTCGATGACGATGGCCATGTGGTTGTGGTTGGCGCGGAATTCGCGCAGCAGCACGTTCAGGCGCTTGGACTCGGGCACGAAGGTGGCCGGGCGCAGCAGGTCCTTGATGTTGAAGCTGTCGCCGTTCTCTTTGAGGATCAGCGGCAGCAGGTCCTTGGCGAGCAGGATGCCGAGCACATCGTCATGGCTCTCGCCGATCACCGGGTAGCGCGAGTGCGCGGCGTCGATCACCGCCGGCAGGAATTCGCGGGGCGACTGGCTGGCCTTGATGCTGATCATCTGCGAACGCGGCACCATGATGTCGCGTACCTGCAGGTCGGCGACCTGAATGGCGCCTTCGACGATGGTCAGCGCTTCGCTGTCGAGCAGCTTGTTCTGATGGGCTTCGCGCAGCAGCTCGAGGAGCTCCTGGCGGTTTTTCGGCTCATGGGCAAAAGCCTGGGTCAGTTTGCCCAGCCAGGACTTTTGCCCGTTGCTCGATCGGTCTTCGCTCATGGCGGTTACTCGTGTTCCTTGCAGTGTCAGTGTGTGATTGTGTCGGTTTCGTCGTCGGCGTAAGGGTCGGGGTGGCCCAGTTCTGCCAGCAATTCCCGTTCCAGCGCTTCCATTTCTTCGGCTTCGTCGTCTTCGATGTGATCGTAGCCGAGCAGGTGCAGGCAGCCATGGATCACCAGGTGCGCCCAGTGCGCCTCGAGCGACTTGCCCTGCTCGGCAGCCTCGCGCTCGACCACCGCCACGCAGATCACCAGATCGCCCAGCAGCGGGATATCGAGCAGGTCGTCGGGCACATCGGCTGGGAAGGACAGTACGTTGGTGGCGTAGTCCTTGTACCGGTAGGTGTGGTTGAGCTCGCGGCCTTCGGCTTCGTCGACCAGGCGGATGGTCATCTCCGAGTCGGCCGTGCGCTGGCGCAGCGCCAGTTCGCACCAGCGGCGGAAGGCGGCGTCATCCGGGGCAGCGGCATCCGTGGCCCGTTGCAGGTCGAGTTCAAGCATCTTTGCCGGACGCCTCGGGCTTGGACTGACGGGCTTCGAAGCGGTCGTAGGCTTCGACGATGCGCTGCACCAGCGGGTGGCGCACCACGTCCTTGGGCTGGAAGTGGGTGAAGCTGATGCCCGGCACGTCGCGCAGCACCTCGATCACGTGGGCCAGGCCCGACTTGGTGCCACGCGGCAGGTCGACCTGGGTGATGTCACCGGTGATCACTGCGGTGGAGCCAAAACCGATACGGGTGAGGAACATTTTCATCTGTTCCAGCGTGGTGTTCTGGCTTTCGTCGAGGATGATGAAGCTGTTGTTCAGGGTGCGGCCGCGCATGTAGGCCAGCGGGGCGATCTCGATCACCTGGCGTTCGATCAGCTTGGCCACGTGCTCGAAGCCGAGCATCTCGTACAGCGCGTCATACAGAGGGCGCAGGTACGGGTCGATTTTTTGCGCCAGGTCGCCGGGCAGGAAGCCGAGCTTCTCGCCAGCTTCGACCGCCGGGCGCACCAGCAGGATGCGGCGCACCTGTTCGCGCTCCAGGGCATCGACAGCGCAGGCGACGGCAAGGTAGGTCTTGCCGGTACCGGCCGGGCCGATGCCGAAGTTGATGTCGTTGGCCAGGATTTCCTTGACGTAGCGCTGCTGGTTGGCGCCGCGCGGGCGAATGTTACCCTTGCGCGTGCGCAGCGAGACGCTGACTTCGTTGACCGCCGGGTTGTCGATGTTCTCGACTGCCGATTCTTGCAGATAGAGATGGACGGTTTCCGGCGACAGGTCAGTGGCCTTGGTCTCGCGATAGAGGCGGCGCAGCAGCTGTTCGGCAGCGGAGGTGGTCCGGGGTTCGCCAATCAGTTCGAACTGATTGCCGCGGTTGCGGATCTCGATGGCCAGGCGTTGCTCGATCAGGCGCAGGTGCTCGTCGAACTGGCCGCACAAGTTGGCGAAACGGTGGGCCTCGAAAGGTTCGAGGGTGAAACGATGGGGTTGTATGGGTGCGTTCAAGGTCGTTTTTAGCCGCTCGACGGCAATGAATGTGAACTCAAGAATAACCCTTGATGGGCAGTGGCGAAAGCACTGAAACGATCAAGGGTTTTGTGCAGGCCTCACCGGCCCTATCGCCGGCAAGCCGGCTCCTACAGGCGACCGTGCTCCACTGTAGGAGCCGGCTTGCCGGCGATAGGGCCATCAAAGGCAGTATGCATGGCTTGTCTTACACGGATGTGATGGCCGCAGAAGAGGCTTAAGGCAGGGGCGAGAACGGCGAGCGGCCTTCGGCGCTTTGCAGCTCGAGCAGGTACTTGCGGAAGATCTGGCCCAGCACCTGGGTGGCGTGCTCCAGTTCGTCGCGGGGCATTTGTTCGGTGACTTCGTCGGCCAGGTCCAGGGCATCTTCGGCGCCGTTGACCGCGGCCATCTTCAGCAGGATGTAGGCCTGCACATTGTTGGCCTTGACCCCCTCACCGCGATAGAACATCGAGCCAAGGCGGTACTGCGCCTGGGCGTTGCCTTGCAGGGAGGCTTGTTCGAACCACTTGAGGGCTTTTTCGAGATTGCGCGGCGATGCGCTGTAGTAGAACTCGCCAAGCTCGTACTGCGCCTGGGCGTCCCCGGTCTGTGCCGTCCGCTCGCAGGCCTTGAGGGCGTTCTCCAGGTCTTCCGGCGCCGTGTTCAGCGTGCAGCGGCCCGTCGCCGGAATCAGCAACGAGTTACCGCCCTCCGCCAGGGCCAGCAGGGGCTGAAGAAGCAACAGGCAGCCCATAGTCAGGGCGCGGCCGGTGCGGTTCATGGGGATCGACTTACCTCTGCAAAACTGCGACCAATGTCTCTGGTGGCACATTATGGGATAAGCAGCGCCTACCTTACAAAGTTTTACTCAGATTTCTGTCTCGGTGAGGATCCGGCCCGGGGTGTGACCTGCGTCACAAGGTTGCCAGCGCTGGCCTTATCGCCGGCAAGCTGGCTCCTACAGCTAAGCGCAATGCCCTGTAGGAGCCGGCTTGCCGGCGATGAGGCCCGGAACATCACTTGAGTTTGGCGAATGCCCGCTCGGCTGCATCCAGGGTGATCTGCAGCTCTTTATCGCCATGGGCGATGGAAGTGAAGCCGGCTTCGAAGGCGCTTGGTGCCAGGTACACGCCACCTTCGAGCATCAGGTGGAAGAAGCGCTTGAAGCGTTCGGCATCGCTGGCCATCACGTCGTCGAAGGTGACGATGTCGTCGGCGCCGCTGAAGTACAGGCCGAACATGGCGCCTGCCTGCGTGGTGACGAACGGGATGCCGGCGGCATCGGCGCGCTGTTGCAGGCCGTCGAGCATGCGGCTGGTGAAGGCGGTCAGTTCGTCATGGAAGCCCGGGCGGCTGATCAGGCGCAGGGTGGTCAGGCCGGCGGCCATGGCCAGCGGGTTGCCCGACAGGGTACCGGCCTGGTAGACCGGGCCCAGCGGCGCGATGCAGCCCATGATCTCGCGCTTGCCGCCGAAGCAGCCGACCGGCATGCCACCGCCGACGATCTTGCCGAAGGTCGACAGGTCAGGGGTGATGCCGTAGTAGCCCTGGGCGCCGCCCAGCGATACGCGGAAACCGGTCATCACTTCATCGAAGATCAGCACCACGCCGTGCTTGTCGCACAGGCTGCGCAGGCCTTCGAGGAAGCCCGGCGCGGGTGGCACGCAGTTCATGTTGCCGGCCACCGGCTCGACGATGATGCAGGCCACGCTCTGGCCGACGTCGGCGAGGGTTTTCTCGACTGCGGCGATGTCGTTGAACGGCAGGGTCAGGGTGTGCTTGGCGAAGTCCGCCGGCACGCCGGCCGAGCTTGGTACGCCTTGGGTCAGCAGGCCGGAGCCGGCCTTGACCAGCAGGCTGTCGGAGTGGCCGTGGTAGCAGCCCTCGAACTTGATGATGGCGTCACGGCCGGTGTAGCCACGGGCCAGGCGGATGGCGCTCATGGTGGCTTCGGTGCCCGAGCTGACCATGCGCACCATTTCCATCGACGGCACGATCGAGCAGACCAGGTCGGCCATCTCGGTTTCCATGGCGGTCGGAGCGCCGTAGGACAGGCCGTGCTGCAGCTGGTTGCGCACCGCGTCGAGCACCTCAGGGTGGCCGTGGCCGAGGATCATCGGGCCCCAGGAACCGACGTAGTCGACATAGCGCTTGTCGTCTTCGTCGATCACATAGGCGCCTTCGGCGTGCTTGAAGAACAGCGGCGTGCCGCCGACGCTCTTGAAGGCGCGCACCGGCGAGTTGACGCCACCGGGGATGTGTTTCTGGGCTTGGGCGAACAGGGCTTCGGAACGGGACATGGGGGTCTTCTCTTTAAAATCAGGAAGCGAACAGGGCGTTGAAGGCGCGGGCGCGGCGGGTCACTTCCTGCGCGCTGTCGGCACCGAACAGGCCGTGGATCACCGCCAGCAGGTCGGCGCCATGGGCGACCAGCGGGGCGGCGTTGTCGAGGGTGATGCCGCCGATCACGGCGACTGGCAACTTGACCTGGGCGCGGGCCTGTTCCAGCAGTTCGACGCTGGCGGCCGGGGCACCCGGTTTGGTCACGGAATTGAAAAAGCGGCCGAAGGCGACGTAGCTGGCGCCTTCGCTGGCAGCCTGCTGCGCAAGCTCAAGGCTTGCGTGGCAGGTGGAGCCGATGACTGCCTGGCGGCCCAGCAGGGCGCGGGCGGGCGTCAGCGGGCCGTCGGTCTGGCCCAGGTGCACGCCAACACCCAGGCGTGCGGCCAGTTCGGCGTCATCGTTGATGATCAGCTGCGTGCCGTAGCGCTCGCACAATGTGTGCAGCGCCTCGGCCTCGCGCAGGCGGCGGGCGGCGTCGTCGCCCTTGTCGCGGTACTGCAAAAGGCACACGCCGCCTTCCAGCGCCGCTTCCACGTGGGAGAGAAAACGGCCGGCGAGCAGCTGGCTGTCGGTGATCGCATACAAACCGCGGAGCGTCATCGGGTGGCCTCGTGTCAGGAGCAGAAATCCAGGGGCAGGCGGCGCGGCACGTACTGGCCCTTGCCCAGTTGCTCGGCGTCACGCAGGGTGCGCCAGGTGTAGTCCAGGGCGCTGCGCACGGCGCTGGCGAGGTCTTCGCCCAGGGCCAGGCGGCCGGCCAGGGCGCTGGCCAGGGTGCAGCCCGAACCATGGTAGCTGCCCGGCAGGCGCTGGCAGGTCCAGGTGTGCTGCTGGCCGTCGCGGCTATACAGGCGGTTGTGAATCTCGACCTCGTCGCCGTGACCGCCGGTGATCAGCAGGTGTCTACAGAACGGCAGCAGTTTGTCGGCGCATTCGTCGGCGCTGCCCTCGGGCAGTTCGGCCAGGATGCGCGCCTCGGGCAGGTTGGGGGTGGCGATGGTAGCTAACGGCAGCAGGCGTTCGCGCAGCGCGTAGCCGACTTCGTCCTTGCCCAGGCGGCCACCGCCACCGGCGCGCAGCACCGGGTCGCAGACCAGTGGCAGGTGCGGGTGGGCGGCGAGCAGTTCGGCGACGGTGTCGACCATCGCGATCGAGCCGAGCATGCCCAGCTTGACCGCGGCCACGGTGGAATCGGCCAGCACGGCGTTGGCCTGGGCCAATACCCACTCGCGGTCGAGCACGCGGAAGTCGGAAACATTGACGGTATCCTGCACAGTCAGCGCGGTCACGGCGGGGGCGGCGTGACAGCCTTGGGCCAGCAGGGCTTCGATATCTGCCTGCAGCCCGGCGCCACCACTGGGGTCGTGGCCGGAGAGACAGAGGACAACGGGGCGGGAGCTGTAGGTATTCATGGTCGGCGAGCTTATCACCAATCCCATTTGTGCGGACCGCTCGCTCGGCGGGTTTTATTGATCGAGTGGTCAGTTTGTTGCTTTCTGTTTGGCTGAAAGCACTATGTTAGAGCCTTCGAAGGCAAATTGTATGTGGCCTCTGGTACTGCCGGGAAGCTATGCTAGAGTGCTCGGATAACTCGATAACGGGTTCTGCCGGATCACGTCGTCTCAAAGGGAAAGGAGGCAACCGCGACGCGACCGGACAGGCCATGCTGGGGCTGTATGCGCTATTTGCTGATTGTGCTTCTGGGCTGCTTGCCCATGTTCGCCGGGGCGGTCGATTTCGACGACGCCACCGGGCGCCTGCCGCTGGGGCGGCACATGCAGGTCTTCGAAGACACCGACGGCAGTGCCAGCATCGCCCAGGTCAGTTCCCCCGCCTTCGCCAGCCGCTTTCACGCGCACCCCGACGAGGTGCTCAACGCCGGTTACTCGACCTCGGTGTTCTGGCTGCGCATCGATCTGCAATACAACGCCACCCCCACCGCCAAGCCGCGCCAGTGGCTGCTGGAGCTGGCCTACCCGCCGCTGGACCACCTCGAACTGTACCTGCCTGATGCCGAGGGCGGCTATCGCCTGGCCGGGCGCACCGGTGACGCGCTGCCCTACGCCAGCCGGCAGATCCGCCAGAACAACTACCTGTTCGAGTTGCCGCTGGAACCCGGCCAGGTGACCACCGCCTACCTGCGCCTGCACAGCCAGGGCTCGGTGCAGGCGCCGCTGACGCTGTGGTCGGCCGAAGCCTACATGGAAGACCAGCCCACCCGCCTGTACGTGCTGGGCATGATCTATGGCGTGCTGCTGGTGATGCTGGTGTACAACCTGTTCATCTACCTCAGCGTGCGCGATGTCAGCTACCTCTATTACATCCTCTATATCGCCTCGTTCGGCCTGTACCAGGTGTCGGTCAACGGCGCCGGCATCGCCTACTTCTGGCCCGACAGCCCGTGGTGGGCGAATGCCTCGACGCCGCTGTTCATCGGCGCTGCCGGGTTGTTCGGCTGCCAGTTCGCCCGCCACTTCCTGCAACTGGGGCGGCTGAGCCGGGCCTTCGATCGCCTGCTGCTGGCGCTGATGGCCGGCGGCGCGCTGGTGATGGTACTGGCGGTGACCCTGCGCTACGGCGTGGCGCTGCGCATGGCCACGGTGCTGGCGCTGCTGTTCACCGTGAGTGTGTTCAGCGCCGGGGTGTACGCCTGGTGGCGCGGGGTGCGGGTGGCGCGCTGGTTCATCATCGCCTGGAGCGCCTTCCTGCTTGGCGGGCTGGTCAACACCCTGATGGTGCTTGGTTACCTGCCCAACCTGTTCATCACCATGTACGCCAGCCAGCTGGGTTCGGCGCTGGAGGTGGCATTGCTGTCGCTGGCCCTGGCCGACCGCATCAACAGCCTGCGTGAAGAGCAGGCGCGCACCTTGCGTGAAACCGGCCGCACCTTGGAGCAACTGAACCAGCAACTGGCCCACAGCAACCGCCTCAAGGACGAATTCCTGGCCACTGTCACCCATGAACTGCGCACCCCGATGAACGGCGTGATCGGTTCGCTGGAGCTGCTGCACACCCTGCCCATGAGCGCCGAACAGGCGCAGTATCACCGCACTGCCACGGGCTCGGCCCAGGACATGATGGCGATGGTCGACGACATCCTCATCCTCACCGAACTGCAAGCTGGGCGCCTGCGCCGGCATGGCGTGCCGTTCAGCCTGCGCCGGCTGCTGCAGGAGCTGCGCGCAGGCTACGCCGGGCAAGCCCTGGCCAAGGGCCTGTACCTGAGCCTGGACATCCCCGCCGACCTGCCCGACAGCCTGATCGGCGACCCGCAAAAGCTCGCCCGCTGCCTGGCCTGCCTGGTGGACAACGGCCTGAAGTTCACCCACCAGGGCGGCGTTACCGTGCAGGCCCGCGGGCGCCTGGTGGCACCGGACTCCTTGGCCCTGAGCATCACCGTGAGCGATAGCGGCATCGGTTTCGAGGACCTCGACCAGGCCGTGCTGTACCAGCGCTTCTTCCAGGTCGATGGCTCGATGACCCGTCGTTACGGCGGCCTGGGCATCGGCCTGTCGATCTGCCGCCAGCTGGGTGAGCTGATCGGCGCCAAGCTTGCCCATGAGTCGACGCCAGGCCTTGGCAGCCGCTTCGAGCTGAGCCTGGCGCTGGACGTGACCCAGGTGCAGGTGCCGCCGAGCCGGGTGGTGCAGGGGCCGGCGCGGTTGTAGGCCTCATCGCCGGCAAGCCGGCTCCTACAGGTACAGCGCAGGCTTGAAGGCTACGCGATCCCTGTAGGAGCCGGCTTGCCGGCGATGAGGCCGGTACAGGCAGCACAAGACAGATGCCCCCACATCGCCCCCCAGGTAGTCCGATTTGTCACTTTGACTCCCCGCCCCAGGGTGCTTCACTGGGTCTCTCACCCAGCGCGGTTCCAGGAGGCCCCCGATGAACCTGCACCAGTTCGCCGAGACCCACGAGGTCACCAACCAGCCGCCGCCCCTCGATGGCGCCAACCTGTATCGCCTCGACCAGCCCCTGCAAGAATGGTCACGGCGCTGCGGGGCCGGCTGGGCCGAGTCGCGGATCGACGCCTACGGTGCCCTGGCCGGCGGCCCGCTGATGGCTGCAGGGTTTCTGGCCAACGCCCACAAGCCCGAGTTCGCCAGCCACGACCGCTACGGCCACCGCATCGACCTGGTGAGCTTTCACCCCGCCTATCACGAACTGATGCGTACCGCCGTCGAACACGGCCTGCCGTCGCTGCCCTGGGCCGAGCCGCGCGCCGGCGCCCACGTCGCCCGCGCCGCCATGACCTACCTGCACAGCCAGGCCGAAGCCGGCAGTGGCTGCCCGCTGACCATGACCTTCGCCGCCGTGCCGGCCCTGCGCCTGCAGCCGGAACTGGCCGGCTACTGGCTGCCCAAGGTGCTCAGCCGCGAATACGACCCACGCAACATCGGTGACCGGCACAAGGCCGGGGTGACCATCGGCATGGCCATGACTGAGAAGCAGGGCGGCACCGATGTGCGGGCCAACACCACCCGCGCCTACCCGGTGGGCGCGCCGGGCCCCGGCCAGCCCTATGAACTGGTGGGGCACAAGTGGTTCTGCTCGGCGCCGATGTGCGACGCCTTCCTGACCCTGGCGCAGACCGACAAGGGCCTGAGTTGCTTCCTGCTGCCGCGCCACCGGCCGGACGACGGGCGCAACCAGTTCTATATCCAGCGCCTGAAGAACAAGCTGGGCAACTGCTCCAACGCCTCCAGCGAAGTGGAGTTTCGCGGCGCCCTGGCCTGGATGGTGGGCGAGGAGGGCCGTGGCGTGCCGACCATCATCGAAATGGTGGCCATGACCCGCTTCGATTGCATGGTCGGCTCCAGCGCCCTGATGCGCCAGGCCCTGACCCAGGCGGCCCACCACTGTGCCCACCGCAAGGTCGGTGGCCGGTTGCTGGCCGAGCAGCCGTTGATGCAGAACGTGCTCGCCGACCTGGCCCTGGAAAGCGAGGCGGCCCTGGCCTTGAGCCTGCGCATGGGCCAGGCGCTGGACCAGCTGGACGACCCGCAGCAGGCGCACTTCGCCCGCCTGGTGACGGCGGTGGGCAAGTACTGGATCTGCAAGCGCGCCCCCGGGATGATCAACGAGGCCGCCGAGTGCCTGGGCGGCGCCGGCTACGTCGAAGACAGCATCCTGCCGCGGCTATACCGTGAGGCGCCGGTCAACTCCACCTGGGAGGGCTCGGGCAACGTGCAGTGCCTGGATGTATTGCGCGCGCTGTCGAAAGAGCCCGGGGTGCTCGATGCGCTGTTCGCCGAGCTTGGCGATGGCCATGGCGACCCGCGCCTGGCGGCGTTCATCGGCAACCTCAAGGGCGCCTTCGCCGACACCGGCGACATCCAGTACCGCGCCCGCCAGCTGACCGAGGACATCGCCCTGGCACTGCAGGCCAAGCTGCTGCTGGAGGCGGGCAATGCGACGGTCAGCGATGCCTTCATCGGCAGCCGCCTGGCCGGCGGCGGACGGGCCTACGGCGCGCTGCCGCGCGGGGTGGATGCCGAGGCGCTGGTGGCCCGGGCCACACCCGTCTGGATGCCATGAGCCTCCTGTAGGAGCCGGCTTGCCGGCGATAGGGCCCGAACAGGCTACCCGGCATCCCGGGGATGTATTTACCCGGCAACCTAGGCAAGATGGTCGTCATGCATGTCTGAAGACAGGAACCCCAGCGTGAGCCAAGCGTTTGAAGTCGTTGCTACCCCCGAACAGGCCGTCGACCGTCTGGCGGCCCTGCATGAACAGGCTACCGGCGCCCTCAGCCAGGCCCTCAAGCGTTACCTCAAAGACCGCACCGAACCCAGCGACGAGGAGCGCGGGCTGTTCCGCTACCCGGCGCTGCGCCTGACCTACTTCAGCCAGGGCGAAGTCGCCGCCACCACCCGCGCCTACGCCAAGGTACAGGTGGCCGGCACCTACAGCGTCACCGTCACCCAGCCCTCGGCGTTTCGCGGTTACCTGCTGGAGCAGTTGCGCCCCTTGATGCACGACTACACCGTCACCGTCGAGGTGGGTGTCAGCGAGCAGAGCATCCCGTACCCCTACGTGGTCGACCAGGGCGACGAGCTGGCCGGCAGCGGCATCACCGCCGCGCAGCTGGCGCGGGTGTTCCCCAGCACCGACCTGTCGGCGGCCACCGACAACATTGCCGACGGCCTGTACGACTGGGAAAGCGCCGAAACGCTGCCGCTGGCGCTGTTCGACGCCGCCCGCGTGGACTTCTCGCTGCGCCGGCTGGTGCACTACACCGGCAGCGACTGGCGCCACGTGCAGCCGTGGATCCTGCTGACCAACTACCACCGCTACGTCGACCAGTTCATTGCTCACGGCCTTGAACAGCTGCGTGAAGACCCGCGCTTCGTGCGCATGGTGCTGCCCGGCAACGTGGTCATCGAAAAGGCCATGGACAACGGCGAAGCCCAGGCCCTGGTGGCCGGGGTGGTCTGGCACCGTTACCAGATGCCGGCCTACCACCTGATTGCCGCCGACGGCGACGGCGTCACTCTGGTCAACATCGGCGTCGGCCCGTCCAACGCCAAGAACATCACCGACCACCTGGCGGTATTGCGCCCGCACTGCTGGCTGATGATCGGCCACTGCGGCGGCCTGCGTCAGTCGCAGACCATCGGCGACTACGTGCTGGCCCACGCCTATATGCGCCGCGACGGCATCCTCGACCGCGTGGTGCCGCCGAACATCCCCATCCCGGCGCTGGCCGAGGTGCAACTGGCCTTGCAGGAGGCGGCAGCGCAGGTTACCGGCGAGCGTGGCGAGCAATTGAAGAAGCGCCTGCGCACCGGCACCGTGCTCACCTACGACGACCGCAACTGGGAGCTGCGCTGGGCCCAGGAACGGCCGCTGATCAACCTGTCCCGCGCCGTGGCGGTGGACATGGAGAGCGGCACCATCGCTGCGCAAGGTTATCGCCTGCGAGTGCCTTACGGCACCTTGCTGTGCGTGTCGGACAAACCGCTGCACAGTGAAATCAAGCTGCCCGGCTCGGCCAACGCCTTCTACAACCGTGCGGTCAGCCAGCACCTTAAAATCGGCATCGCCGCCCTCGACCTGCTGCGCACCGAGCTCAACTCGCTGCACTCGCGTAAACTGCGCAGCTTCGATGAGCCGCCGTTCCGCTGAGGATCCATGCCCCCGCCACCCCGCAACAACCCGCGCCGCCCGGCGGCGCGCCCTGCCGGCCCCAGGCGCCAGGCCAAGGCGCCGCCGGCCGAGCCGCGCCTGATCCTGTTCAATAAGCCGTTCGACGTGCTCACCCAATTCAGCGACGGTGAGGGCCGCGCTACGCTCAAGGATTTCATCGATATCCCGGGCATTTACCCGGCCGGGCGCCTGGACCGCGACAGCGAAGGCCTGCTGCTTCTGACCAACGACGGGCGCCTGCAGGCGCGTATCGCCGACCCGAAGCACAAGCTGGCCAAGACCTACTGGGTGCAGGTGGAAGGTGAGCCGGGCGAAGAGCAGTTGCGGCGTTTGCGCGAGGGGGTCGAGCTCAACGATGGCCCGACGCTGCCGGCCGAGGCGCGTTTGCTGGAAGAGCCCGAGCTATGGCCGCGCAACCCGCCGGTACGTTTTCGCAAGAGCGTGCCGACGGCGTGGCTGGAGCTGGTGATTCGCGAAGGGCGCAACCGCCAGGTACGGCGCATGACTGCAGCGGTGGGGTTGCCGACCCTGCGCCTGGTGCGGGTGAAGATTGGCGACTGGTCGATCGAAGGGCTGGAGCAGGGTTGCTGGCGCGAAGTGGCGGCGAAGCTGTAATCGCCATCGCGGGGCAAGCCCGCTCCCACGGTAACCGTAGGAGCGGGCTTGCCCCGCGACGGGCCGCAAACTGTTACACCCCTTCCAGAAACCCCACCACCACGCTCTTGATGATGAACGCCAGCACGCCCAGGCCCAGCACGAAGAACAGGATCAGCGTACCAAAGCGCCCGGCCTTGGACTTTTTCGCCAGGTCCCAGACGATGAAGCCCATGAAACCGATCAGCACGGTCACCAGGATGATCATCATCCACTCTTCGAATACGGCGGGATCCATCAGCTCACTCCGGGCAGGTTGAAAACCCGATCATACGCCGGGTTGGCTGCGATTCAACGGAGGTGGGTCAACGGCAGCTCGGTACTGGCCAGCACCTGGTTGAGCACGAAGCTCGAACGCACGCTGGTTACCCCTTCGATACGGGTCAGGCTGCCGAGCAGCAGTTTCTGGTAGTGGTCCATGTCCGGTACCACCACCTTCAGCTGATAGTCGGCGTCCATGCCGGTGACCAGGCTGCACTCGAGCACCTGCGGCAGGTTGCGGATGGCTGCCTCGAAGGTTTCGAAGCGCTCGGGGGTGTGGCGGTCCATGCCGATCAGCACGTAGGCAGTCAGGCTCAGGCCGAGCTTCTTGCGGTCCAGCAGTGCCACCTGACGCGAGATATAGCCGTCGTCTTCAAGCTGCTTGACCCGCCGCGAGCAAGGGGAGGGCGACAAGCCGATACGTTCGGCCAGTTCCTGGTTGGAGATGCGTGCATCGCGCTGCAATTCGGCAAGAATGCTCAGGTCGTAGCGGTCGAGCTTGCTCATGAAAGGGGCCTTTTCTATCCGGATTGCGGTGAATTATCGAACCTGAGTGAAAAATTGCGCAAGTGCTATTTATCAGAGCAATCTTCGCAATCCTGTGCCCCGCGCCCTGGCCTATCTTTAACACCAGAATCACTGCCCGGACATCAGTCCACGGCGATGCGCCCCAGGCGGGCGGTCGCGGCCAGCGAACCAACAGGGTTCGTCAGCCCCCGGGCTACGCACTGTCCAGAAGACGGCGCGAGGTGAGCCGGTGTCACAAGCGCCGAGCACGGACAACAATTCCCGAAGGGAGGCCGCAAGGCCTCCCTTTTTTAATGCTTGCGATTCGAGCCGCGCGGTAGACTGGTGCCATGCAGTTTCCCTGATCGAGAGGCATAACATGAGGTCGCGCATCTGGCAGTTGGCAGGTGTTGGTTTGCTGGGCATGGTCATCAGCCTGGGGGCACTGGCCCAGGGGCCGGGGGATGGCCCGCAGGACCCCAATGGCAACGGCAATGGCGGGCGCGGTTCGCCGCTCAATTCCCGCGATGAGGTGCGCCAAACCCAGCAGCCGCGCCAGGGTTACTACCAGGATATCCCGCGCCGCCAGGGCGACAACCGCCACTGGCAGGCCGGCGGCCCAGGGCAGCGCCCGGGTGGCGACTGGGCCGGGCGCCCGGACGGGCATGGCAATGGCTGGGGGCCGGGGCCGCAGTATCGCCCGGGGCACAGCATCGACCGCTTCCCGGACCGCTCCTGGAAGGTGCCATACCGTGGGCAGGACTACTTCTATTCCGGTGGCTACTGGTACCGCCCCCATGGCGGCAGCTACGTGGTGGTGACGCCGCCCTACGGGGTGAGTGTCGGCTACCTGCCATCCTATGCCCGTGAGGTGTGGGCGGGCGGCGCGCTGTATTTCCTGGTGGCCGACACTTACTACCAGTACATGGGCGACAGCCAGCAGTACGTGGTGGTCAACCCGCCGGTGGCAGCGCCCGCGCCGATGCCGGTGCAGCAGCAGGGCACGGCCTACGACGTGGTCGCCTACCCGCTGTACGGCCAGGGGCCCGAACAGCAGGAACAGGACCGTTACCAGTGCCATCGCTGGGCCGTGAGCCAATCCGGCTTCGACCCGGCCACCGCCACTGCCGCACCGCCGCTGCAGGTGGCCGACAGCTACCGCCGGGCGCTGGGGGCCTGCCTGAGCGGGCGGGGTTACAGCACCAACTGAGGTTTGCCCCAATCGCCTGTAGGAGCCGGCTTGCCGGCGATGAGGCCCTGACAGGCAACCCTAAACCGGGTCGGCGTGCACCATCACATCGGCCCGCGGGTAACGTTCACGTATCGCCGCCGATGCCTGCACGCACAACGCATGGGCCTGATCCAGCGGCAACGCCCCCGGTAATTCCAGGTGCACCTGCACGAACCACTGGCTGCCCGACACCCGTGTGCGCAAATCATGCGCGCCTTTCACTCCGGGAATCGCCAGCACCACCTCGAGCATGCGCTCGCCGATGTCGGCAGGCAGTTCCTGGTCCATCAAGATCGCCGTGCTCTCACGGGCGATCTGCACCGCGCTCCACAGGATGTACAAGGCAATGCCCAGGCCGAACAGCGCATCCAGCTGCGGCCAGCCGAACCGCGCGAGAAGCAAGGCCAGCAAAATACTGCCGTTGAGCAGCAGGTCGGAGCGATAGTGCAGCGAATCGGCGCGCACGGCGGTGGAGCCTGTGAGCCGCACGACCTTGCGCTGGAACGCCAGCAAACCCAGGGTCAGCACCAGCGACAACACCATCACAACGATGCCGGCCGCAGTATCCACAAGGGGTTGCGGCGCCTGCAGCCGTTGCACCGCCTGCACCGCGATCAGCACCGCACTGACCCCGATGAACAGCGCCTGGGCCATGCCGGCCAGGGCCTCGGCCTTGCCATGGCCAAAGCGGTGGTCGTCGTCGGCCGGGCGCAGCGCGTAGTGCACCGCCAGCAGGTTGAGGAAGGAGGCCACCGCATCCAGCGCCGAGTCGGTGAGCCCGGCCAGCAGGCTCACCGAGCCGCTCAGCCACCAGGCCACGGCCTTGCTCAGCACCAGGATGCTGGCCACGCACAGCGAGGCGCGGGTGGCCAGGCGCAGCAGGCGTTGGTGTTCGGCGCTCACGGTCATGCTGCAGGCCTGGCAGAAGGGGGAGTCAGGCAGCCGGTACCAGGCCGAAGGCGGCCAGTTGCTCGACGCTGCCGCGGTGCTGGATCAGCCGTGGGTCGTCCAGCGGCAGGCGCTGGCCCAGTTCGCTTTCGAGGATAGCCTGCAGCTTGGCCTTGTCGACCTGGCCGTCGGCATTGATCGCCGGCTTGAGCTTGGCCGGGTCGATTTGCGCGGACTCGCCGCCGGGGTAGTAGATGGCGCCGGTGGCGAAGTCGATGCCGAAGGCGATCAGGCCGGGGATCACATAAAACAGAATACCGATGGCGTCCATTGCCACAACGACGGGGTCGATCTTACCTTCGATCTGACCGCGGCGGTCAGGGTAGAAAATCGTGCCGCAGGCCGTCATTTGGGTCAGCAGGGTGGCGATCAAGGCACCGCCGATGACGCGGGAAGGGATACGCATGTGTCTCTCCGGAAAGTAGCACTACAAGGGCAAGGCAATTCGTCTCGCCTGAAGCTCAGACCATGATTGGGCTGCCTCGGTTCGCCGTTATACTCGGACGATTGTTCGAGGACCACCATGATTTCATTACCGATCGATGCCGTATTGGCCCAACTGCGCCACGCCTTGAGCGAGCGCCACGAAGCCGTGCTCGAGGCGCCCCCCGGCGCCGGCAAGACCACCCGCGTGCCGCTGGCGCTGCTCGATGAGCCCTGGCTGGCCGGGCAGACCATCCTGATGCTCGAACCGCGCCGCCTGGCTGCCCGCGCGGCAGCCGAGCGGCTGGCCTCGGAGCTGGGTGAAAAGGTTGGTGAAACCGTGGGCTACCGCATCCGCCTGGACAGCAAGGTCGGCCCGAACACCCGCATCGAAGTGGTCACCGAAGGCATCCTCGCCCGCCGCCTGCAGAGTGACCCGGCGCTCGACGGCGTGGGCCTGCTGATTTTCGACGAATTCCACGAACGCAGCCTCGACGCCGACCTGGCCCTGGCCCTGAGCCTCAACGGCCGGGCGCTGCTGCGTGATACGCCGGCGCTTAAAATCCTGCTGATGTCGGCAACGCTCGAGGGCGAGCGCCTGTCCCGGCTGCTGGATGACGCGCCGGTGGTCAGCAGCCAGGGCCGCATGCACCCGGTGGATATCCGCTGGGGCCGGCCGTTCCAGCCCGGTGAGTTCATTGAGCCTCGTGTCGTGGATTGCGTGCTGCAAGCCCTGGCCGACGAAACCGGCAGCCTGCTGGTGTTTCTCCCCGGCCAGGCCGAGATCCGCCGCGTGCACCAGGCGTTGCAGGAGGCCATCGGCGAGCGCCCGGGCGTGCTCTTGTGCCCGCTGCACGGCGAGCTTGAGCTCAGTGCCCAGCGCGCCGCCATCGAGCCTGCGCCCAAGGGCCAGCGCAAGGTGGTACTGGCCACCAACATTGCCGAGACCAGCCTGACCATCGATGGCGTGCGCGTGGTGATCGACGCAGGCCTTGCGCGGGTGCCGCGTTTTGACCCCGGCAGCGGCATGACCCGCCTCGACACCCAGCGCATCTCCCGCGCCAGCGCCACCCAGCGTGCCGGCCGCGCCGGGCGCCTGGAGCCGGGGGTGTGCTACCGGCTGTGGTCCGAGGCCCAGCACGACCAGTTGGCGGCCCACGGCAGCGCCGAAATCCTCCAGGCGGACCTGGCCGGCCTGGCCCTGCAACTGGCGCGCTGGGGTGTGCCGCCAGAGCAGTTGAGCTGGCTCGACCAGCCGCCGGCAGCGGCCTACGGTCAGGCCCAGGACCTGCTGGCCCGGCTTGGCGCCTTCAAGCCCGGCAGCCGCGACAACCTCAGCGCCCATGGCCAGGCCATGGCCGAACTACCCGCCCACCCGCGCATCGCTCACCTGTTGCTGCGTGGCCAGGACCTGGGCCTGGGCCACATGGCCTGCGATGTCGCCGCGCTGCTGGGCGAACGCGATATCCTGCGCGGTGGTGGCGCCGACCTGCATTCGCGCCTGGCGCTGCTCAGTGGCGAAAGCAAGGCCGCCCGCGGCGGCCAGGGCGGTGTGCAGCGCGCCCGCCAGCTGGCCCGGCAGTACCGCGGGCAACTGCGCGGCAAGCCTGGCGCAGCGGTGGCCGACCCTGACCACCCACGCTGGCTCGGCGCCCTGCTGGCGCTGGCCTACCCCGACCGGGTGGCGCAGCAGCGCCGTGAAGGTGGCGCCGAGTATCGCCTGGCCAATGGCCGGGCGGCGCTGTTCAGCGAAGCCGACGCACTGATGAAGCAACCCTGGCTGGTGATCGCCGACCTGGGCAGCCGCCAGGGCCAGCGCGAAGAGCGCATCTACCTGGCTGCCGAGTTCGACCCGGTGCTGTTCGAGGGAGTGCTGGCCGAGCAGGTCGAAACCCTCGACCTGCTGGACTGGGATGAGCGCGAACAGGTGCTGCGCGCCGAGCGCCAGCGCAAGGTCGGCGAGCTGGTGCTAAGTCGCGAGCCCTTGCCCGGCCTGGATGATGACGCCCGCGCCCAGGCACTGCTCGGCCTGGTGCGGCGCAAGGGCCTGAACCTGTTGAACTGGACCCCGGAGCTGCGCCAGTGGCAGGCGCGGGTGGCGCTGTTGCGCCAGCTCGACCTGGCCAGGGACGGCCACAGCGAGTGGCCCGACCTTGCCGACGCAGCCCTGCTGGGCAGCCTCGAAGACTGGCTGCAGCCGTACCTGGGCAAGGTCTCGCGGCTGAGCCACTTCTCGGCCTTGGACCTGCCATCGATGCTGCGCAACCTGTTGCCCTGGCCACTGCCCCAGCGTCTGGACGAGCTGGCGCCATCGCACCTGAACGTACCTTCGGGCTCGAACATCCGCCTGGACTACAGCGAGCAGCCGCCGATCCTCGCCGTGCGCCTGCAGGAGCTGTTCGGCCTGGCCGACACCCCGCGCATCGCCGGCGGCCGTCAGCAGGTCAAGCTGCACCTGCTGTCGCCGGCGCGCCGGCCGGTGCAGGTGACTCAAGACCTGGCCAACTTCTGGCGCACCACTTATGCCGAGGTGAAGAAAGACCTCAAGGGCCGCTACCCCAAGCACTACTGGCCGGACGATCCGCTGGTGGCCGAGGCGACCGCGCGGGCGAAGCCAAGGGGGACCTAGGAGGCCCATTCAATCTGTGCCGGCCTCATCGCCGGCAAGCCGGCTCCTACAGGTACGGCGCAGGTTCGAAGGCTACGCGATCCCTGTAGGAGCGGGCTTGCCCCGCGATTACCGGCAGAGCCGTTGCCATCCACCGCGCTGCCTGCTTCGCGGTCAAGCCCAACCCCAGCGAGGTCCCTGTAGGAGCCGGCTTGCCGGCGATCACCGGCAGAGCCGGTGCCACCAGCAAAAAACTGGAGCGGCATCACCTCACGGCCGTCGCGACACACCCGGCTGCGGCATCCGCAACGTCGCCATCACCGGCAGATGATCGGAAATCTGCAGCGTGTCGTCCTGCAGCACCTGCCCCTGCTCACGCAACAGGCGCGGGCTGTGCAGCAGGTAGTCGAGAGTGCGGTCGGGCCCGGTGACGGCCGGGTCGTTGGGGAAGTGGGTCAGCCAGGCACTGCGTTCGGCACCACCGGCCTCGGCATTGCTGGGGATCATCGGGTACTTGTCCCATAGCAGGTGCAGGTCGCTGTCGGCCGGGTAGCTGCCGCGCTGCGCCGGTGGCAGGCGGCGGTACTGGCCTAGCGGCAGCAGGTTGAAGTCGCCGCCGATCAGCCACGGCGTGCCCTGGGTTTCCAGGCGGTCGAGCACCTTGGCCACATGCCGTACCTGGCGCAGTTGCAGGTCGCTGCCGGCATGGTAGGGCGAAATTTGCGTATTGAGCACTGCCAGGCGGCTGCCGTCGCTCACCGGCAGGTAACTAACCAGCACCGCCGGCTGGCGCTCGCGCAGCCGGGCCAGGGCATTGCTGGCCTGGTTGGGCAATTGCAGGCGCTCGGCTTTGTCGATGGGGTAGCGGCTGAGGGTGGCCAGGGTGCGGCCGACGCTGCCGAGTATGTGCCGGTCCGGCACGAAGCCGGCCTTCCAGTCATAGGCCTGCACGCTGCACGGGTAGAGGTCGGCCAGGCGCTCGCGCAGCAGCGCCAGCTGGTCCTGGTAGCCGCTGGCCTTGGCATCGCGGTCCAGCTCCTGCAGCAGGACGATATCTGGCTGTTCGGCGCGGATCACCCGGGCCACCTCATCGAGGTTGAAGGCCAGGTCTTCGGTGCTGGGGCGGGTGTCGCTACCGTGGCCCTGGTCGTACCAGAACACGTAGCGCTTGCCGGCCAGGTACTGCACGTTCCAGGTCATTACCTTGAGTGACTGCCCGGGCGCCAGCGGCGCGGGGCTGCCTTGGCAGACCACTGTGGCAGCCTCGCGCGGCGCGGGTTGCCAGCCGAGGTGCTCGGCCAGCAGCCACAGTGCAATCAGCAACAGAAGCAGGAACAACAGGGTATTGCGCAGTAAGCGGATCATCGGTTCGGCTTGTGCAGGCAGGTCGGGGCAGCATAACCGAGCCGTTCGTCGGCGTGCCAGTCGGCTGGCGCACAGCCAGGTCGCCAACGCTTCAGGCCCTTACGATCAGCCACTGCTGCTCTGCACCGTTACCCACTGTCAGGTAACCACTGCCGGTTTCTACCTTGACCAGTTGCCCCAGGTGGTCGCGTATCCGGCAGCGCAGTTCGTTGCCCTGGCAGGCCAGGGGCTCGACCTTCCAGAAACCCTCGACGCTCGCATGCTTGTACAGCCCCAGGTAGCCATTGCGGCTGGCCCCCAGTTTTCGGTCACGGTCGTTGCCCAGCGCCAATTCGTAATGCAGCCGGTCGGCGGTGCTCGAAAGGTAGTGAAAGTGCAGCTTGATGGCATCTGCCGTGCCCTTCACCCGCAACCAGCCGTCGTCCAGCGTGCTTTGCTCGCTGCCCCCACTGGGCGAGGAGGGGGCATAGAGCGTGTCAAGGTGGGTGACCGGGACTTTGCTGCTGCCGTTGAGCAAGAACAGCGTGGCTGAGAATGCTTGCGTGGCCCAGCTCGGCGCTTGGGTTGGCGTCATCATGAATGCTTCCTCGTGATCGGTGGCCTTGGCAACTGCGCGTTGGCCGTGCCGAGTCACTTTGCCGGTTTCGCCTGTCGGGTTTCAGGCCGATACGCTTCCTGCGCATGCAACATTGCCGTCGCAACCAGTAGCGGGTATCAGCCTTGCTAGGCCTGCTTGAGCACAAAGCGCAGCTCAAGCGCCTGCTTCGCTCTCCAGCAGCATGAACAGCCGGTACAGCACCACCGTGCTGAACAGCTGCAAAAAGCCGTTGAGGCTGTCCAGTGCCAGTTGCACGCCCGGCTGCGGGTCGGGGAAGGCGCTCAGCAGCAGCCCGTCGATCAGCCACAGCGGCGCCAGCACCGAAAGCATGCACACCATGATCCGCAGAAAATGCCCGGTGGTCATGCGCGCGCTGCTGCGCATGGCCTCGACCACCGGCAGCCCGCGCAGCACCAGCAGGTATTCGGCGAACACCAGGTTCACCATGATCCACACCCCCGGGAAGATGAACAGCGCCAGGCCCGCCATGATCAGCAGCGAACTGATGAGTATCAAAAGGGCCAGCGCCGGCCACAGCTGCACGGCACGGGCGAACAGGTTGCGCTTGGCCACCGGCTCGCCGTTGCTGCGGGTGTCGAGGTAAAGGATCAACGCTGCGCTGTACAGCGGATAGAACAGCAGGCTGACCAGCATGCCGTAGGCCGGCGAGGCCTGCTCGCCGAGCTGGTTGTACAGCAACTGGCTGGCCAGGGCCTCGAGCACCACCAGTGGCAGGCACAGCTGCAGGATGTTCGCCAGGTGGCGGCGGAAGAAGTACAGGGAGTCGCGCAGAACGCTCAGCGGATTCATCGGTCAACATCGCATGGCAAAAAAGCAGGGCATCACTTTAGCCCAGAGCACACACATGCTGAAAAATGTTTCATGGCCAGAATGTTGAATCAGCACTGCCGGCCCCCCATCTTTGACGCTGTCCGATGCCCTGTTCAGCGCACGAGGTTGCCCCGATGAACACTGAAGAACAAACCCTGATCGACGGCCTGTTCGGCCGTATCAAGCAAGCCGAGGACCCGGCCCAGCCGCGTGATGCCCAGGCCCAGGCGCGTATCGAGGAGCACCTGCGCCAGCAGCCGGCGGCGCCTTACTACATGGCCCAGGCGATCCTGGTGCAGGAAGCGGCGCTCAAGCGCCTGGACGAGCAGAACAAGCAGCTTGAAGAGCAGCTCAAGCAGGCCCGCGCCCAGCAAGATGCCGCCCGCCCGGCTGCCGGCAACAGCGGCGGTGGTTTTCTCTCCGGCCTGTTCGGTGGCGGTGCCCGCAGCCCGGCACCCGAGCCGCAACGCTCGGTGGCGCCCCCGCCTTCGAATGGCGGTGGCTGGCGTGATTCGGCGCCCCAGGCTTATGCAGCGCCACAGCCGCAGCAGCAACAAGGCTTTGGCGCCGCGCCCGCGCGCAGCGGCGCCAGCAGCTTCCTTGGCGGCGCCATGCAAACTGCTGCGGGCGTGGCCGGTGGCGTGCTGCTGGCCCAGGGCATCAGCAGCCTGTTCAACCACCATTCGCAGCCTGAAGAGGTGGTCGAGGTGATCAAGGAAGAGCCATCACCGGCCAGCGACCCAGGTGGCTGGAACGACCAGGGCGGCCAGCAGCAGGTAGCCGACAACGGTGGCTGGGGCAATGATCAGGGTGGCTTTGCCGATACCGACTACAGCGGTGATGACGGCGGCTTCTTCTCCGACGACGACTACGTCTGAGGGCTCTGGCATACTCGCTGCCTGACACGCCCATCGCGGGGCAAGCCCGCTCCCACGGTAATCACGTGGGAGCAACTGTCTTGTGCTGCCTGAACCGGCCTCATCGCCGGCAAGCCGGCTCCTACAGGTACAGCGCTTGATTCCGGCCTCGCGCAATCTCGTGGGAGCGGGCTTGCCCCGCGATCATTTGCCCAGACCTTACAGGTGCCCCAGGTGAAGAAAATCGCACTGTTCGCCGACGTGCAGAACCTCTACTACACGGTTCGCCAGGGCCACGGCTGCCATTTCAACTATGCCGCGCTGTGGGCCGATGTCAGCCGTGAAGGGCAGATCGTCGAGGCGCTTGCCTATGCAATCGACCGCGGCGACAGCAAGCAGCAACAGTTCCAGCAGATCCTGCGCAACCTCGGTTTCGAGGTGCGCCTGAAACCCTACATCCAGCGCGCCGACGGCTCGGCCAAGGGCGACTGGGACGTGGGCATCACCCTGGATGTGATCGAGGCCGCAGCGCGGGTCGACCAGGTGGTACTGGCCTCCGGCGATGGCGACTTCGACCTGCTGCTGGAGCGGGCGATGCAGCGCCATGGCGTGGAGACCGTGGTGTATGGCGTGCCGGGGTTGACTGCGTTGTCAGTGATCCGCGCCGCCAGCCGCTATGTGCCGATCGAGGGCAAGTTGCTGCTGAAGCACTGAGGGCCCTATTGCCGGCTGCTGCGCTGATCCCTGTAGGAGATCACACAGCCCTCTAGGGCTGCGCTGTCGCGCAGAGAACTGGGCACGAGCCCACAGGTGCCTGCTAAATCAATGAGTTGTGTGCAGTTCTATGAGAGCCGGCTTGCCGGCGATAGGGCCGGTACAGTCAGCCTCACCCCTTCCTGCCCTCCAGATGCCCCAATGGCACCCGCCGCTCCACCGCGCTGGACAGCACGATCGAGGTCTTGGTGAAGCCCAACTGCGCGATGCGGTTGATCAGTGCCTCCAGTTCAACCATCGATACCACGGCCCCATGGATGATCACGCAGGGGTCGCCGGTCACCCGGTGGCATTCGGTGATTTGCGGGATGGCTGCCAGTTGGGTGTAGGCATGGTGGGTGTCATGGCTGCCATGGCTGGCCAGGCGCAGTTCGATGATGCACTGCACCGGCAGGCCGATTTTCTCCAGGTCGACCTTGGCGGTATACCCTGTAATCACCCCGCTGGCCTCAAGCTTGGCCACCCGCTCGGCCACCGCCGGGGCCGAAAGGTTGACCTGGCGCGCCAGTTGCGCGTAGGTGGCCCGGCCGTTTTCCAGCAGGGCGGCAAGGAGCATGCGGTCGTACTTGTCCATGGCGATTCCTGGTGACTTTGCAAAGCATGGCAAACTCGCTGAATAACCATTTTTTGCAAAGTGTTTCGGTGATTTAAAGTCGCTTTGTAACTTAAGTTTGCGCAATGGCCTTTCTAAACTAAGCCACCCGTAAACGGATTTCGAGCCCTTCTGCCATGCCTGCCTCCCGTCGCTTCCCGTTGCTGCTTATCGGCGCCTTTCTTGCCCTGTACCTGGTGTGGGGGTCTACCTACCTGTTCATCCGCATCGGCGTGGAATCCTGGCCGCCGATGCTGATGGCCGGGGTGCGCTTCATGATTGCCGGCAGCCTGTTGTATGGCTTTTTGCGCTGGCGCGGGGCGCCGGCACCGACCTGGCCGCAATGGCGCTCGGCGGCGGCGATCGGCTTTTTGCTGCTCAGCTGCGGTAACGGCGGGGTGACCCTGGCCGAGCACGCAGGCGTCGCCTCGGGCGTAGCGGCGCTGGCGGTGGCCACCGTGCCGTTGTTCACCCTGGTGTTCGGGCTGCTGTTCGGCCACCGCAACTCGCGCCTGGAATGGGCAGGCATCTTTCTGGGCCTGGCCGGCATCGGCCTGCTCAACCTCGGCTCCAACCTGCAGGCCAGCCCCATGGGCGCGGCATTGATTTTGTTCGCGGCCGCCGCCTGGTCGTTCGGTTCGGTGTGGAGCAAGACCCTGCCGTTGCCCCAGGGCGCCATGGCCAGCGCCGCCGAGATGCTCGCCGGTGGCGCCGCGCTGTTGATCGGCAGCGCCGTCAGCGGTGAGCGCATGACCCAGATGCCCACGGCGGCAGGCTGGGGGGCGCTGGCCTACCTGGTGTTCTTCGGCTCGATCCTGGCGTTCAGCTCGTACCTGTACCTGCTCAAGCACGTGCGCCCGGCGGCGGCCACCAGCTACGCCTACGTCAACCCGGCGGTGGCGGTGCTGCTGGGTATCGTGTTCGCCGGCGAGAGCATTGGCGCCGAGGAGTGCATGGCCATGGCGGTGATCATCGGCGCGGTGGTGCTGATCGGTTTGCCGCAGTGGCGCAAGGCGCCTGCGGCGACCTGATGGCGCAACAGGCGTGGGGGCGATTTTATTGTGTTGCCGGTGATGGCCTCATCGCCGGCAAGCCGGCTCTCATAGAACAACACCTAACTTATTGATTTAGCGGGGTCCTGTGGGAGCGGGTTTACCCGCGAACACCGGCGAAGCCGGTGCCAGACTCCGCGTCGCTTGCTTCGCGGGTAAACCCGCTCCCACAGGGTACGTGGCGCGCTTGCGAATTCTGTTCTTTGCGCGACAGCGCAGCCCAAAGGGCTGTGTGATCTCCTACAAAACCCCGCTCGCCCTGCAACCCATTGCGTTAAACTTGCCGCCTTCGCTGAACCCCCTGACGGTACCACCATGAATTTCGCCAAACTCGGCCTGATCGAACCGCTGCTGCGCACCTTGCAGAAGCTCGACTACAGCACCCCAACTCCGGTCCAGGCCAAGGCCATCCCCGCCGTGCTCGCCGGCCGTGACCTGATGGCCGCCGCCCAGACCGGCACCGGCAAGACCGCAGGCTTTGCCCTGCCGGTGTTGCAGCGCCTGGCCCTGGAGGGCGAAAAGGTGGCCGCCAACTCGGTGCGCGCCCTGGTGCTGGTACCCACCCGGGAGCTGGCCGAGCAGGTGCACGCCAACGTGCGCGAATATGCCGAAGACCTGCCGCTGTCCACCTACGCGGTGTACGGCGGGGTCAGCATCAACCCGCAGATGATGCGCCTGCGCCGTGGCGTCGACCTGCTGGTGGCCACCCCGGGCCGGTTGCTCGACCTGTTCCGCCAGAACGCCATCAAGTTCGGCCAGGTACAGACCCTGGTGCTCGATGAAGCCGACCGCATGCTCGACCTGGGCTTTGCCGAAGAGCTGCAGTCGGTATACGCCGCGCTGCCGCGCAAGCGCCAGACGCTGCTGTTCTCGGCCACCTTCTCCGAGCAGATCCGCATGCTTGCAGGCCTGGCCCTGAACGACCCGCTGAGCATCGAGGTCAGCCCGCGCAACGCCACCGCCAGCACCGTCAAGCAGTGGCTGGTGCCGGTGGACAAGAAGCGCAAGGCCGACCTGTTCTGCCACCTGCTGCGCAAGCAGCGCTGGCAGCAGGTGCTGGTGTTCGCCAAGACCCGCAAGGGCGTGGACGAGCTGGTCGAGCGCCTGCTCAGCGAGGGCATCAACGCCGACGGCATCCACGGCGACCGCCCGCAGGCCACCCGCCAGCGCGCGCTGGACACCTTCAAGGCGCGTGAAATCCAGGTGCTGGTGGCCACCGATGTGGCCGCCCGCGGCCTGGACATCGACGATCTGCCGCTGGTGGTCAACCTCGACCTGCCGATCGTCGCCGAAGACTACGTGCACCGCATCGGCCGCACTGGCCGGGCCGGTAACAAGGGCGAGGCGATTTCGCTGGTGTGCGCCGATGAGGTGAACCTGCTGGCATCAATCGAGACGCTGATTCGCCAGCAACTGCCGCGCCACGAAGAGCCGGACTTCATCCCCGACCACCGGGTGCCGCAGATCGATGCCAGCGGGCAGGTGGTGAAAAAGCCGAAGAAGCCGAAAAAACCTAAGGAGAACAGCGCCAAGCGCGGCCTGGGCCGGTGGATGGACAGCGCCGACTCGGGCCCGGCAACGCCAGCGATCAAGGCCGTGCGCAAGGTGCCGAGCTTTGGTGGCAAGCCGGCCAGGCGCAAGCCTTGAGATTGTAGGGGGCCGCTTTGCGGCCCTTTCGCGACACAAGGCCGCTCCTACAGAAGAACCGCGTGCGCTCCCTGTGGGAAGCGGCCTTGTGTCGCGATGGGCTGCGTAGCAGCCCCGGCAATCCTTCAGGCTTTACTCGCCAACCAATCCGCCGCCGCCAGCCCTGCCTTCAACCCGCTGGCAAAACACGCCGTCAGCAGATACCCCCCGGTCGGCGCCTCCCAGTCGAGCATCTCGCCGGCACAGAACACCCCCGGCAGCCCGCGCACCATCAGCCCCTCGTCCAGCCCCTCGAAGCGCACGCCACCGGCGCTGCTGATCGCTTCGTCCAGCGGCCGGGTGCGTACCAGCTCGATCGGCAAGGCCTTGATCGCCGCCGCCAGGCGCGCAGGTTCGGCGAAGGTGGCTTGGTCGGTCAGCTCGCGCAGCAGCGCCGCCTTGACTCCGTCGAGGCCCAGCTGGCTGTGCAGGTGCTTGGCCATCGACCGTGAACCGCGTGGCTTGGCCAGGGCCTGGGCAATCTTGTCCACAGGCTTGTCGGGCAACAGGTCGAGCAGCAAGGTGGCGCGGCCATCGCGGTTGATCGCTTCACGCAGCGCCGCCGACCAGGCGTAAACCAGACTACCCTCGACCCCTTGCGCGGTGAGGATGAACTCGCCTTTGCGCATGGCCGCGCCGGGCATGGCCAGGGCGATGTTCTTCAGCGGCGCGCCGGCGAACTTGTCGGTGAGCACCGCGCTCCAGCCCTGCACTTCGAAACCGCAGTTGCTCGCCTGCAAGGGCGAGATATCCACACCCCGCTGGTTCAACAAAGGCACCCAGGCGCCGTCCGAGCCCAGGCGTGCCCAACTGCCGCCGCCCAGGGCCAGCACCACGGCATCGGCCTGCACGCTCAGTTCGCCTTGTGGATAACTGATCTGCAAGCTGCCATCGGCATTCCAGCCCAACCAGCGGTGGCGGGTGTGGATAACTACGCCGCTGTCGCGCAGGCGCTTGAGCCAGGCGCGCAGCAGTGGCGCGGCCTTCATGTCGCGGGGGAATACCCGGCCCGAGGTGCCGACGAAGGTTTCGATGCCCAGGCCGTGAATCCACTGGCGCAGGGCGTCGGCGTCAAAGCCCTGCAACAGCGCTTCGACCTCGCCCTGGCGTGCGCCATAGCGGCCGACGAACGCCGGGTAGGGTTCGGAATGGGTGATGTTCATGCCGCCGACCCCGGCCAGCAGGAACTTGCGGCCCACCGACGGCATGGCGTCGAACACCTGCACGGCCACGCCGCGCCGGGCCAGGGCCTCGGCGGCCATCAGGCCGGCAGGGCCACCACCGATGACGGCGACGAGGGGGCGGGCGGTGTTGCGGGATTCGGACATGGCGGGCGACGGGCTGTGGAAAAGGTCGCGCATTCTACCCCAGGGGGCTGTGCACAACCACTGGTCAAAAAATGATCATGTTTCTGCAGCCCACGCAGGCAAAGGGCTGGCGCCGCTTTCCCGCAGGTTATCCACAGGCGGTTCCACAGTCATTGTGAACAACCGATGACACGCGCCGCGCTGTGGTGGAGGATCCCGTGGCGCCGGGCCAGGGCTTGCCGGTCCTTGCTGTAGCCGCCGCCGATCACCCCCACCACCGGGATGTCCCGGCCCAGGCACTGGCGCATCACCCGTTCATCGCGCTCTGCCAGGCCCTGGTCGGTCAGGTTCAGGTAGCCCAGGGCGTCGTCCTTGTGCACATCCACGCCGGCGTCATACAGCACCAGGTCTGGCTGGTACAGCGGCAGCAGGTAGTTGAGGGCATCGTCCACCACCTTCAGGTAGGCGCTGTCGTTCATGCCGCGCGGCAGGGGGATGTCCCAGTCGCTCTGGGCCTTGCGCGCGGGGAAGTTCTGCTCGCAGTGCAAGGATACGGTGATGGCCTCGGGGGTGTCGTGGAGGATGCGCGCGGTGCCGTCGCCCTGGTGCACGTCGCAGTCGAAGATCAGCACCCGGTGCACCCGGCCGGCCTCCAGCAGGTAGCGGCTGATCACCGCCAGGTCGTTGAAGATGCAAAAGCCCGCCGGGTGGTCGTAGTGGGCGTGGTGGGTGCCGCCGGCCAGGTGGCAGGCGATGCCGTGCTGCAGGGCCATTTCGGCGCAGAGCAGCGAGCCGCCCACCGCGCGCACGGTACGCCGGGCCAGGGCCTCGCTCCACGGCAGGCCGAGGCGGCGCTGGTCCTCGCGGGACAGGTCGCCGTTCATGTAGCGCTCGATGTAGCTGCGCTCGTGGGCCAGGGCGAGGATGTCGTTGGGGCAGATTTCCGGGCGCAGCAAGGCGGCGTCGGTGGTCAGGCCGCTTTGCACCAGGTGGTCGCGCAGCAGGCGGAACTTGTCCATCGGGAAGCGGTGGTCGGCGGGGAACTCGGGGCTGTAGTCGTCGTGGTAGATCAGCGGCAGGGGCATGGGGCGGTGTCGTGGTGGGGGCCTGGGCTGATCTTGCCAGTTTTTGTGCATGTTCTGCGGATTACCTGGGGCGCAAGTGCCCAACCTGTGGGAGCGGCTTTAGCCGCGAAGCAGGCGACGCGGTGGATGGCACCGGCTTTGCCGGTGTTCGCGGGCAAGCCCGCTCCCACAGTGGTCCGCTAGCAATCTGTTACCTGCCGGTCGATGCCAGCACTCTTTGCCACTCCGGCTCGTTCATGCGCCCAAGGATGCGCGCCTTGCCGTTGCCGTCCACCGACACGAACAACGCACTGGCATAACCGCTCTCGCGTTCACCCCCCGGCACATGCTGCTGGCGCTGGAAATGGTCGATGCAGCCGTTGTGGGTTACCAGCACCAGGTTGTGCCCGGGGCGCTTGCGCGCAAGGGCTTCGCCGGCAAACTGCTTGTCGCAGGTTTCCAGCCAGTCTGCCGTGGCCACTTCCTGGCCGAGCAGGTAGTGCGCGGTCTGGCGGGTGCGCAGTTTCGGGCTTACCAGCAGGTCCGCCTCGGCCAGGCCCAGGCGCTGCAGGCCTTGGCCCACCCGGGTGGCCGCCTCGCTGCCGGCCACGGTGATGCCGGTGCTGTCGTTCAGGCAGGGCCCGGGGGCGCTGTCGCAGCGTTCGGCGTGGCGGATCATCACCAGCACCGCACCGTCCTGCCAGGCCTGCAACAGGCCGCTGTTGCTCAGGTGTTGCTCGTTGCCAAGGTCCACGATGTGAGTCCTCGTCGCTAGCCAGGCGGCCAACGCGGTCAGCACCACGAGCACGCCGATGGCGCTGCCCAGCGCCAGGCGCGCAAGCGGGCGGCGCGGGCGGGCCTGGCTGGCCGGGTTGTCCAGGGTATTGGAAAGCATCTGTCACTCCGATGGCATTGCGGCGTCGACGTGTGGCCGCTGTATTTGCCGGCATTCTCGGCAGTGGCCTGTGCGCACCCGGTGAAGCCGATGTGAAAAAAACATCGGCAGCCGGCACAGCGGTGAAACTTCGTTCATCGGCCTACGCTGTACACTGGCAAGCCGCCATTCCGGAGCCGCCCGATGACCCCCATCCTCATGCTGGAGAGCGCCCGCCTGGTGCTGCGCCAATGGCACGACGACGACCTGCGCGAGTTCGCCGCGATGTGCGCCGACCCCCAGGTGATGCGCTACTTCCCCGCGCCCATGACGCGCCTGGAAACCGCCGCGCTGATGGGCCGCATCCGTGGCCATTTCAACGAATACGGCTATGGCCTGTGGGCGCTGGAGCGCAAGGACAGCGGCGCGTTCATCGGCATGACCGGCCTGCTCAACGTCAACTTCGAGGCGCCGTTCGGCCCGGCGGTGGAGATCGGCTGGCGCCTGGCCCGGCGCCACTGGGGGCTGGGCTTTGCCAGCGAAGCGGCCTGGACCTGCCTGCGCTGCGCCTTCGCCCAGCTGCGCCTGGAGGAGGTGGTGTCGTTCACCACCGAGGGCAACCTGCCGTCGCAGAAGGTGATGCAGGCCATCGGCATGGTCCAGGACCTCGACGGCAGCTTCGAGCACCCGCGCCTGCCCGCGGGTGACCCGCTGCGCCCCCATGTGCTGTACCGCATCGACCGTGCACGCTGGGAAAGTACCCTGCGAGGCTGACCGGTTTGCCCCTCGACGGAATTGCTGACAAAACCTGTATCATTTGCAGCCATTACCGCGCCGTATTGCCTTGCCAGGAGAACTTTAATGAGTCACGTGCTGGACGACCTCGTCGACCTGTTGAGCCTCGAATCCATCGAAGAGAACCTGTTCCGCGGCCGCAGCCAGGACCTGGGTTTCCGCCAGCTGTACGGCGGCCAGGTGCTTGGCCAGTCGTTGTCGGCGGCCAGCCAGACGGTCGAGGACGCGCGCCACGTGCATTCGCTGCACGGCTACTTCCTGCGCCCAGGCGATGCCAGCATGCCGGTGGTGTACTCGGTGGACCGCGTGCGTGATGGCGGCAGCTTCAGCACCCGGCGGGTGACGGCGATCCAGAAGGGCCAGCCGATCTTCACCTGCAGCGCGTCGTTCCAGTACGACGAAGAGGGCTTCGAGCACCAGGCGCAGATGCCCGACGTGGTCGGCCCGGAAAACCTGCCCAGCGAGGTGGAGCTGGCGCGCAACATGGCCGACCGCCTGCCCGAGCGCATTCGCGACAAGGTGCTGTGCGCCAAGCCCATCGAGATCCGCCCGGTGACTGAGCGCGACCCGTTCGACCCCAAGCCGGGCGACCCGGTCAAGTACGCCTGGTTCCGCGCCGACGGCAGCCTTCCGGACATCCCCGCGCTGCACAAGTACCTGCTGGCCTACGCCTCGGACTTTGGCCTGTTGACCACCTCGCTGCTGCCCCATGGCAAGTCGGTGTGGCAAAAGGATATGCAGATCGCCAGCCTCGACCATTCGCTGTGGTTCCACCAGAACCTGCGTGCCGACGAGTGGCTGCTGTACGCCACCGACAGCCCGTGGGCCGGCAATGCCCGTGGTTTCTGCCGTGGCAACATCTACAACCGCGCCGGCCAGCTGGTGGCCTCGTCGAGTCAGGAAGGGCTGATTCGCCACCGCAAGGACTGGGCATGAACCTGGCGGCGATTCGCCATTGGGTGTTCGACATGGACGGCACCCTGACCGTGGCGGTGCACGATTTTGCCGCCATTCGCGAAGCCCTCGAGATCCCGGCCGAACACGATATCCTCACCCACCTGGCCGCATTGCCGGCACAGGAGGCTGCGGCCAAGCATGCCTGGCTGCTGGAGCACGAGCGTGACCTGGCAGTTGCCTCCAAGGCGGCCGAAGGGGCGGTGGAGCTGGTGCGCGAGCTGGCTGCGCGGGGGTGCCGCCTGGCGATCCTCACCCGCAATGCCCGGGAGCTGGCGCATGTCACCCTCGAGGCCATCGGTTTGGCTGATTGCTTCCCGGTCGAGCAGGTTCTCGGTCGCGACGAAGCGGCGCCCAAGCCTGACCCGGATGGCCTGCTACAGATCGCCCAGGCCTGGGGTGTTGCACCGGCCGAGATGGTAATGGTCGGCGACTACCGCTTCGACCTCGACTGCGGCCGCGCCGCCGGCACCCGCACGGTGCTGGTGAACCTGCCGGACAACCCCTGGCCGGCGCTGGCTGACTGGCATGCGGCGGACTGCCGGGCGCTGAAGCTGATGTTGGGCTGATGGCCTCATCGCGGGGCAAGCCCGCTCCCACGCCAGGAATTTGACCCAGCGTGGGAGCGGGCTTGCCCCGCGATGAGGCCATCAGCAACCGCTCAAACCTTGCCGTAGGGCCTGGGCAAATCCAGGGTCACCAGCAACCCGCCGCCCATCCTCGCCCCCAGCACCAGGCTGCCGCCATGGGCCTTGGCTATGCCGGCGGCAATGCTCAGCCCCAGCCCATGCCCGCCGCCACTGCGCGACGGGTCGGCCTGGTAGAACGGCTCCAGCACCTGGGCCAGGTGCTCATTGTCGATACCCGGGCCACGATCACCGAGCTGAATGCGCAAGCGGTCCGGGGTGTCGTACACCTCGATCTCCACCGGCCCCGGCGCATGCTTGCGGGCGTTGTCCAGCAGGTTCTGCAAGCAGCGGCGCAGGCCGCTGGCGTGGGCGTGCAGCGGCAGGGCGTGGCCATGTACGTGCAGTTTGCCGCCGAGGTCTTCGAAGTCGGCTTGCAGCGCCAGCAGCAGGGCGTCGATGTCCACCGGCTCCCGGGCTTCGTCCAGCTCGCCGCTGCGCAAGAAGTCCAGGCTGGCGGCAACCATGTCTTCCATATGCTGCAGGTCATCGCGAAAACGCTGGCGCTGGCTTTCTTCGGGCAGCAGCTCGGCACGCAGGCGCAGGCGGGTGATGGGCGTGCGCAGGTCGTGGGACACCGCGGCAAAAAAGCGTGTGCGCTCGGCAATGCTGGCGATCAGGCGCTGCTGCATGGCATTGAACGCCTGGGCCGCCTGGCGCACCTCCTGCGGGCCGTCCAGGCTCAGCGGCGGGCGGTGGATATCCTGGCCCAGGGCCTGGGCGGCGGCGGCCATTTGTTTCAGCGGGCGCAGCGCCAGGCGCACTGCCAGCAGGGCCAGCAATACCACCACCACGCTGCGCAGCAGGTAGATGCGGAAGATGAAGTCGAACACCAGCGACCCGATCGAGCCACTGCGCCAGCCCTGGTCCTCGGTGGCTTGCAGGTACAACGCCTGGCCGTCGGGCAGGGTCAGCTCGACCACGCTGCGCACACTGGCAGGCGCGCCGCGCAGCAACATGGCCGCACCGCCGGGCTGGCCATCCGGGGCCAGCAGTTGCAGCTGCAGCAGGCGTAGCGGCGCGGGTTGGCCGGTGCGTTCGCTCACCAGTTGGCGCAGCAGGGTTTCGTGGTCGGGCGAGGGGGCTTCGGCGGGCGGCGCTGGCAGCCGGTGCCAATGGGGCGATTCCATGCCGTCGAGCAGGGCCGGCAATTGCGCCGGCCGATCCTTGGCTACCTGCAACACATCGGCCAGGCGCCCGGCCAGCAGGCGCAGGGGGATTTCCTGCACCTGGGTCTGGCGCACGTCATACCAGATGCTGCTGGTCATCAACTGCGAGGCCAGCATGCCGCCCACCAGAATCAGCACCAGCCGGCCGTGCAGCGAGCGCGGCCACCAGCGCTTCATGGCTGGCCCACCTCATCGACGGTGAGCATGTAACCCTCGTTGCGCACGGTGCGGATCAGCGCCGGGTTGCGCGGGTCGTCGCCCAGGTGCTGGCGCAGGCGGCTGACGCACACATCGATGCTGCGGTCGAAAGGCTCGCGCTCGCGGTCGAACACGTGGTTGAGCAAGAAGTCGCGGCTCAGGGCGCGGTTGGGGTGTTGCAACAACAGGCGCAGCAGGCGGTAGTCGGAGTTGCCCAGGCTGATCACCAGCCCGGCCGGCGAGCGCAGCTGGCGGCTGGCGGTGTCCAGGCACCAGCCGGCGAAGGCCAGGCGCGTGGCGTCATCTACCCGGGCGCGTTCGGGGAAGCTCTGGGTGCGGCGCAGCACCACCTTGATGCGCGCCAGCAGTTCGCGCGGGTCGAACGGCTTGGCCAGGTAGTCGTCGGCGCCCATCTCAAGGCCGACGATGCGGTCCACCAGGGTGCCGCGGGCGGTCAGCATGATCACCGGGATGTTGCTGCGCACGCGCAGCTCGCGGCACAGGGTCAGGCCGTCCTCGCCGGGCAGCATCAGGTCCAGCACCACCAGGTCGACCAGGCGCTCCTCCAGGCAGCGGCGCATGTCGCGGCCATGGGCGGCCACCGAGGTGCGCAGGCCGGCTTCTTCCAGGTAGGTGGACAGCAACTGGCGGATTTCAGGGTCGTCATCGACGATCAGGATGTGGTCGGGCTTGGACATGGCGGCAGCCTGTGGGGGGAACCGGGGGCACCTTACACCCCGCCCGGAGCGGCGAATGTAACGGAATGTGTTGCCTGACGATCGGCCTGCGCGGCCGTACATTTGCGCACACAAGGCGGCGTGGGGCCGTCAGTAAAATCGCCGCCACACGAATGCGACTGATTTTCTTTAAGGATTTCACATGCCCCACGTCTGCTCCTCGCGCCTGCCGGCCACTCTGGCCCCGGCGTTCGGCCTGATGCTCGGCGCCTGCATGCTGCCGGCCCAGGCCGACACCCAGGCGCTCGACCTGCCCGCCACCCAGGTGACCGGCAAGCAGGACCGCTACAAGGTCGACACGGTGACCTCGAGCAAGATCACCACGCCGCTGCTGGATGCGCCGCAGAGCATCAGCGTGGTGCCGCGCGCGGTGCTCGAGGAGCAGAACGCGCAGAGCCTGCAGGACGTGCTGCGCAACGTGCCGGGCATCACCTTCATGTCTGGCGAGGGCAACCTGGGCTGGGGCGACCTGTTCTCGATTCGCGGTTTCGCCGCCGAGCAGAGCATGACCGTGGACGGCGTGCGCGACGCCGGCATGGCCAGCCGCAACGACACCTTCAACCTGGAGCAGGCCGAGGTGTACAAGGGCACCGGTTCCGTGGAATCGGGGGTGTCTGCCGTGGGCGGCAGCGTCAACCTGGTGAGCAAGCGCGCCCACCTGGGCGATGCCGGCAAGCTGTCGGCCGGGATCGGCACCGACAACTACAAGCGCCTGAGCGCCGACATCAACCGCCAGCTCAACGACACCACGGCGGTGCGTATCAACCTGATGAAGCACTACAACGGCGTGGCCGAGCGCGACGAGGTGGATTACGACCGCTGGGGCTTCGCCACCTCGTTCGGCTTTGGCCTGGGCACCGACACCCGGCTGTGGCTGGATGCCTTTTACCAGAAAGACAAGAACACCCCCGACGGCGGCGTGCCGATTCAGCGCGGCACCAACGGCAAGCGCATGCCGGGCGTATCCCGCGATGCCTGGTACGGTGATTCCAGCCTGTACACCCAGCAGAGCGAAACCCGCTCGCTGACCGGCCTGTTCGAGCACGACTTCAACGACGACCTGACCCTGCGCAACCAGCTCAAATGGCAGCAGACCGACAACTGGGCGGTGCTGTCGCCGGCGCGCTTCGTTGCGGCCGATGCCAATGGCAACCGCACCTGCACCGGCACCCGCTGCGCAAGCCTGGGCTACGTCGGCGTCGGCCCGCTGAGCTCGATCAACGGCGTCAACGCCTACACTGACTACGCCAACAGCAGCAGCGGCTACGGCTACCTGCGCGGCAGTGATTTCGGCCTGTCCAAGCGCTACCAGATCGTCGACAACCAGACCGACCTGCGCTTCAACCTCGACACCGGCCCCATCCACCACGAGGCGGTGACCGGCATCGAGCTGTACCGCGAAACCTACGGCGGCTTGCACAAAAGCATGGAAGTGCCCGACGGCTCGATGTTCTTCGACCTGAGCAACCCGTCGCACCACTTCGCCTCGACCTACACCGACAAGGGCTACGGCGACCCGCGCAGCGTGGTCAAGGATGCGGCGCTGTATGTGTCCGACACCATGACCCTGAGCCCGCAATGGCAGTTGCTGACCGCCCTGCGCTACGACCACTGGCAGGTCGACAGCGAGCGCTCCACCGGTGACAGCAGCAGCCGCGACGACGCCTTTGGCGGGCGCCTGGGGCTGGTCTACAAGCCGCTGCCCAACGGCAGCATCTATGTGTCCTACAGCCAGGCGGCGCAGCCCTCGGCAGTGGGCGCCAGTACCAACAACCAGATCTACGGCGCGTCGAGCACCGAGGACTACAAGCCGGCGGTGTCGAAAACCTACGAGCTGGGCACCAAGTGGGAGCTGTTCGACGAGCGCGTCAACCTGACCGCTGCGCTGTTCCGCACCGAGCTTGAAGACAGCTGGGAATACAGCGAAGGCGAAACCTCGCCGGTGCGTGCATTGCCGGCCAAGCGGGTGGACGGCATCGAGCTGGGCCTGCAAGGGCAGCTCACCGAGCGCTGGTCGGCGTATGCCGGTTTCGCCGCGATGAAGAGCCGCCAGACCAAGGGCGAGAACAAGGGCGAGGAGGCCAAGAACGTCCCCGACCTGACCGCCAACCTGTGGACCACCTACGACCTCACCGACCAGCTCAGCGTCAGCTACGGTGCCGACTACGTGGGCCGGCGCCGCTACAGCGACAACAAGTACGTCGGCGGGCTGAACAACAACAGCAGCTACGCCGACGGCCCGTCCGGGGTGTACACCATCTACACCCGCGACCACGAGAAGGCGCCGTCGTACTGGCTGCACAGCCTGGCCGCGCGCTACAAGGTCGACAGCCAGACCACGGTCAACCTGAACGTGTCCAACCTGTTCAACAAGTTCTACTACAGCCGCATCGGCGCCTCGCTCGATGGCTTCCAGCTGTATGGCATCCCGGGCGCCGGGCGCACCCTGACCGCCAGCGTGGATTACACCTTCTGATGCTGGTGCAAATCGACCGGCTGTTCAGTGCCGACGAACTGGATGCGATGCGCCAGCAACTGCTGGCGCAACCCTGGGTCGACGGCAAGGCCACTGCCGGTGTGCAGTCGGCCCAGGCCAAGCACAACCGCCAGCTGAGCGAGGATGACCCGGTCGCCCGCCAGCTGGGCGGGGTGATCTTGCAGCGCCTGTCGGACAACCCGCTGTTCATGTCTGCCGCACTGCCCAAGCGCATCTACCCGCCGCTGTTCAACCGCTACGCCGAAGGCGAAGGCTTCGGCTTTCACATCGACAACGCCATACGCGGCATCCAGGGCGTGCGCGAGCGGGTGCGCACTGACCTGTCGGCGACCCTGTTCCTGGCCGAGCCGGGCAGCTACGACGGCGGCGAACTGGTAATCCGCGACACCTTCGGTGAGCGTGAGGTGAAGCTGCCGGCCGGGCACCTGGTGTTGTACCCGGGCAGCAGCCTGCACCGGGTGCAGCCGGTGACCCGCGGCGAGCGCCTGGCGGCGTTCTTCTGGATCGAAAGCCTGGTGCGCGAAGACAGCCAGCGCAGCCTGCTGCTGGACATGGACGTGGCCATTCAGCGCCTCACCGCGCAACAGGCCGATGCCGGCTCGCTGCTGGAACTGACCGGCGTTTACCACAACCTGCTCCGTCGCTGGGGCGACACCTGACCATGGGAGTTCACGCATGACCCTCACCCGTTCCTGGCGGCGCCTGCTGCCTGTACTGCTGGCGCTGGCCGGCAGCTTCTGCCTGGCCCAAGCGGCCAGCGCCGTCGAGGCCACCGATGTGCTCGGGCGCAAGGTGCAGATCGACCACGTGCCGCAGCGCATCGTGCTTGGCGAAGGCCGCTTGTTCTTCGCCCTGGCCCTGCTTGACCGCGACAACCCGTTCCAGCGGGTGGTCGGCTGGCAGAACGACATGCGCCTGCTCGACCCGCACACCTATGACGTCTACGCCAAGCTGTACCCGCAGGTGGCCAAGCTGCCGCTGATCGGCCAGGCCTCCGAGCAGAGCGTCAGCGCCGAGCAGATTCTGGCGTTGAAACCGGACCTGGCGATCTTCAGCATCGCCGGCGAAGGCCCGACCCAGCACAGCCCGGTGGCAGACCTTTTGGCCAAGGCCGGGGTACCGGTGCTGTTCATCGATTTTCGCGTGCACCCGATCGACAACACCCGGGTGAGCATGCAGGCGCTGGGCAAGCTGCTGGGCCGCGAGCAACAGGCGCAGCAGTACCTGAGCCTGTACGACCAGCACCTCAAACGCGTCACCGACCAGGTGGCCGGGCTGCCCGACAGCCAGCGGCCGAAGGTCTTCCTCGAGCTGCTGGCCGGCGTGTGGCAGGCCCCGGGGCATACCACCGGCAAGAGCGGCCTGGGCAGCGTGGTCCAGGCCGTGGGCGGGCACAACATCGGCGCCGACGTGGTGCCGGGGGCGCTGGGTGATGTGAGTGTGGAGTACGTGCTGCAGGCCGACCCGGACGTGTACATCGCCACTGGCAACCGCGCCCCGGGCGTGCTGCTGGGTGCGGGTGTGTCCGAGGACACCGCCCGGCAGAGCCTGGCGAAGATCACCGCGCGCCCCGAGTTCGCGCCGCTGCGGCCGATCCAGGCCGGCCAGGCCCACGGCCTGTGGCATGACTTCTACAACTCGCCGTTCAACATCCTGGCCATCGAGGCCATGGCCCGCTGGGTGCACCCCGAGCGCTTCAAGGACCTTGACCCCGGCGCGACCATGGCCGAAATCAACCAACTGCTGAAAGTCGGCCTGGACGGCCAGTACTGGGTTACCGCCAAGTGACCGCAATGGCCCGGGAAGGCGTAGCCCTGGCGGCCTGGCGCTACCGCCGGCTGCTCTGGCGGCGGGCGCTGCTGGTGGCGGTGCTGGCGGCGCTGTTGCTGCTGTCGGTGCTCGGCGACCTGGCCAGCGGCGCCTCGGGCATGGGCCTGGGTCAGTTGCTGCACGGGGTGTTCGACCCTGCCGCGCTCAGCGCCACCGAGCGGGTGATCATCTGGAACGTGCGCCTGCCCTATGCGCTGATGGCGGTGCTGGTGGGCGCGGCGCTGGCGCTGGCCGGTGCCGAGATGCAGGCGATCCTCGACAACCCGCTGGCCAGCCCCTTCACCCTGGGGGTGTCGTCGTCGGCAGCGCTGGGCGCCTCGCTGGCCATCGCCTACCCGGTGAGCGTGGCGTGGCTGGCGCCCAGCGTGCAGGTGACGCTGATGGCGTTCGTCTTCGCCTGCCTGTCGGTGGTGCTGCTGCAGGCCATGGCGCGCTTGCGCGGGGCCGGGGTAGAAAGCCTGGTGCTGTTCGGCATCGCCCTGGTGTTCAGCTGTAATGCGGTGGTGTCGCTGCTGCAATTGCTGGCCACCGAGGATGTGTTGCAGCAACTGGTGTTCTGGACCCTGGGCAGCCTGGCCCGGGCCGACTGGAACAAGCTGACCCTGCTCGCCGGGGTGCTGGCGGTGGTGCTGCCGTTCTCGCTGCGCGCAGCGCCGGCCATGACCCTGCTGCGCATGGGCGAGGAGCGCGCGCGCAGCTTTGGCGTGGATACCCGGCGCCTGCGCCTAGCCTCGTTGCTGCGCATCAGCCTGCTGTCGGCCACGGCGGTGGCCTTTGTCGGCACCATCGGTTTCGTCGGCCTGGTGGGGCCGCATATCGCCCGCTTGCTGGTGGGTGAAGACCAGCGCTTTCTGCTGCCGGCCAGTGCCTTGGTCGGTGCGTTGCTGCTGTCGCTGTCGTCGATTGCCAGCAAGCTGATTTTGCCCGGGGTGATCGTGCCGGTGGGCATCGTCACCGCGTTGGTGGGGGTGCCGGTGTTCGTGGCGTTGGTGTTCCGCCGGGGGAGAAACCTGTGAGTTTGCTGATCGATCAACTGTCGGTGGCCTATGGCAGCCGGCAGATCCTGCACGGGGTGAGTTTGCCGGCGTTGCCGGCCGGCAGCCTGGTGGCGCTGGTGGGGCCCAATGGCGCCGGCAAGTCGACCCTGCTGCGGGCGCTGGCCGGGCTGGAGCGCATGAAAGGCTCGCTGAGCCTGGACGGCGAGGACGTCACCCGGCTGGGCTTCGCCGAGCGTTCCCGGCGCCTGGCCTACATGCCCCAGCAACTGCCGCCTGGCATTGCCCTTGGGGTGCTGGAGAGCATCCTCGCCGGGCTGCGTGTGGCCGGAGTCGAGAAACCCCTGGAGGTGGCGTTCGAGGCGTTGCGCCGGTTGGGCATCGAGCACCTGGCCGAGTACCCGCTGGGCAGCCTGTCGGGTGGCCAGCGGCAGTTGGTGGCCTTGGCCCAGCTGCTTGCGCGCAACCCGCGGGTGCTGCTGCTGGACGAGCCCACCAGTGCGCTGGACTTGCATTACCAGCTGCGGGTGATGGATGCGGTGCGCGAGCGGGTGCTGGCCCACCGCTTGCTGGCGGTGGCGGTGCTGCACGACATCAACCTGGCCGCCAGCCATGCCGACTGGCTGGTGGTGCTGAGCGAGGGCAGGGTGGTGGCCAGTGGCGCGCCGGAGCAGGTGCTGGAGCCCGAGTTGCTGGCCAAGGTGTATGGCGTGGCGGCGCGGGTGGAGCGCTGTTCGCGGGGGAGGTTGCAGGTGTTGGTGGATAGCGCGCTGGCCTGAAGCCCAGTCACGCCCCCTCTGTAGGAGCGGCCTTGTGTCGCGAAAGGGCTGCGCAGCGGCCCCGGGATGTGCGCATCATGCAAAATCGTCGGGGCCGCTATGCGGCCCTTTCGCGACACAAGGCCGCTCCTACAGAGGGGGCGTTTTTCGGTGGGGGTTCAGTCCGGCACCAGCCGGTCGCGGCTGTTGGACAGGTGCAGGCAGATCGCGGCGCGGGCGGCGTCCGGGTCCTGGCGGCGGATGGCGTTGAGGATCGCCTCGTGCTCCAGGTTGGCCAGGTACGCCTGACGCGCGAGCCTTGCGCCTTCGCGCTCGGCCAGGGCCAGGCGGTTGCGTGGGATCAGGCCGTTGCCCAACTGGCCCATCATTTCGCTGAAATACAGGTTGCCGGTGGCCTCGGCGATCAACAGGTGAAAGCGCCGGTCCGCTTCGATGCAGCTGTCACCGGCGGCGGCCAGGTCCTGGTAGTCGTCCAGCGCCTGGCGCATGCGCGCCAGGTGCTCGTCGCTGCGGCGCAGCGCGGCCAGGGCGGCGGCCTGGCCTTCAAGGCCGATGCGCAGCTCCAGCAGGTCGCGCACGCTGGCGGCGTTCTCGGCCCCCACCCGCAGGCCGGCCTGGGCCTGGCGCTCGATGACGAAGGTGCCGATGCCGTGGCGCGGCTCCACCAGCCCCGAGGCCTGCAACTTCGACAACGCCTCGCGCACCACGGTGCGGCTGACCCCGTGCTCGCGCACCAGGGTGTTCTCCGACGGCAACCGGTCCCCGGTCTTGAAGGTGCCCAGCAGGATCTGCTGGGTCAGGCTGGAGACCAGGTCGTGGGCACGGCTGTGGCTGCGTTTGCGTTCGGTCATGGGGCGGCACCCGGCTGCGTCAACTTGTATGACAAGTTAATCGATAAAACTTTTTTTTGCCCGTGATTTCTCTGCGGCGGATATTCATCATTCGCACATTAATGGAGTGATCGCGGTTTTTGTGCGTTTTATCTGCTTGTATTTTGCTTTTTAACGGCCAGTTGCACTCTTGTCGTACAACTTCGCCAGGCCTATGCTCCGTCCCACTGCCCTGTCAGACAACCGACCCGCACAAAAACAATTAGTGGGAGATTCACCTGTGAACCGCACCCTCGATCCGTCCGCCGCAAGCGCTGGCGACGCACTGGCCAGTGCCGTGGCCAAGGTCAAGCGCCATGTGCTGCCGCTGTTCGTCATCATGTTCATCGTCAACTACCTCGACCGCGTCAACATCGGCTTCGTGCGCCCGCACCTGGAAAGCGACCTGGGCATCAGCGCGGCGGCCTACGGCTTTGGCGCCGGCCTGTTCTTCATCGGCTACGCGCTGTTCGAAGTGCCCTCCAACATGCTGCTGCAACGGGTCGGCGCACGGCTGTGGCTGACCCGCATCATGTTCACCTGGGGCCTGGTGGCCACCGCCATGGCCTTCGTGCAGAACGAAACCCAGTTCTACGTGCTGCGCTTTCTGCTGGGCGTGGCCGAAGCCGGGTTCTTCCCCGGGGTGATCTACTACTTCACCCGCTGGCTGCCGGCGGCCGAGCGCGGCAAGGCGATTGCCATCTTCCTCAGCGGCTCGGCGCTGGCGTCGTTGATTTCCGGCCCGCTGGCCGGGGCGCTGATGCAGATCCAGGGCCTGGGCATGCACGGCTGGCAGTGGATGCTGTTCATCGAAGGCATGGCCTCGGTGACCCTGTGCTTCTTCGTGTTCTTCTGGCTCGACTCCAAGCCCCAGGATGCCAAGTGGCTGAGCCAGGCCGAGCAGGACGCGCTGGTGCAGACCATCGACCGCGAGCAGCGTGAGCGCGAGGCCTCGGGCGCGGTGAAACCCTCGGCCTGGAGCCTGCTCAAGGACCGCCAGATCGTATTGTTCTGCCTGATCTACTTCTGCATCCAGCTGACCATCTACGCGGCGACCTTCTGGCTGCCGAGCATCATCAAGCGCATGGGCGATTTGAGCGAAATCCAGGTGGGCTTCTTCAACTCCATCCCCTGGCTGATCTCGATCATCGCCATGTACGCCTTCGCAGCAGGCTCGGCGCGCTTCAAGTTCCAGCAGGCCTGGGTGGCCGGTGCGCTGGTGATCGCCGCCATCGGCATGTTCATGTCCACCACCGGCGGGCCGGTGTTCGCCTTCGTCGCCATCTGCTTTGCGGCCATCGGCTTCAAGTCGGCCTCATCGCTGTTCTGGCCGATCCCCCAGGGCTACCTGGATGCACGCATCGCTGCGGCGGTTATTGCGCTGATCAACTCGGTGGGCAACCTCGGCGGTTTTGTTGCGCCCACCACCTTCGGCCTGCTGGAGCAGCAGACCGGGTCGATCCAGGGCGGCCTGTACGGCCTGGCCGTGACCTCGGTGCTGGCGGCCATCGCCATCTTCTTCGTGCGCACCCGCCCCAAGGGCGCCACTACTGATGCACCCAAGGCCCCCTCGGCCCTGGGCCAGACCCACTGACCACTGCGAGAAAACAATCATGACTATGCAGACGACCCCAGCCGTTCACGCCAGCACCCCGGTGGTCACCGACCTGCGGGTAATCCCCGTGGCCGGCCACGACAGCATGCTGCTCAACCTCAGTGGCGCCCATGGCCCGTACTTCACCCGCAACGTGGTGGTGCTGCGCGACAGCGCCGGCAACACCGGGCTGGGCGAGGTGCCCGGCGGCGAGAAGATTCGCCAAACCCTGGAAGACGCCCGCAGCCTGGTGGTCGGCCAGCCCATCGGCCACTACCAGCGCGTGCTCAACGCCATGCGCCAGACCTTCGCCAACCGCGACAGCGCCGGGCGCGGCCTGCAAACCTTCGACCTGCGCATCACCGTGCATGCCGTGACCGCCATCGAAGCGGCGCTGCTCGACTTGCTCGGCCAGCACCTCAACGTGCCGATGGCCGCATTGCTGGGCGAGGGCCAGCAGCGCGAGGCGGTGAAGATGCTCGGCTATCTGTTCTACATTGGTGACCGTCGGCAGACTGACCTTGCCTACCGCAACGAAGCCGACGCCGATGACGACTGGTTCCGCCTGCGCCACGAAAAGGCCCTGACCGCCGACGCCGTGGTGCGCCTGGCCGAGGCGGCCAAGCAGCGTTACGGCTTCAGCGACTTCAAGCTCAAGGGCGGCGTGCTGCGCGGCGAAGAGGAAATGGAAGCGGTGACGGCCCTGGCCGAGCGCTTCCCCGAGGCGCGTATCACGCTCGACCCGAATGGCGCCTGGTCGCTGAAAGAAGCCATCGCCCTGTGCCGCGACAAACACGATGTGCTGGCCTACGCCGAAGACCCGTGCGGCGCCGAGAACGGCTACTCGGGCCGCGAGGTGATGGCTGAGTTTCGGCGTGCCACCGGGCTGCCCACCGCCACCAACATGATTGCCACCGACTGGCGGCAGATGGGCCATGCGATCCAGTTGCAGTCGGTGGACATTCCGCTGGCCGACCCGCACTTCTGGACCTTGCAGGGCTCGGTGCGGGTGGCGCAGATGTGCAACGACTGGGGCCTGACCTGGGGTTCGCACTCCAACAACCACTTCGATATTTCACTGGCGATGTTCACCCAGGTGGCAGCCGCCGCGCCGGGTGAGATCACCGCCATCGATACCCACTGGATCTGGCAGGACGGCCAGCGCCTGACCCGCGACCCGCTGCGCATCGTCGACGGCCATGTGCGCGTGCCGCAGCGCCCGGGGCTGGGGGTGGAGCTGGATGAAGACCAGTTGGCCAAGGCCCATGAGTGCTACCGCAACATGGGGCTGGGGGCGCGGGATGACAGCGTGGCGATGCAGTTCCTGATTCCGGGGTGGACGTTCGATAACAAGAAGCCTTGCCTGGTGCGGTGAGATAAAGGCCTGAAGGTTATGCGATCCCTGTAGGAGCGGCCTTGTGCCGCGAAAGGGCCGCGCAGCGGCCCAGGATTTGCGAATCATGCAAAATCGTCGGGGCCGCTATGCGGCCCTTTCGCGACACAAGGCCGCTCCTACAGGTGCGTGCCTCACCCGGCTTCGAAAAACGCCCGGGCCATGGCCACGAATGCGCCCAGCACCGGGTTGGGGTTGTCGCGGCAGTAGGCCAGGAAGATCTCCGCCTGCTGCTCCATGCCCTGCATCGGCCTGAACACCACCTGCTCCAGGCGCAACGCCTGGGCCGAGGCCGGCACTACCGCGCAACCCAAGCCGACATTGACCAACCCGAGAATCGAATGGGTCTGCCCCAATTGATGTTGGTAGCGCGGCTGCACCTGATGACGGGCGAACAGGTTGGCGATGCGGTCGTGGAAGTAACGCCCCTCGTTGGCGCTGTACATCACGAACGGCTGGCCGTCGAAGTCGCCCGGGCGCACCCGTTCACGGGTGGCCAGCGGGTGGCCAGCGGGCAGGGCGGCGACGAACGGCTCGCGGTGGATCGGCAGGTACTCCACCCGCGCGCTGGGCAGCACCTGGCGCACCAGGCCGACGTCGATCAGCCCGGCTTCCAGGTCGTGCACCTGGGTGGCAGAGATGCGCTCGCTGAGCACCAACTCGATATCTGGCAAGGTTTGCCCGGCGTGCACCAGCAGGCGCGGGATCATGCTGTAGGCGCCCACCGCAGTAAAACCCAGGGTCAGCCGGCCGGCCTCGCCGTGGGCGATGCGCCGCGCCGAATGGCTGGCCGACTCGCTGATCTGCAGGATGCGCCGGGCATCTTCCAGAAAGCTCTGCCCGGCCAGGGTCAGGCGTGCCTGGCGGTTGTTGCGCTCCAGCAGCAGTACCCCGAGGGAATGCTCCAGCAGCTGGATTTGCCGGCTCAACGGCGGTTGGGTCATGTGCAGGCGGGTGGCGGCGCGGCCGAAATGCAGCTCTTCGGCCACGGCCACGAAACAGCGCAACTGGTGCAGCTCCATGATTCAATTCCTGGATTATTCGATGCTGTATCTATATTAGACCTGTATCGAATGCCGGCCTAGGATCGATGCATGAACTTCGAACTGCCGGGTACTTGAGATGAACCAGAACACCATCGACCTACTGCTGACCCAGCCTGTGCCCGAGGCCATCGATGCCGAGCTGGTGGCGGCTTATCAGGTGCATCGGCTGTACCAGCACGACCACCCGCAACAGTTGCTGGACGAGGTGGGCCCGCGCATTCGCGGCGTGGTCACCGGTGGCGCCAAGGGCCTTTCCAACGCCTTGATGGACCAGTTGCCGGCGCTCGAGATCATCGCCATCAGCGGCATCGGCACCGACGCGGTAGACCTGCGCCACGCCGCCAGCCGCGGCATCCAGGTGACCACCACGCCGGGCGTGCTCACCGCCGATGTGGCGGACCTGGCCATGGGCCTGATCATCAGCACCCTGCGCCGCCTGGGCGAGGGTGAGCGGCTGGTGCGCGACGGGCTGTGGGGCACGGTCAACCTGGGGCTGGCGCGCAAGGTCAGTGGTATCGAGCTGGGCATTGTCGGGCTGGGTGCGGTGGGCAAGGCGATTGCCAAACGTGCTGCGGCATTCGACATGCGCATTGCCTACAACGGGCGGCGTGAGCAGCCAGGCAGCGGTTACCGCTATGAGGCCGACCTGGTGGCGCTGGCGCGCTCGGTGGACGTGCTGGTGCTGGCCGCCTCCGCCGATGGCGGGCAGGTGCTGGTGACCCGCGAGGTGCTCGAAGCGCTGGGGCCGGACGGTTATCTGGTCAACGTGGCGCGCGGCAAGCTGGTGGATGAAGACGCCTTGGTCGAAGCCTTGCGCGATGGGCGCATTGCCGGTGCCGGCCTGGATGTGTTCGTTGACGAGCCGTATGTGCCGCCGGCGCTGCGTGACCTGAACCAGGTCAGCCTGCAGCCGCACCGCGGCAGCGCCACCCTGCAGACCCGGCTGGAGATGGGCGCGATGGTATTGAACAACCTCAAGGCCTGTTTTGCCGGTGAGGTGCCGCCGAACGGGGTGATCGACCTTTAGGGCCTCTTCGCGGGTAAACCCGCTCCCACAGGTACTGCATGCGCACCGACCACTGTAGGAGCCGGCTTGCCGGCGATAGGGCCAGAACAGGCAACACAAGGCCCAAGGGCCACACCTTCTTTCCACAAGAACAATCGCTTCCGTCGAGAAGCAAGAGGGTCCACATGCACAGCAAATCCGCCGTCGCCCCCGCGTCGACCGTGGCCGCTATCGGCCGCCATCGTTTTCTGGTTCTGGCACTGATCTTCGTCATCACCGTGATCAACTACGCCGACCGCGCCACCCTGTCGATCACCGGCACCCAGGTGCTCAGCGACCTGGGCCTGGACCCGGTGATGCTGGGCATGATCTTCTCGGCCTTTGCCTGGGCCTACGCCCTGGGCCAGGTGCCCGGCGGCTGGCTGCTCGACCGCTTCGGCGCGCGCCGGGTGTATGGCATCAGCCTGATCCTCTGGTCGCTGTTCACCCTGCTGCAGGGCACCGTGGGCTGGATGGGCCTGGCCGGGGTGTCGGCGGCGGTGGCGCTGTTCTCACTGCGCTTCATGCTGGGTCTGGTGGAGTCGCCGGCGTTCCCGGCCAACTCGCGCATCGTCAGTTGCTGGTTCCCCACCCGTGAGCGCGGCACCGCCTCGGCGCTGTTCAACTCGGCGCAGTACATGGCCGTGGTGGTGTTCGCCCCGCTGATGGCGTGGATGACCCACAGCCTGAGCTGGGAGCAGGTGTTCATCTGGATGGGTGTGCTCGGCCTGGTGCTGGCGGTGGTGTGGTTCAGGTTGTACCACGAGCCGCACAGCGCCCCCGGCCTGAGCCGCGAAGAGCTCGACTACATGCGCGAAGGCGGCGCGCTGGTGGACCTTGAGAAAGAACGCAAGACCACCAAAAGCAAACCCACCCGCGCCGAGCTTGCCCAGCTGTTTACCAGCCGCAACCTGTGGGCGGTGTACCTGGGGCAGTACTGCATCACCGCGCTGACTTACTTCTTCATTACCTGGTTCCCGATCTACCTGATCAAGGGCCGCGGCATGACCATCATGGAGGCCGGCTGGGTGGCGGCGCTGCCGGCGATTTGCGGGTTTACCGGCGGCATTCTCGGCGGCTTCGTCTCCGACTGCCTGATCCGCCGCGGCGTGCACCCGTCCAAGGCGCGCAAGACCCCGTTCGTGATCGGCATGGCGTTGTCTACCAGCCTGGTGCTGGCCAACTATGTGGACGGCAACGCCGCGGTGATCGCGCTGATGACCCTGGCCTTTTTCGGCAAGGGCCTGGCGGCGGTGGGCTGGGCGGTGCTGTCGGATGTGGCGCCGAAGAAGATGGTCGGCCTGTGCGGCGGCGTGTTCAACGGCATCGGCAACATCGCCGGCATCGTTACCCCGCTGGTGATCGGCTACGTGGTGGCCAGCACCGGCTCGTTCCACAACGCACTCTGGTTCGTGGCCGCCCATGGCGTGCTGGGGATCTTCGCTTACCTGTTGCTGGCCCGTCGCTTCGAGCGTACCGGGCAGGCGTAGGCAGACGCCGGCAACAGGGCCCCGGGAAACCGGGGCTTTTTTATGGGCGCTGCACACGTGATACTGCCAGCGCGGTGCCCTTGTGCGCCGCGCCACAACAACACGACCAGGCCCACGGATGCGCCGGAGTGCCTGGCAGGAGTGCTTGCTGCCATGTTCATTCGCCAGCTCAATTACCTGGTCGCCCTGGCCCGGGAAAAACACTTCGGCCGCGCCGCTCAGGCCTGCCATGTTTCGCAGCCGGCTTTGTCTGGCGCGATTCGCAGCATCGAAGAAGAACTGGGCATCGTCATCGTCCAGCGCGGCCGGCGTTTCGAGGGTTTTACCCAGGACGGCGAGCGGGTACTGGCCTGGGCCCGGCGGGTGCTGGCCGACTGCGAAGGGTTGCGCCAGGATGCCCGCGCCGATGAAGGCGACCCGGTGGGCACCTTGCGCATCGGCGTGATCCCGGCGGCCTTGCCGCTGGTGCCGCTGCTGACCCAGCGTTGCCTTGAGCGCTACCCGCGCATGCGCCATGAAATCCAGACCTTGTCGGCCCAGGAAATTCTCCAGCGCCTGGATGCCTTCGAGCTGGATGTGGGCCTGAGCTACCTCGATGACCAGCCGTTGGCGGCCTGTTCGGTGCGCACGGTGTTTCGCGAGCGTTATGTGCTGGTGAGCGGTAGCGAGGGTGAGCAGACCGGGCCGATCGGCTGGGAAGAGGCGGCGCAACTGCCGCTATGCCTGCTGGCGAAGAAGATGCAGTGCCGCCAGGGCATCGATGCGATGTTCCAGCGCCTGGGGCTGGCGGTGCAGCCGCGGGTGGAGACTGATTCGCTGACGGCGCTGTGCGCCCATGTGCGCCATGCTGGGTTGTACAGCATCTTGCCGCACAGCGTGTTGTGCCAGGTGGACGGGCCATTGGCGGCGCGGCTGCTGGTGCCGGCGTTGAACCGCGAGATCGGTTTGCTGGTGCGTGACGAGGCGGTGCGCAGCCCGTTGCTGGCGGCGGCGTTGCGCGAGCTGGAGAGCCTGGATTTGCAGGGGTGGGCGGATCGGGTTTTGCCTTGAGCCGGGTTGTGGCTGTGCCGGCCTCTTCGCGGGTAAACCCGCTCCCACAGGGACCGCATGCCCGTCAGACCTGCGCTGTACCTGTAGGAGCCGGCTTGCCGGCGATGAGGCCAGTGCAGGCGGCCCTATCGCGGGCAAGCCCGCTCCTACAGGGACCGCGTGCCTGTCAGACCTGTGCTGCACCTGTAGGAGCCGGCTTGCCGGCGATGAGGCCAGTGCAGGCGGCCCTATCGCGGGCAAGCCCGTTCCTACAGGGATCGCGTGCCCGTCAGACCTGCGCTGCACCTGTAGGAGCCGGCTTGCCGGCGATGAGGCCAGTGCAGGCGGCCCTATCGCGGGCAAGCCCGCTCCTACAGGGATCGCGTGCCCGTCAGACCTGCGCTGCACCTGTAGGAGCCGGCTTGCCGGCGATGAGGCCAGTGCAGGCAGTACAAGACCGTGGCGGCCCTATCGCGGGCAAGCCCGCTCCTACAGGGACCGCATGCCTGTCAGACCTGCGCTGTACCTGTAGGAGCCGGCTTGCCGGCGATAGGGCCGGCACAGGCTTACCTGGGCCGGGCGGCCCGGCGCCATACTTGGCTGATGACCAACAGCACCAGCGCCCCCGCTAGGGTTGGCAACACCAGAAAATCCCACCCCGGCTGGGCCAGGAAGATGATCACCGGGTTGCTGCCGGCCGGCGGGTGTACGGTGTCGGTGGCCAGCATCAGCATCAACGCCAAGGCCCCGGCCAGTGGCATGAAGTACCAGTCCGGCCCGCACAGGTGCAGCACCAGCAAACCGATGGCAGACGACAGCAGGTGCCCGCCGACCAGGTTGCGCGGCCGCGAGAACGGCCCGTCGGGGAAACCGAACAACAGCACGCACGAAGCGCCGAAGGAGCCCATCACCCAGGCATTGCTGCTGAAGTGGGCGAGGGCGCCCACCGCGCCCAAGCCTGCCAGCGAGCCGAGGCCGGCCAGCAGGATCACTGCTGTACGGCGTCGGGCCGGGGTGCTGACGGCGGTTGTAGAGGCCGTCATGCCGGTCAGCGCTTGAAGCGCGCGGCTTCTTCGGAGCCGCCGGTGGCGTTGCCGGCACTGTAGGAGTGCGCGCCGACGCCAGCCAGGTTGCCACCCTGGACAATCAGGTATTCCTCGCGGATTGGCCGGTTCTCGAAGTAGCACTCGAGGATCTCGCGGGTGCCGGCGGCATAGCGCGCCTGTGCCGACAGGGTGGTACCGGAGATGTGCGGGGTCATGCCGTGGTGCGGCATGTGCCGCCACGGGTGGTCGGCCGGGGCCGGCTGCGGGAACCACACGTCACCGGCGTAACCGGCCAGCTGGCCGCTTTCCAGCGCCGCGGCGATGGCGTTGCGGTCGCACAGTTTGCCGCGCGCGGTGTTGATCAGATAGGCGCCGCGCTTGAAGAACTTCAGCGTGTCCTGGTTGATCATGTGCTCGGTTTCCGGGTGCAGCGGGCAGTTCAGGGTGACCACGTCGCAGACCTTGGCCAGGCTTTCGAGGGTGCTGTGGTAGGTGAGGTTGAGCTCACGTTCCACGCTTTCGGGCAGGCGGTGGCGGTCCATGTAGTGCAGCTTGACGTCGAACGGCTTGAGCAGGCGCAGCACCCGCAGGCCGATGCGCCCGGCGGCCACGGTGCCGACGTTCATGCCTTCGAGGTCGTAGGCGCGGGCCACGCAGTCGGCGATGTTCCAGCCGCCCTTGACCACCCAGTTGTAGGACGGGATGTAGTTGCGCACAAGGCCAAGGATCATCATCAGCACGTGCTCGGCCACGCTGTGGCTGTTGCAGTAGGTGACTTCGGCGACGGTGATGCCGCGCTCCATGGCCGCCTGCAGGTCGGTGTGGTCCGAGCCGATGCCGGCGGTGACGATCATCTTCAGCTTTGGCGCCTTGGCGATGCGCTCGGCGGTCATGTAGGCCGGCCAGAACGGCTGCGAGATGACGATTTCGGCGTCATGCAGCTCGCGGTCCAGCACGCTGTCGGCGCCGTCCTTGCTGGAGGTGACCACCAGCTGGTGGCCCTGGCTTTCCAGGTACTTGCGCAGGCCCAGTTCACCGCCGACGCTGCCGAGCAACGCACCGGGCTTGAAGTCGATGGCGTGCGGGGTCGGCAGGGTCTGCCCGTCGGGGTAGCGCTCGAGCTTGGGCAGGTCATCGCGGGCATAGCTTTGCGGGTAGCCGGTTACCGGGTCGTCGTAAAGCACGCAGACAATCTTGGCCATCATCTTCTCCTTGTCATTGGCATGCGGCGCAGGGTTGCCGCATGCCGCCGATGGTTGACCAGGCAGAGGCCGGGCGGCCAATCGTTTGACCGGATGGCGAGATAGGCGTGGGTTATCAAGCCGCAAAGCCCTGGCTAAAGGCTTTTTGATGGCACTTGTCGTTTTCAGACAAGCCAATCGCGACATCTGGCGTGAACGGAAATGCCGTGTCGTGATCGCGCACCTTCGGGGCGTTCTCGAATAATTTCCCCATGCCCCACGCGGCTTAAATGAACCTCGAATTCGCTGGTGCGTTGCTCTGTGAAAGCGTGAACAAGGTCAACAACAGAGCGTGAGCGACGTGTCATTCTGATTGTTTTTCAAGGAGATACTGTTTCGCCTACGCCTTCTGCCCCTTCCTTGTGTCAGCAAAAAGAGAACAAGATCAATGAACACCGTGGGAACTGATGGCAACCTTGCACAAGGTTTCAAGCCACGTCATGTAACGATGCTGTCGATTGCCGGCATCATCGGTGCAGGGCTTTTCGTGGGCTCCGGGCACGCCATTGCGGCGGCCGGCCCCGCCACCATAATTTCTTACTTCGTGGCTGGCACTTTGGTAGTGCTGGTGATGCGCATGCTCGGCGAAATGGCCGTGGCCCACCCCGATACCGGCTCGTTTTCCACCTATGCCGACCAGGCCATCGGCCGCTGGGCCGGCTACACCATCGGCTGGTTGTACTGGTGGTTCTGGGTGCTGGTGATCCCCATCGAGGCACTGGCCGCGGGGCATGTGCTCAACGCCTGGTTCCCCCAGGTGGACAGCTGGATCTTCGCCCTGGCCTCGGTGCTGCTGCTGGCCTGCACCAACCTGTTCAGCGTGGCCAAGTACGGCGAGTTCGAGTTCTGGTTCGCCATCCTCAAGGTCACCGCCATTCTGGGCTTCATCGGCCTGGGCTTCGCCGCGCTGATGGGCTGGCTGCCCAACCGCGAGGTCAGCGGCCTGAGCACCCTGGTCAACGAGTACGGCGGCTTCGCGCCCAAGGGCTGGTCGGCGGTGGTGGGGGCGTTCATCACCGTGATGTTCAGCTTCATCGGCACCGAGGCGGTGACCATCGCCGCCTCCGAGTCCAGTGACCCGGCGCGCAACATCGCCAAGGCCACCCGCTCGGTGATCTGGCGCATCAGCACCTTCTATATCCTGTCGATCTTCGTGATCATCTCGGTGGTGCCGTGGAACGACCCGCAGCTCGCGGTGGTGGGCTCGTACCAGCGCGCGCTGGAAATCATGAACATCCCCAACGCGGCGCTGATGGTGGACTTCGTGGTGCTGATCGCGGTGACCAGCTGCATGAACTCGTCGATCTACATTGCCTCGCGGATGATGTACTCGCTGGCCAAGCGCGGCGATGCCCCGGCCATGCTGAAGAACACCTCGAAGGTGGGCGTGCCGCGCGCCGCAGTGTTTGGCAGCACGCTGATCGGCGCGGCGATTGCCATCCTCAACTACTTCGCACCCAAGGGCGTGTTCGAGTTCTTGCTGGCCAGCAGTGGCGCCATCGCGCTGCTGGTGTACCTGGTGATCGCCATTTCGCAGCTGCGTATGCGTGGGCGGCTGGAGCGCGAGAACGCCAACCTCAAGTTCCGCATGTGGCTGTTCCCGTACCTGACCTGGGCGGTGATCATTTTCATCAGCGGGGCGCTGGCGGTGATGATGTACACCGAAGAGCACCGGGCCGAGGTGAGCGCCACGTTGAGCCTGGCGATTGTGATTTCGTTCCTCGGGATTGTGACCACGCGCGGGCACAAGCGCGCGGTGGCGGCGCGGTCGGCGGGGTGATTTGGCAGGTGTGAACGGGGAGGGGCGCCAGAGGGCGCCCCTTTCTTTTTGCAACAGTTGTGTGGGCGATTATGCGGGAGGGCGGGCATAGACTCCGGGTTTTGCCAGGGAGTCGTTGCATGAAGAGCACACCCAGTGAGGAACGGTCGCCGAGCGCTGCGCAGGCGACCAAGGATGAGCGTTTCGATGAGGTCCTGACGTTGATCCAATCTGCCCGTCAGCGCGCGGTACAGACGGTGAACACGCAGTTGATCGAGTTGTACTGGCAGGTGGGGGCGTATATCAGCCGCAAGCTGGAAAGGGCTGAGTGGGGCGATGGAGTGATCAGCCAACTGGCGCAGCATCTGGCGCTTACTCAGCCGGGGTTGCGAGGCTTTACCCGTGTGAACCTGTTCCGGATGCGCCAGTTTTATGAAGCGTATCGGGATGATCAAATTGTCTCACCACTGGTGAGACAATTGCCTTGGAGCCATAACCTGGCCATTTTCAGCCAGTGCAAGCGGCTTGAAGAGCGGGCTTTTTACCTGCGTATGGCTGTTCAGGAGAAATGGTCGAAGCGCGAGCTCGAGCGCCAGCTCAAGGCCTCGCTGTTCGAACGCAGCTTGGCGCAACCGGCCAAGGCCTCGGCGGCCCTGACACAGGCCCACCCCACCGCGCTTGATGTGTTTCGCGATGCGTACATGATCGAGTTTCTCGACCTGCCGGGCGGGCATGCAGAAGCCGACCTGCATCAGGGGCTGCTGGCCCGCCTGCGAGATTTTCTGATCGAGCTGGGCCGGGACTTCTGCTTCGTCGGGTCGGAGTATCCGTTGCAGGTTGGTAGCCGCGATTTCGCTTTGGATTTGTTGTTCTTCCATCGCGGTTTGAACTGCCTGGTGGCCATCGAGTTGAAGGTGGGGCGCTTTGAGCCCGAGTACCTGGGCAAGCTGGACTTTTACCTTGAAGCGCTGGACCGCAACGAACGCAAGGCCCACGAGAACCCGGCGATTGGTGTGCTGTTGTGCGCCAGCAAGGAAGATGAAGTGGTCGAGTACGCCCTCAACCGCAGCCTGTCGCCTGCGTTAATTGCCGAGTACCAGACACGGCTGCCGGACAAGGCGTTGTTGCAGGCCAAGTTGCAGGAGTTTTATGCGTTGGGGGTTAGGGATTGATACTGGGGTGCAGCCGGGTTTTGTATGGGGGCAACTGCCTTGTGCAGCCTGTGCCGGCCTCATCGCCGGCAAGCCGGCTCCTACAGGTGTAACGCAGACCTGAGGGCTATGCGGTCCCTGTGGGAAGCGGCCTTGTGTCGCGATGGGCCGCAACGCGGCCCCGGGATTTCGGCATCATGCAAAATCACGATTTGCTCGCAGGTTTTGCAAACAAGCCCCGCGCAACCACTGGCGCCGCAAGCAACCGCTCGGCACTGTGCCCCACACCCGGCACCTGAAACTGCCGGTGGGCAATGGCCACGCCCCAGGCCCGGGACAGAAACCCCTCATAGCGTAAATAACCCAACTGCCGCTCGACCCGATTGCGCCCCTGGGCCTCGGCGCCGCAGCTGTGGTCCATGACCTTGCTGTCGGCATGGTTGTCTTGCGCCCCGACCATGTAGATCACATCCCGCCCGGCGTAACGCCGGAACAACTGGCGCGCATCCAGCCCCTGGCGGGCGAGATAGGCCGGTGGTTGCTCCAGGCCATAGCGGTAGCGGTCATAGCCCGGGCACAGGCCTTGGTCGGTAAAGCCATCACCCTGCGGCCGGTTGCGGTCCAGGTACAGGTACGAAGACGGGCTGGAAACCACATAGCGCACCCGGATGCCTTGCGCCTGGCCCTCACCCAGCACGGCGTAGCGTTGCATCAACTGCGCGCCGGCTGAATGGCCGATCAGCACGATCTCCTGCAGCTGTGGATAACGCTGGCGGTCGGCCAGGTAGGTGAGCAAATCGTCGAGCACGCTGAAGGCGGCGATGCCGCGCTGGCCATCGGTCGATTCGCTGCCATGCATCCACAGGCCCTTGGGCCACAGCGGCATGCTGGCGCGGGCCTGCGGGTCGCTTGCGGTAAGAAAGTTGGGGGCCAGCAGCAAGGTGCTCGCGTGGTCGAGGCCGGCGTTGTGCAGCAGCGCTTTGCCGCTGCGGTAATAGTCCTCGGCGTTGCGCCGCACGCCATGGACGATGATCACCGCGCGCCGGGCCTGGGGCTGGTCGGCATTGCCATAGACGAGCAAGTCGTAACCCGGGCCCTGGCCGAGGTGCAGGGTTTGCGCTGCGGCGTTGGCATGAGCGCAAAGCAGCAGGGCGAGCAGGGCGGTTATCCACAGGCGTTGCATGCAGGCGTACCTTTGAGGAGCCCGCAATGGGCTGGCACATACTAGCTTACCTGTATGGTTTCAGGCCGCGATGAAATAGCTGTAACTTTCGAGCATTTTGAAAGTTGAAGTTATGGCCATGTTACAGGGCAATAATTTAACTGTTTTGCAGGTGATGAATATTCCCGGCAAGTCGTGAACTGGCCAAAACGAGACTATAACGTACCGGACAGCCGAAAGCCGCTATAAGCGCGTTGACAGCCAGCCAAAGCGGGCGCTCTAATCCGCCGAACTACTGGCCATTTAGGCACTCCAGGGCCAGTTGCAGTCAGGCGGCCTTGCCGCCGTTAAATATAAAAAATCCGCGCATTGATTATGCCGCTGTTGCGCTTGGGAGTTATCCCGGGCACGGGCGCTGTTTGCCCGAAAATAATCAATGCCGAAGGGGCTGGGTATGATGAACAAGAACAATACTTCCATCGAAGATGTACCAATCAATGGCTTCCACCAACTGATGACCGCTCGCGCCGGCGGCGGCTGGGTGCTGGATGGCTACATCCTGAGCATCATCGGCGTGGTCATCGTGCAGTTTTCCGACTACCTGAAGCTGGACTCGTTCTGGCAGGGCCTGGTGGCCGCCTCGGCCATGCTCGGCACCTTTTTCAGCAGCTTCCTGTGCGGTTGGCTGACCGACAAGATCGGCCGCAAGCGCCTGTTCTTCGTTGGCCCCATCCTGTTCATCGTAGGTTCTGTGGGCAGCTTCTGGGTCGAGTCGGGCATGGCGCTGTTCATCCTGCGCTTCTTGGTGGGCATCGGCGTCGGCCTGGAATACCCGGTGGCAGGCTCGCTGCTCACTGAATTCCTACCGCAGAAAAACCGCGGCCCGCGCCTGGCCGGCCTGACCATCTTGTGGTTTGCCGGTGCGGCGCTGTCGTACATCGTCGGCAACCTGATCCTCGCCTACGGCGGTGACGAAGCCTGGCGCCTGGCCCTGGCAAGCTCCGCGGTACTCGGCGCGCTGCTGTTCATCGTGCGCCTGAAAACCCCCGAGTCGCCGCGCTGGCTGATGAGCAAAGGCCGCCTGGATGAAGCCGAACGCATCATCAAGCAGGTGTACGGCGCCTCGTTCTCGCTGGCCAACGTGCCCGCCCAGGATGCCGAGCAGAAGGTCACCCTGCTGGACCTGGTGCGTTCGGGCTACGGCAAACGCATGCTGTTCGTCTCGGTGTTCTGGAGCGCGGCGGTGGTGCCGATGTTTGCGGTGTACTCCTTCGCGCCGGTGGTGCTGGGGGCGCTGAATTTGAAGGGCGCCTGGGCATCGTACGGCTCGGTGCTGATTACCCTGCTGTTCGTGGTTGGTTGCATCGTCGCCACCAAGATGATCGACACCCTCGGGCGCCGGCCGCTGATCATCCACAGCTTCCTGTGGTCGAGCCTGGCACTGCTGGGGTTGGGCGTGTTCTCCGATGGCTCCGAGATTCTGGTGCTGGTGCTGTTCGGTGCCTATGCGCTGTTCATCGGTGGCGCGCAGGTGCTGGAGCTGGTGTACCCGAACGAGCTGTTCCCCACTGAAATTCGTGCGTTCGCCGTGGGCATGGGCGCGTCGATGTCGCGCATCGGCTCGGCGGCGGGCACCTGGCTGGTGCCGGTATCGCTGCTGCACCTGGGCATCAACAACACCATGTTGATTGCGGCGGTGGTGTCGGTGGTCGGCCTGATCGTGTCGGTGTGGCTGGCGCCGGAGACCAAGGGCATGAGCCTGGAGCGGGCCGCGTCGCTGGCGCGTTGAGGGATTCATTGAGTTGACGCCGCCTCTGTAGGAGCGGCCTTGTGTCGCGAAAGGGGCGCGCAGCGGCCCCAGGGTCTCGGCATCACCCGGGATTGCCGGGGCTGCTGCGCAGCCCTTTCGCGACACAAGGCCGCTCCTACAAAAGGTGTGGCGCGCAGCACTACACCCCGATCCCCGATTCAATATTCAAAAATAAATGAGGTACTTTCTCATTCTCGTTCGGCAAGCAGAAAAGGCCGCAATACAGGCCAACCTGTCGACCCCGTACGGAGCGAGAAAATGAGTGCGTCCCCGATCCCACTGCGCCACCCCCTGAGCCGCGCCATCCAGGCCGCTGCCCTGGGCCTGCTGGTCGGCAGCCACACCCTGCCGGCCCTGGCGCAAACCGCGCCCGCCGGGCAGCACAGCCCGGTGCAGCAGTGGAACATCCCGGCCGGCCCGCTGGCCCCGGCACTCGACCGCTTCGCTCGCGAGGCCGGCATCAGCCTGTCGTATGAGGCCGCCAGCGTGGCCGGGCGCACCACCCGCGGCGTCAGCGGCGCCCTCGACACCCCAACCGCCCTGGCCGCACTGCTGCAAGGCAACGACCTGCAAGTCGACCAGCAAACCCCCACCGCCTACCTGCTGGTAGTGCCAGCAAAGCCCGCCGGCCCGCTGGAAATCGGCGCCACCGAGGACTACCGCCTGGCCCCGGTGATCATCAACGCCAAGGTGAAGGTGGATGCCGGCGATGACAGCAACTCGGTAGTGGCCAAGGAGCTTTGGGTCGGCGGCAAAGTGGCCACCAGCATCCTCAACACCCCGGCCTCGGTGTCGGTGGTGACCCGCAAGGAGCTTGAGCAACGCAGCGTCAGCACCACCGAAGAAGCCCTGCTGTACACCCCCGGCGTGGTCAGCGACTTCTACGGCAGTGACGACCGCAACGACTACTTCCAGATTCGCGGCTTCCAGGCCACCACCTACCGCGACGGCCTGACCCTGAGCTCGATGCGCGGCGTGCGCGAAGACCCGTTCGCCTACGAGCGCATTGAAATCCTGCGTGGCGCCAACTCCACCCTGTTCGGCCCGGCCGACCCAGGCGGTTCGGTGAACTTCGTCACCAAGCAGCCGCGCTTCGAGCAGTTCGGCCAGGGTTACGTTACCTACGGCTCGTACAACCACCGCGAAACCGGCATCGACGTGGGCGATTCGCTGAACGAAAGCAACACCCTCGCCGGCCGCTTCACCGCCAAGATGCAGAACAGCGACCGCGAGTACGAGCACTCGCAGGACGACAACCGCTTCGTGATGGGCGGCCTGACCTGGGCCCCCACCGACTACACCTCGGCCACGGTGATTCTCGATTACCTCAAGACCAACAGCTCCCCCAACAGCGGCGGCTACCCGCTGGACAAGGAGTACGACCGCGACAAGTTCTACGGCGAGCCCAGCTACAACTACCACGACGTCGAGCGCACCAGCCTCAGCAGCAACATCACCCACGACTTCGACAACGGCTTCGTGCTGCGCGGCAACCTGCGCTACAGCGAGCTGACCGACAACTACGGCTACGTCTACCTGAGCGACTCCGCCACGCGCGTGGGCACCACCATCCCCCGTTACCTGCTGGGCACCGACAGCGATGCCAACCAGTTCAACGGCAACCTGATGCTGCAGTACGACCACCAGTTCGAGCACATCGACAGCAGCAGCCTGGTGGGCGTGGAGTACCTCAACTCCTCGACCAAAGAGAGCTCGGTGTACGACACCGTGTCGTCGATCGACATCGCCAACCCGGTCTTCACCGGCGTGCCGGCAACGCTTGCGCCCTACACCGCGAAGAAGAACGACGTCACCACCAAGGCCGTGTTCCTGCAGCAGAACCTGTCGTTCTACGACCGCTTCATCGTCACCGCCGGTGTGCGCAACGACTCGATGGACCTGAGCAGCAAGGGCTACAACCTGTTCAGCACCCCCACCACCATCGATGAGCGCGACCACTACAACGCCACCTCCTACCGCGGCGCCTTGACCTACATCGTCACCGACGAAGTGTCGACCTACGTGAGCATGGTCGAGTCCGTCTCGCCGCCCCAGGTGGGCGTGACCCCGCAAACCGGCCGCCAGTACGAAGTGGGCGTGAAGTACTCGCCGATGGAGATGGACGCCATGTTCTCCGCGGCTGTGTACGACCTTACCCAGGAGAACGTGAGCATTGCCGTGGTGTTGCCTAGCGGGATTATCGAGCAGCAGAACGTGGGCGAGTCCCGCGCCCGCGGGTTGGACCTGGAGGCCAAGGTGCAGGTGACCCAGGAGTTGAGCCTGATCGGTGCCTACTCGTATATGAAGTCGGATGTGCTGCGTGGCACCTTGCGTGACGGTACTTCGCTTGAAGGTAATGAGTTCACCACTGCGCCGAACCACACCGCTTCGTTGTGGAGCTACTACGATTTGCCCGGGACCGATGTGAGCGTGGGGTTGGGGGCGCGGTATGTGGGGGCTTACTACATGGATGCGGCCAATACCAAGCGCACCGAAGGGACTACGCTGTTTGATGCGGCGTTTAATTACAAGATTGCCAAGGGGACGGACCTGGCGGTCAACGTTAGTAACCTCCTGAATGAGCAGCATGTGGTGGGGGCGGGGACGGCGAATTACTACAACCCGGGGCGGGAGGTTACGGCTAAGGTTAGTTATAGCTGGTGAGGTGAGAGGGGAGCGGTATTGTGAAAGGGAAGGGCCCGCTTTAAGCGGGCCCTGGATGTCCTTTTTGTCTTCAGCAGAACAGCGTAGGGTTGCGTACGCACGACACCTATTTGCAAAACCACGGCGCAACTCGGCCGCTCAGTTCAGGTGGTCCTGATCCTGCAGGATCTTGCAGACCTCAACATTTGCCTCGACAAATGCCTCCCAGCTGAATCGCTCGGCATAGTGCATTCGGTACTGCCGGTCGACCCGGCAGATGTCCGGGCGGGTCTCGTAGATCAGGCAGCGCTTGTCGGCATCGTTGTAATGCCGACAAGCGCCATCCCCTCGATCAAGGTACTGCGTTTGTTCTGCCAAGTGCACACTGCGGCAACACAGCCCGCATTGACTACAAGGGAACGCCGGTAGCGTCATACCAGCGAAGCCAGCCAACTGCGCGTGCTGGCCGTGTTACCTACCTCGAACGGCAAATCGATACCGCGTGCCTCCACTGCCTGCTTGAGAATCGCACTGCGTTGGATCTCGTCATTGCACGCTTCGAGCTCCAAGGTAAAGGCCTGCAACTCCTCCACGTCCATGTTGAACTCCAGCCGGCTCAGTTCCAGCAGGTAACGGTCCAGTTCTGCGTTGAGCGCCTGGAATTCGCGCACCGTGCCGGCGTGCGGCGTCAGCGATTCGATGAATGCCCAGAGCTTGCGAGCCATCGCGCTGTGCAGCAGGAAGTAGTTCAAGCCCAGGGTCATCACGCCTGTTACCAGCGCACCGGCAAACGCGGCCAGCTCTGTGCCGAACGGGAAGCTCAGCAATGGCACCAGTTGGGTGTAGGCCATGGTGCCTACCACCGTGGAAACGCCCACCGACAGCAACGATGTCACCGCCTGGCACTGCTCCACGAAGCTGAGTTGGTCAGGGTTGAACACCATCACTTTGATGGCCTTGACCAGTTGGCCCCACAGCTCACGGATGATTTTGATCGCCATTGCCTGGGTGGTGGCGAAGATGTTGAACACCGTGGTGCTCAGGCTGCCAAGCACTCCGGCGAACACGCCATCCTTGAAGGCTGTGAGGAAGTCTTTGAAACGCTTTCGCACCCGGGCCCAGATGCCCTTGAGTGACTTGGTGAAGCTGTCGACGAAGGCTTCCAGGCTGAACTTGTGTTTGAGCTTGTCCAGCAGCTCCGGAAGTTGCGCACGCAGTTCGAACCAGACCTCTGCCATCACCAGCCCGAGCATCTGGCGTGTACCCATTGCCAAACCGGCTGCCCCGGACGCGCGCGCGGTCTGGTGCAGAAATGCGCTGCTGGTGTAATAGGCCGCGTTGATCTGCTGGTCGTAGGGCGCGCGGGCCTCTGCATCACGCTTGCGCATGCCTTCTGGGTCCACGGCCTTGAGCTCGTTGATCTTGCTCTCGGTCTTGCGGATCTTGTCTTCCAGTGCGCGAGCTTCATGCTGCTGCTGCGGGGTGTCGCGCGGCATTTTCGTCAGGCGTGCACGGTCACCAGCCAGCGATTTTTCATGGTTGGATATCAGGCCAGGCAGCCTGTCCAGGTATTCGTTGATCGGCGTCTGTTTCTTCGACTTGTTGACCGTCTCGTGAGTGGTCTGCAGGTTGCTGCTCTGGTTGGCCAGCTCCACACCACTGAGACCGGCCAGCACCCGGCCAGCATCATCGTGGATTTCCTTGGCGCTGATTACATGGTCCAGGTTGCGTTGTTCATGGGCAGCCATCACCGTATTGCGATAAGGGTCGTCCAGGGTGCCCGCCGCCTGGCTGGCCTTGTCTCGCTGGCCGGTGGCAATGTAGTTCGCGTGTTGGTGGTATGGCGTGGAGTCATACTCGCCACGTTGTTCGAAGCGTTGCTTTTCTGCCTCGGTCGCCCAAACCCCGTTGCGCACGTTGTGGATGGTGTCCACCTCGCCACCCAGCTTGTCCTTGAACAGCAGGAAGTCCAGGCCAAAGCTGGTGGTGAGGCTGGTGATAACCGTTCTTTCGAGCTCTTCGGCCCAGGGGAATTCTTGCGCTGCGGCGTGCATAGGAGCGTCCATGACGAATGAGTGAAGGGCAAGCGGTGGCGGGGCCTTTTCGGCCCCGCGCGGGGCATCAGGCGGGCTCGACGCCTTGCGCCTTGGCCTTGGTTTCGCTGATCTGCTCGTCCAGCTTGGCGCTGTTGAGGATCATCGAACCATCGGCATCGGTCGCCATGACCGGGATGTCGTTCTTGTCCTTGACCACATTGCCGTTCACTTCTTTGACCTTGAACAGCGGGGTAGTGATCAGGTCGACCAGGATCGCGGCCAGGGTAAAGCCGTTGTTGATTGCACGTACGATGGTCTCGCTCATGCTGGCCATTTCAGCCTGTGGGTCGAGCTTGCGCGAACGCATGTCTTCGATACGGCGGGCTACGTACTTGAGATGTTCGAAGTACTTGTCGAACTGTCCATATACCGACTTGAGCACGTCGTTGATGTCGAAGGCGTAGTCTTCTGCCTTGCTCAACTGCTGCTGGGCTTTTTGCAGCTTGGTGATCGCACTGTCTACTTCGCGGTCTGCCTTGTGCGCATTCTTCAGTGCTTCTTCGCCATGGCTGTTGTAAGCCCAGCCGGCGATTGCCAGCACTGGGCCTGCTACCGCAGCGCCCAGAATGGCAGTACCGCCGGCCATGCCCAGGCCACCAGTAGCGAGCGAGCCGCCGCCGATTGCTGCCAGCGTTGCGTTGGTTGCCGCAACTCCGGCCAGCGACGAGATGGCGGTGCCGGTGGAGGCTGCGCCCAGCGCCATGACGCCGCCGTATACGGCAAACCCGGCGGCCGCGCCGGCCAGGCCCGCACCTGCGGTGGCCCCGAGCACACCCACAGCGGTGTAGCTGTAGCTCTCGATGCTCTGCAGCTTGTGCTTCGGAATATTGATCTTCAGCTTGTCCTGGCGGTCTGCGTTGAGCTTCTCCAGCAAGTCGTTGGCGAGTGTCTTGAATTCGTCGAACTTCTTGCCGATCTCCAACTCATCCCGGCCCAGCGTCTCCAGTGCGGCGTTGGTTGCTTTCTCCTGTGCGTCGAATGCGTCCTTCTTGTCGGCATAACGCGCTTTGGCAGCGTTGACGATGTCATCGGCTTCCGAGTGCTTCTGATAGCCGTCGTAGCCTTTCTTGGCTCCGTAGGCTGCGCTTACCAGCGCCGCGGCGCCAAGGATGAGAGGAAGTGGCATGGCAATGTCCTTTTGAGTGTTGGGGTCAGGCAGGTTGCGGTTGGGGATTCAGGTGAGCGTTCTGGTAAAGGGCCAGCATCGAATTCAATCGATCGCGAATCTCATCTACCCATACCTGAGGTGCGTACAGGCGAATGTTGTCGTTCAGGGCGAAGATCCAGTAGAGCGTTTCGCGGTCCAGTGGCACCGTGGCCTGAAGGCGGTACCAGCCCTGTTCGCAAGGGCCGGACAACGTCTGTTGTTGGCTCAGTGGTGTTTCACGGAGCAGGTCTGCGATCTGTGGGCGTATGTCGGCGAGCAGCTCGATCTCGGCTTCGGCTTCGCGGTGGCTGAAAACGCCGCTGGCGATGTAGGCGTCCACGTCGAAGCTTTCATGCACGTTGGCGGCGTCATCGAGCACGCTCACCTCGTTGATGCGGTGCAGGGCAAACTGGCGTAGGTCGCTGTAGTCATTCACGGAGGCCAGCAGGTAGCTCACGCAATGGCGGGACACCAGGCCCGCCGGGTGCAGGCGAAAGCGCTTGAGCTTGCCCTTGCTGCGGCTACGGTAGGCCACCTCCAGCTGCTTACGCTCCAGCAGGCCGGCCGATACCTGGGCCCACGTGTGTGCACTGAGCTGCGCCGGGAGCAGGGTCTTGCCATTGGGGAGCGAGCGCACGCGCTTTGCCCAGTCGGCCAGGCCATTGCCTCCCAATCCCTGGAGGAAATTGCGAGCGCGACGAAACTGCGGACCCAGTTGGTCCAGAACACTTTGCGGCAGAATCGGGCTTAGGTGGCTTTCCGAGAGGAACAGCGCCAATGCAGTCGGCGCGTCCATGTCTTCCAGCTTGAGAGGTGCCTCGCGGGTAAAGCTCCAGCGGAAGGGCGTCTCGCTGTCGTCGCATTGCAGGGAGAACGGGATCGACAACCGACTCAAGTCTCGCTGGATCGAGCGCAGGGTGACCGAGAAGCCTCTGTCATGGAGTTTTTCGAGCAGGGTTGGTGTTGCAATGCGCTGAGGTTCGGTGGGTATCAGACGCAGCAATGCAAACAGCCTGAGCAGCGTATCCTTCGCTTGTGACATGGCAACTTCCTGGTTCTATGTCTCGACCGAGCGCCAGAGGCTGGCGTCAAGTTGAGCGGAATCCTACTCAATAGAATGGCTTTATGCCATTAGTTGTTAGGAGGGGGCGCCGGGGAATTTCGCTTCGATTCAGCCTGCGGCAGGCTGGCGCGCTGCGCGCTCGCGTTTCATCTCGTTGTATTCGCGGTAGAACGCGTAGCCTTTGGTCAGCACTACGAAGAATCCGATGGTTGCGAGCAGGTTTTTCATCGTCAGGTCCTCTGTGAGATGAGGTTTATTGTGCGCAGGGGGGGCGACAAGCTGTGTCGCGCTGGTGACGCTTCAGCGGTGGAGCGGCAGGAATTGCTTGAGGTGTGTTTTGAGGACTTGCTTTCGAGTGGCGGTGCGAAGCTGAAGCGGAGGGGGGCAGGTGGGGCAGTGGATGAACATGGCACCGTTCAGGGCTGGCGCGTCATCGTCTGGGAGGTCTGCTTCTAGACGCAGTCCTGGAAGGCCAAGGTGTAGGGCGGAGGAGTGGTTGGCATGGATGTACCTTCTTGAGAGGCAAGGGCAGTGGGGGGAATGGCGACAGGCGATTTTGTGGGGGGAGAGCACGTGAGGGGGAGGGTTTCTTGGGGGGCAGGGGGCGGGGGTATTCAACAAATGGATTTTGCGGCAGTCCTTTCTGAAGATTTCTCCTGATCGGGGGGCATTGTTACGGTACTTCAGGCACAGAAAAGACGTTCGTGGGCGAGCCGGGGGGATTTGAATGAGCTCGGTAATATGTTGATTAATAATCATAATGTGAGGTTGGAGCTCCAAGCCGGGATACCAGTTGGAATACCATGACATCGATTCCTCGCCTGGCGACAATCAGTGGTGTCGCTCGGTAGCCGACCTCTGGCCAAGCTCGGCCGAGCGGAGCGTCGTTCACCTACGACAGACCTGTGCGAGCTCCTGCTCCGACAGTGGGCGTAGAATCGGCGTCAGGACTGCGATCAAACCAGCGGCACAGCCGTTCATCAGCCTCGGGCACAGTTGTCTGAGTTTTTTGCCCCGATCTGCTGCGCGACCGAGGCTTGTCTCTAGATCGCGCGCTTACCGTTCGATGATATCCAGTACAATCGGTTGATCCGTAGCCATCCATCGGAGCAGGCTATCCGACCAGCTGCGCAAGATTTTTTTCGAGTAAAAATGACCCTGATTAACTTAAAAGACCTTGAAGCCCACCTATGGCACGCCGCGCACATCATCACCGGCCCCATCGATGCCTCTGACTATAAAACCTACATATTCCCGATCCTGTTCTTCAAAAGGATCTGCGATGTATATGACGAAGAGTTTGAAGAGGTGCTGGCCAAGGTCGGCAGCGCGGACCTTGCGCGCGAGAAAATCTTCCATCGCATTCAGGTGCCTTTAGGCAGCCACTGGGATGACGTGTTCGCCAAGTCGCACGACATTGGCAAAGCACTCAAGGATGCTTTTCTAGGCGTAGAGCAAGCGAATCCTCAACTGCATGGCATCTTCGGCGATGCTAGCTGGACCAACAAAGAGCGCCTGTCGGATGAGCTGCTAGCCACGCTGCTCAACCACTTCAACAAAGTCGATCTAGGGGTTGCCAGCGTTCGTAACGACGATATGGGGCGCGCCTACGAATACCTGATCAAGCGCTTTGCTGACAAAGCCAACAAGAAAGCCGGTGAGTTCTACACCCCGCGCACCATTGTGCGGCTGATGGTCAATATTCTTGACCCCAAAGCGGGCGAAAGCGTTTATGACCCGGCTTGCGGTACGGGAGGCATGTTGCTGGAGACCATTCACCACGTTCGAGAAAACACGGGTGATCCCCGGCTGCTGAAGCTCAAAGGTCAGGAAAAGAACTTGACCACTGAAGCCATTGCCCGCATGAACCTGTTTCTCCACGGCCAGGAAGACTTTGAGATTGTTCGTGGAGATACCCTGCGTGAGCCCAAGTTTCTGATCTACGACCGGCTCGAAACCTTTGATTGTGTGATCGCCAATCCACCGTTCAGCCTCAGTGAGTGGGGTCATGAACAATGGGCGGCGGACGCCTACAGCCGCAACAGTCAAGGCCTGGCCCCGAAAACCAACGGTGACTTTGCCTGGGTACAGCACATGTTCGCCTCCCTCAATGCCGATGGGCGAATGGCGGTTGTGTTGCCCCATGGCGTGCTGTTCCGTGGTGCGGCAGAGGGCCGAATCCGCACCAGCCTGCTCCAAGAAAACCGCATCGAAGCCATTATCGGTGTAGCGCCCAACCTGTTTTACGGCACCGCTATCCCGGCTTGCATCCTGTTGCTGCGCAAGCAGCGCCCTGATGAGCATCGTGATCATGTACTTATCATCAATGCCGAGAAGATTTTCACCAAAGGCCGCGCGCATAACACCCTGAGCAATGCCCAGGCGGATCAGATTTACCAGATCTACCTAGAGCAGTATCAGCAAGGCCCCTCTGCCATAGCATTGGAAGGAGTAGCGCGCTGGGTGCCGCTGGGTGAAATTGCCGAAAACGACTTCAACCTGAACATTGCTCGCTATGTGCAAAAGCCACTGGAAGAAGAAACAATCACCGTCGAAGAGGCGTTGAAAGACTTTCAGCAGAAACTGGCCGCACTGGAGCAGGCCGAGCAGGAGCTGGAGCAACTGCTGATCAAGGAAGGGTTTGAGCTATGAGCATGAATAGCGCTGACAGCAACACCTCGCAGTTCATTAAGCAACACGCCGAGTCGCAGTACGAGCAGCTTCACCAGAAATGCCAACATGAAGTTGTTGCCAGCGCAGACAAACGCCTCGCCGACCTGAGCCAGCTTGCTCATCAGCTATTAGACAAGACTCGTAAGAATGATTGAGTACCAGAAAAACCAGGCCTCTCAACTTGGCAAAAAGAAACTCGAAGACCTCCTTTGGGGAGCGGCCGAGTTTCTTCGCGGGCAGATCGACGCCTCCGATTATAAGCAGTACATCTTCCCGCTGTTGTTCTATAAACGCCTATCCGACGTTTACCTAGAAGAGTATGTCGAGGCCATGGAGGTCAACGAGGGCGATGCCGACTATTCCGTCATGCCCATGTTTCACCGCTTCCACATTCCCCAGGAGGCGCGCTGGGAAAAGGTACGCCATACCAGCAAGAACATTGGCGAAGCCATCCAGAATGCCCTGCGCCTGATCGAGACTCACAACGAACGCCTGCACGGCGTATTCGGCGATGCCCAGTGGACCAACAAAGAGCGTCTACCCGACCACCTGCTGGCCGACCTGATTCAGCACTTCAGCAAGATCCCCCTTGGCATCAAGTCGGTGGCCCAAGATGACCTGGGCGAAGCTTACGAATACCTGATCAAGAAGTTCGCCGACGACTCTGGCCACACTGCCGCCGAGTTCTACACCAATCGTACCGTGGTGCACCTGATGACCCGCATCATGGGTCTCAAACCCGGTGAAACCGCCTATGACCCCACCTGCGGCACCGGCGGCATGCTGCTCAATGCGGTGATGGACCTGCGGGACGAAGGTAAAGAATGGCGCAGTGTCAAACTCTATGGCCAGGAAGTGAACCTGCTCACCTCCGCCATAGCCCGTATGAACATGTTCCTGCATGAGATCGAAGAGTTTGAAGTGCTGCGCGGCGATACCTTGGCCGAGCCCAAATTTATCGATAACGACCAGCTCAAACAGTTCGACGTGATCTTCGCTAACCCGCCGTACTCCATCAAAAAATGGAACCGCGACAAGTTCGCTGCCGACCCTTATGGCCGTAACTTTTACGGCGTGCCACCCCAGGGCTGCGCCGACTATGGCTTTTACACCCATATCATCAAGAGCCTGAAGCCCGATACCGGCCGAGCCGCCATGCTTTGGCCCCACGGCGTGCTGTTCCGTGACTCGGAACAGGCCATCCGTAAGCAGGTGATCGAGTCGGACATTATCGAAGCAGTGATTGGCCTTGGCCCCAATCTCTTCTATAACTCGCCGATGGAATCCTGCGTGGTGGTGATCAACTGCAACAAACCCCCTGAGCGCAAAGGCAAGATCCTGTTTATCAATGGAATCGAACATGTCACACGCGAGCGCGCACATAGTCGCCTTTCGGACGATGACCTCGCCGTACTAACCGAAGCCTACTTCGCGCCGGACAAATCTTCGGCCATTACTGCGCTGGTGGATATCGAAGCGATTCGCGAGAACCAACACAATTTGTCGATACCGCTTTATGTGCAGTCCCCCAGCGATGGGGGTTTGCATGAGATCGAACACGCCATTGAAGCCTGGAAAGTCAGTCGCGTCCGTTTGAAAAAGCAAACTAGCAGATTGTTAAAAAACCTCGCTGAATTGGGTTTTTCTTCAGAAGAAATATCCACCACCAAAACCTTGAGTCCAGCAATCGAGCGATTTGAAAGAACATTGTCTGATGGTTGGCAGAGATTAAAATTTAGCGATGTCGCTAGGCAGTGTAAGGAATCTGTAGATCGAGAGAATAACCCCTTCGAAAGATATGTAGAGGGTGGTCATATGGATACCGAAGACTTAAGAGTGAGGAGGTATGGCACCTTCTCTGATGACTATGTGGGGCCCGCATTTCATCGCATATTTCGAAAAGGTCAAATACTCTATGGCTCAAGACGAACATATTTGAAGAAAGTGGCTGTAGCGGATTTTGATGGGGTCACCGCAAACACCACTTATGTCATAGAACCAGCGGATTGTGGGTTTTTTGATGGACGCTTACTGCCATTCATCATGTTGTCCGAAGGATTCACTCGACATTCCGTTGTTAACTCAAAGGGGTCTACAAATCCATATATAAACTGGTCGGATATTGAAGGGTATGAGTTTTATGTCCCTGATGTTAAGGCGCAGGCGCGGATATTGAAGGTCCTCCATAGAGTCGCTGACCAAGAAGAGGCGATTAGATCTATAATTCTCGCCCTTGAAGAATGCTTGCGTGCAGTTCAATTGAACGCATTCAAAGACAGTTCCGATGTGTGTGCAAAAAATAACTGCGAACTTGTTGGTGGCTGGACTAATTATCAAATTAAAGATATTTTGATGAGTCCCCCAGAAAGCGGAGACTCGGTTTCTGCAGTTGATAAAGATACTGGTTTTTATGTCTTGAATCTAAACTGCTTGACCCGGCATGGATTTCAAACTAATGGATATAAATCTATAGAGGCTCAGAAATTTTCAAGAGAATTGAGGCTGGGCAATGGAGATCTATTGGTTTCTAGGGCAAACACAGCGGATTTAGTTGGTTTTGCAGGAATTTACAAAGATGAACTTGAGAGGAGTGCTATATTCCCTGACACAATGTGGCGATTGAATGTAAAGGAAGATCTTGTGTCGAAGGAGTTCTTAAAAAATTATCTGCTTTCGCCATGCGCTAGATCTCAAATAAAAATGATAGCTGCTGGCACAAGCGGGAGTATGAAAAAAATTAACAAGAGTTCATTTTCCAAACTGAAAATAGCGATTCCTTCAGACGCGCAGCAGAAGTTGATCAATAATTCTATTGGAGAGCTTTTGGAAGCTATCAATATTGCATCAATCAAGCTTTCTGATCTGAGAAGGTTAAGAGCATCTGTTTTTGAAGATTTCCTTAGGCAGGCCTGAGAATGTTTAACGAGCATACTGTCACCGAAAATGGAATTATCGACCGCTTAAAAAATTTAAGTGGGGGGAAGTGGACTTACTGCCACGGCGAGAGCCTGCCCAAGAAGGCGCAGGATATATTTGTCGATGAGTGGCTAAAAGACGCGTTGTGTTCGTTAAACCCAGCTATCGACAAACAGCCGGATTACGCCGATGAAGTAATTCATAAGCTGCGCGGTGTAATGCTGGAGGCCCCGCACAGTGGCCTGGTCCGGGCCAACGAGAATTTCCAGGCGTGGCTGCTCGCCGAAAAAACCTTGGCCATTGGTGAGAATGGTGAACATGTCACCATCAATCTGATCGACTTCGAAAACCTCGACAACAACCACTTTGTAGTGGCCCAACAGGTGCACTATGTCGCGGCTGGAGAGGTGTTCTTCGATATTGTGCTGTATGTAAACGGCATCCCGCTGGTGGTAGGTGAAGTGAAAAGCGCCACTCGCCCCAGCGTCAGTTGGCAGGACGGTGCCGCTGACTTTATGGGCGGCAAAAAACACTATTGGCAGCATGCAAAAGCCTTTTTCGTACCCAACCTGCTGTGCTTCGCCAGTGAGGGCAAAACCTTTGCCTACGGAGCGATCAATGCCCGGGTCAAAGATTGGGCCCCCTGGCACCACACCGATCAGCGTGAGGATATTCCCGACACCCTGGCCTCCGTGCTGGCGAGCACCGAAGGGCTACTGAACCCGCAAACCCTTCTGCAACTGCTGGCTTCTTTTGCGCTGTTCTCTACCCATAAAACCGGTAAAGACACACCGCCCATACGCATCAAATTGCTGCCGCGTTACCCGCAGTTCGAGACGGCCAAGCAGATTGTTGAGCGGGTCAAACAGGGTTACCCGAAAAAAGGCCTGATCTGGCACTTCCAAGGTTCGGGCAAGTCGCTGCTGATGCTTTATGCTGCCAAGATGCTGCGGGCCGACAACGAGCTGAAAAACCCCACCGTGCTGATCGTGGTCGATCGCCGCGACCTGGACAGCCAGATTAGCGAGACCTTCGGCGGCGCCGATGTGAAAAACCTGATCAAGGTGCAGAGCTGTAAAAAGCTCGGTGAACATATCGAGCAGGACAGCCGCGGCATCCTTATCACCACCATTTTCAAGTTCAAAGATGTTGAGATCGATGAGCACAACCTGGCGGGCCTAAACAGTCGCGACAACATCATCGTACTGGTGGATGAAGCCCACCGCACCCAGGAAGGCGGCTTGGGCGAGAAGATGCGCTGGGCGCTGCCCAATGCCCACTTCTACGGCCTGACCGGCACCCCGATCTCCGGTATCGAACGCAATACCTTTAAGCTGTTTGGCGCCGATGAAGATCCTGGCCGCTATATGAACCGCTACAGCTACAAACAATCGATCCGCGACGGAGCCACTAACCCGGTTAAGTTCGAACCCCGTTTAGCCGAATTGCGGGTCGACCGTGAGGCGATCAACGAAGAGTTCGAGCAACTGGTCAAAGACAACAACCTGGACGAGGACGAAAAGGCCACCCTGTCCAAACGCGCCGGCAAGCTGGCCGTGATGCTCAAGGCACCGAAGCGTATGGAGGCCATCAGTGCCGACATTGCCGAACACTTTAGCAGCCATGTGCAGCCGAAAAAGATGAAGGCCATGGTGGTGGTCTATGACCGCGATGCCTGCGTGCAGATGTATTACCTACTTGGTCACATGCTGGGTTTCGACGCACTGGAGGTGGTCATGAACCTCGACCAGGCTCCGGTGAAGGATGAGAGCGGCAAGCTCAACAAGGACTGGAACAGGTGGAAGGAAGAGCTCGATCTACCGATCAAGCAAGCCGACTTTGAGCGCTGGCAGAAATTCGATGGTGAAGAGCAGGCGCAGAAAAACCTGCTGGAAACCTACAAAGACCCGAAACAACCCCTACAACTGCTGATCGTGACCGCCAAGCTGCTGACCGGTTTCGATGCACCAATCTGCTACTGCATGTACCTGGATAAGCCGCTGCGCGATCACACCTTGCTGCAGGCCATGTGCCGCACCAACCGCCTGTATGAGGCAGACGGGGTGGTCAAGCGCATGGGCCTGATCATCGATTACCTGGGGGTATTCGAAAACCTGCGCACAGCGCTGGCCTATAACCCGGAAGAGATCGACGGGATTGTCGAAGGCATCGAGAAATTCAAGGAGTTGCTGCCAGAGCAGTTGAAGCTGTGTCTGGCCTTCTTCCCGAACGTGGACCGCACCCTGGCAGGCTTCGACGGCATCCTGGCCGCACAGGAATGCTTGCCGGACAATAAAAAACGCGATGAGTTTGCCGCAGCCTTTGGCGTGCTGGCCAAACTCTGGTCGGCCATCAACCCCGACCCTTTCCTGACACCCTACCGCCAGGATTTCAAATGGCTGGCGCAAATCTATGAATCAGTACGCCCGGTTGGTCAAACGGGGGCGCTGGTCTGGGCCGCGTTAGGGCCCGAGACCATCAAGATGATTCATGAGCACACCGATATCAGTCGCATACGCGATGACATCGATGAGCTGATCATGGATGAGCACGCGATCTTCACCCTGACCGAGAAAGAGCAGGAAAAACGTGCGCGCCGGCTGGAAATAGACCTGATGGGACGTCTGCGCGGCCATAGCGAGGCTGTATTTGTCGAGCTGGGCGAGCGCTTGGAGAAACTGCGCCGAGAATACGAAGCGGGCGTAATTAAGGCCATCGATTGGCTTAAGGGCCTACTGGATGCCGCTAAAGATACGGTGCAGGCCGAGCGTGAAACCGGTGACCCGGTGGTAACGGAGGCAGACAACAAGCAGGCACTGACCAAACTCTTCCTGGAAACACGTCCGGAAACCACGCCGAGGCTGATTGGTGATGTGGTCGAGCAGATCGACAAAATCGTCAATGCTACTCGCTTTGAGGGCTGGCAGAACTCCAACAGTGGCCCGCGCGAGATCCAGAAAGCATTAATGCTAACCCTCGCACAGTTCGGCCTGAGTAAAGACAAGGGCCTATTTGAGAAGGCATACGCCTATATTGAAGAACATTACTAAGATTGCTCAGGTATGTGCCGTGCTATTTAACTCTATGTTGCTAAATAGTGATCAGTTAGTAGGTAAATTGTATCTGCGGGGTGCGTGCGTTCTGCTATGAGAATAGTCGTTGGGCATGTCAGCACAAAGCTACAGGAAGCTTATCCGTCAGCCCAGCACACCTTCCCGATATCGCCGAAGGTCATGGTGCCCACTCAATTTAAGTGGACACCATTTCTGGCCCATCAAGCGGATATAATTCATACGTCCTCGGCGCCGTACCTACAGTGAATCCCTTAAAGCTCAGGTCATTCTGGCGTGTTCTGAGCTGTAAGCGTTACAGAATCACCGCACTCAAAGCTGCAAGTTATTCTCAGATGCACGATCTCGATTTCCGGAACCAGCTCACCATGGTGAGACTCTGTGCTGAAATAAGAACACTTATATGTACAAAATGCTAATCAATGCCGAAGTGATCCTATGATCTTATCAAAGGTGCTTCCCTGCATGGCCAACCAAGATTTTTTCACCAAATCCGTTGTGGAAGCGTGGGCTGAAATAAATTCTGTGGTAGTAATATTCAGTATCACCTACGGCGTCAGAGGATTCTAACTTCATATGTGGCTCACATAGGATAAATTCTGAGCGTTCCGATATGGTTGAAAACGGAAAGGTCAATGCATCTTTACGATCACCATTGCCTTCTAAGCTTGTTGGGCATCGACTTGAAGTTGAGAACTCTCGCAAAGTGGCTGGTAAGTCACCAGCAACAAATCCTGTCCAGTCATCATTTAAAGATGAAAGTGAGCGCGTGATTACTCCAGCGTAGCCGCTATGTCCGCCAGCAAAAGTGTCCATGCATTGAGGGAATTTGTTGCTAAACTTTAAACGGGGGAAGGCGATTGAGAAATCTGCATAAAAATTCTCTAGAGATTTATGGTTCTGTACTAGGTCTCTACGAACAAAAGAAATCCAGTCACCTTCAAGGTCTAGATCAAATTCTGACTCTCCGGGAATAACTCCAATCGTACCGATTAACGTAGCCTTGCCTAAATCTTCTGTATTTATAATGGGGGACTGATCAATCATTGATCTGAATGCGTAGAGGCAGTCGCGAGATAAACCACTATCTGTCGAACCATAGATTAAGTCGCAAAGAGTCACTCCAGGACATATCTCAACCTCGTACAATGCTTCTTCTTTGTATACGGGCTCTCCGGATTTAATTATGCATTGGAATAAGCAGAATACTTTATCAATAAGATCCTCCAGTTCGTCCCCCCTACTGACACTCGCCTCTAAATATCTGCTGATTTCATGATGTACCAAACGAGTCATTTGCTAGCTTCCATTGCTGAACGTTTAGCCCTGCGTGCAGCCATTAGAGCTGCCAGATCAGACCCTTGTTGATCAAAAAAGCCGCGCGGCCAAGAGCTTAACTCTGCTAATTTATCAACTAAAATGGAATCAATTTTCGGCTGCGTATCACCATCTATGGCAGAGAGAAACACTACCCCAATCTCGTCAGAGTTGATCAAGTCGCGTACGGCTGAAAGTCGAACACCATTAATTACATTTTCAGAATGGGTCTCGACAACGACTTGTACGCCAGTGCTCGCAACTACTGCCAAGAACTGTCCGATCGCGGACTGGGCTGCTGGATGTAAGTGTGCTTCAGGGTTTTCTACAACTAACATAGCACCTGGTGGGCACAAAAGACCGCTTACTACTATTGGTAAAACGTAGCTTATACCAAAGCCTGTACTAGTTGGTAAGAGAGAGTCAACAGGTGTACCTGCCTTTTCCAAACTAAGCCGAACACGATTGATCTCAGGGTAAGGATGAGTTACAAGTTTGATATTTGGAACTAGCATTCTCATCCAGCCCTCAAGCTGAACTTTGAAAAGGTTAGAGCCCTCGAGGATACAAAGCTTTTCGTGTACAACATGATTCTGTGCTTCAGCACGTGCAATCGCGTCGGCTGTATGCTCTCCTGCTAATCCTGTCGTCAGATATCTCTCATCCGAAACCTCACTTAGATCACGTGGTCCGTTTCGCTCTGCGACAAGATAGTGGAACTGATCTGAAAATATAGGAAGCAAACCAGTTTTTTTAAAAATTTCTGATGAGCGACCGCCTCGGTAGTGTGCTTGAACAGTAACCTTCGCATTAAGGACGTCCGAGACAAATTTCAGATCCACAGCTGAAGAAGGATTAGACTCCGGTATGATTTTTATTTCGAGTTCATCAGAGTCTAATTCATCATTTGTAAGTCGCAGGCTATTTCCAAGGGCAAGGCGGTATGGGCCATTAAGTTTAATTGGGAACTCTACATCAGCTTCCTCCAAAATAGCGCCGGCGTCTTCAAGCTTACGCAGTTGATCCGCTGCCTGCCTCATAAGTAGAAGCGTTTGGATCATACTGGACTTGCCTACACCATTGCCGCCACAAACTACTGTGATAGGTTTTAGCGGGATGTGCGCAGATTTAAAACACTTAAAATTTTTTACTTCCAAGCTGCTGATCATATATGCTCCTTGCACATAGAGGAAAATACATTTAATGCGTAGGATATTCTTCGTCGATCGTTTGTGCCAGAAGTGACAGAGTCAAATAGCTCTTCGTCACTTTCGAGTTCTTCCGCTAGATAGTATGCAAACTGGCCACTTGGTACATTGTATACGTCGCTGAAGCTATAGTCTGCTAGAGCCAGTGACCATGTTGTGAATAGGGAGCTGTTTATTAAGCGGCGACGACTATCTGGGTCAAGATGTTCGGGTAGACATTTTCTAAATGCATAGCTTCCAAAAAGATGAGTGGCATTTGTCATGGCATTTAGAAAGCTATCTTTTAGCGCTTCAAGGACATCAGTAGTGGCATCGTTCAAAGCGTCGATTGCTTTATCGAGAAAACGATCCATGCTTCCCGAATACTCCTCCAGAATTTCATACTCTGATAGGCGAAACGCAAGGAAGCGTAAAATCAACTCTTGATCCTGCATTCTTACACTGCCTATACTGTGACAGGTCGCGTCCAAAAATTCATTTGAGTTACAAAGGTCCTGGATCAAAAGCCTTGTAGCTGGAGACGACATGCAGTTTCGTATCTCTTGCGCATTCAGTGGCCTGCCCCCTTGGTTGATCCGTTTAAATATGTCAAATTTAACATCAACTGGTGTTTGTGGATCTATAATATTAACCAGAATCTGAGTTTGCATGACTCGCTTTCTATAGCGCTGGTCGATGCACATGTTCGGGTCTTCATGCTTGAAATACTTTCCTTCTTCGTTTTTTAAATACTCAAGATCCTTTAGGCGGAGCTTATTGCTTAAGAATTGTTGGATGACCGTTAACCTTTGTAGTCCATCAACTACTTGTAATTGCCCGCTCCGATCTTGAGCCATGTAAAAAACAGGTAGCGGAATTCTAAGCATTATGGATTCTATGAGCCTGGACCTAGCTCCGCTGTCTGTCCACACGAATTTACGCTGAAAATCAGGCGATAAGTTTATATCGCCATCTTCAATCATCTCGTAGACCAAGCTTATGTTGAATGGCTTGGTGTCGATGCGTATGGTTTCAGGATCATAAGGGTAGACAAACTCATCGGGAGTCTCGGATTCGAGATCTACATATTCTATGCCACCGCTTTGCTGAACTTCCTCTTCATTGAGGTTTGATAGAAGTTGCTCTATAATTTCTTCGGGCGTTGAATCAATGTTGTCAGCAATATCCGTCTCAATGCGGCCATCTGAAAACCTTAAAATCTGTACTTTAGGATTCTCAGATAGCCATTTTCGCCGTCCTCTCAGCTTGACTTTACCCTCAATGAGCTGGATGGGAACTGACTCACCATTAGCCATTCGTACGAATATTAACAAAGACCTTTCTCCCAAGGCGTCATCACAGGGGTATTCTAGCTCGTCAGGTAAGAGTACCGCGAGCCTGCGCCGCTGCGAGAAAATTTCCAAGCCAGACAAGCGTTGTCGCTAGGCTCCTACTGGCTCAGGCGCTTTGATACCGGCTGTTACTGCTATTAAGTGCAGCTCTCCGCATCTCGTGAGCATGATATGGAGCCTATTGACCAGTGAGTTTTACCAGATTAGGTGCGGGTTTGGCCTCTTGCTCAATGCGTCGACGGAAACCACCTAAGCTAGTTTGAGCGCAAGACGCTCAGCGCGTTTTCGGCAGTCTCGCTATGACCAGAGAAAAATTATCCTCATACCTGCGGGCTGTATGGCTCAGTCCCCACCCATGATGGCAAGAAACTCCATGGCCTAGGCCTTTAGCCACTGAGCTTCGAACCCGACCCCACGTCATCCCGCCAAGAATGCTGAGTGTTATCAGGGATCAAGGCCCCTGCGACCTGTGGGGAATGTCCTCTACGCGGGACTGGCGGCTCCTTACGTCCGGGAGCAAGGGCATCTCATGATCTGGCCTCCTGAGCACCGTTACCGGTGGGCGGGTGGAGGCTGCATTGGTTGACGAGACCAGTGCCGCGAGATCCTGAGCCATGTGCAAGCAGCAATGCGATGACCGGGGCATACCTGACTGTCAGTCAGGTGCAGTCCATTCCTTGGTCTGCGGCACCATCATCTACAGCGTTGTTGCTGGTGACATCGGCGTTTGTCACGCCGATTGTCACGAGGGGGGAATGCCGCAAAGCCTTGTGCGATCAGGGCTGCAGCAGTGGTAGAAGTGCCCGTCTCTTTCCAGAAGAAAGAGACGGGCACAGGTTGGCGCAGTATTCGGCCAAGCGGATAGGTTGCTGCAGGGCAGCGAGGTACGGTGTATCTGGCGCACGAGCGCTATATGTGTAAGAGCATCCATCACATGGGTAGTGACCGTACGAGCTGCCGGATGCGAATCGTACTTGGGCTGAACCACCGCGGGAGCGGCGTGACCTTGAAGGTTCGGGCCACCTGGGGTGCTGTCATCGACAGCCTTTGCACGGCCAGTTCTACGCCTACGGATAAACCCGGTCAAGGGCCGAAAATCAGCGCTCTTGGGACGTGAAAAGCGGTTATCCATCGGTGGAATTCTGTGGTAAATCCCGGACAACGTCGTGGCTTTTAGCTCTTCAAAGTGAGGTCCATCCAAACAGGGCGGCTTTGCAGCCCTGTTTGGATGGACCCGCGCTGACAAGCGGATAAACGAGGCTGCTTTCCCTGAATCTTGAGCGCTCAGTTGCTGTCGCCGCCGTTATTGCGCCTGTAAAGCTCTAGCGGATCGGCACCACGTTCTTGTCTCTGACTTGGCCATATACGGAGGCGAGTAGGCTGCCGGTGGCGGCTTTCTGAATGTACTCACTCCACCACGCCATCATCGGTCGTCGGCGCTCGATGTAGTCGGCTCGGTTGTAGGCGCTCCGCACCTCATCCTTGTCAACATGCGCCAGTGCAACCTCAATAAGCTCCGGGTCCCAGCCATGCTCATTCAAGATGGTGCTGGCCATCGAGCGCATGCCGTGGCTCACCAACCGATCCTGGAAGCCCATACGTTTCAACGCCATGTTGGCGGTCTGACTATTGGCGTGGGTGCGCGGATTGCGGTCTGCCGGGAAGACGTATTCGCGATGGCCGCTGTGAGTCTTCAATGACTCCAGCAATGCAAGAGCGTGGTCACTCAACGGGATGCTGTGTGGGCGGCGCTTCTTCATCCGCTCTGCTGGGATGGTCCAGGCACGCTTTTCAAAGTCGATGTCTGCCCAGCGAGTAGTTGCCGCCTCGGCGGGGCGAGTCATCGTGTGCAACTGCCATTCGATCAGGCAGCGCGTGGTGCGTTTGATGCTGGCGTTCGCGATCTCTAGCATGAGCTCGGGGAGCTCTTCGGGCGGAAGCGCAGCCATATTTTCTTTCTTGGGCTTCTTGAAGACTGCCCTGATGCCGCTGAGCGGGTTGGCGAAGATCAGGCCGGAGTTTACGCCGTAGGTCATGATCTCGTTTAGCCGCTGGCTAAGTCGCTTGACCGTCTCCAGGCTGCCTTTCGCTTCGATTGGGCGAAGCAGTCCGATCACCATCGGCGCGGTGATTTTCGTCAGTGGTGTCGTCTTCAAATCGGGGAACACGTGCAGCGTGAGCGACCGCCAGATGTCCTCGGCGTAGGCCGGGGTCACCGAGTCTTTCTTGAGCTCGAACCAGGCGGTGGCCACGTTCTCGAAGGTGTGTTCAGTTTCTGCGCGCTTGGCTTCATTCAGCGTATTGCGCTGCACCTTGGGATCTATGCCCTGGGCGAGCAGTTCGCGCGCTTCGACTGCCATCTTTCGTGCATTCGCCAGTGACAGTTCGGGGTAGGTCCCGAAGCCGATGTTGATGCGCTTTTTAGTCACCGGTTCGCGGTAGTTGAAATTCCACAGCAACGAGCCGTTGCTGCGTACGCGGAGCTGCAAACCGTCACCGTCTGTGAGGACGTAATCCTTGGACGCCGGTTTGACTCCCTTGAGCTGTCGATCGGAGAGGCGGAGGTTTTGAGCAGGCATGAGATTGTCCTCAGGCACTGATTCGGTATTCCAAAGATTAGCACCGGGTGGGCTGGAATACCGTCTGGAATACCCAAATGGCTGGAACTCAAAAACTCTCAAAAGACCACCAAAGCGCTGAAGGCCGCGTATTTACTGGATCGCAGGCACAAAAAAAGACGTCCGTGGACGTCTTTGTTTGATCATTTGGTGGAGCCGGGGGGATTTGAACCCCCGTCCGCCAGTACTCCGCTGTCGGTACTACATGCTTAGCCGTGTCTATTGAGTTAATCCGCAGCCGCCCGACGGGCAGGGTGCTTTGGACGAGTTGGGTAAGTTTTAGTCGCTTCGCCCCCAACGTGCTGCACGACGATCCTGTTCTGTATGACAATCATTTCGGGTTTACAGGCATCCCCTGATGATTGCTGGAGCCGAAGCTACCAGGAGAGCGGGCTCAGCTGCTTACGCAGCGAGAGCGTAACCCTCGTAGTTTTCGTCATTGGCAACTATAGAAAGTTGCAACAGTGGATTTACGAGTTCTGTTACCAACTCGGCATGCACCTAGAGTTTCGCTACCGGCGTCGAATCCTAATCGGCCCCACACTCAGCTCTAGCTGGCGCGCTTTTTACGGCGTGCAGGGCGGAGTATACGCCTTTGCGCGGGCGGCGTCGACAGCGGGGTGCGCCGCCCGTGCGCAGGGGTCAGGTACCGCTGCCGCCGGAGGTGCCGCTGCCTTTCTCGGTTTTTTCCAGGCGCTCCAGCACCTTGCTGGTGATGGCGATGCATTGCTTGGTGTCACCCTTGGCCTGGGCGGCCTTGGCCTGGTCGACGTGCTCGGTGACGGCCTTGTCCAGGCCTTCGGAGGTGGCGCCGGCGGTGGCCATGCTGTCATCGATCTTCTGCAGGTTGATGGCGCACAGGTCATCGGCGGCAAACACAGGCGAGGCCAGCAGGGTGGCGGCCGCGAACAGGGCGGATAGCGCAGTACCTTTCATGGGTGTCTCCTTGTGAGGCCTCGGGAAGGTGGGCCTGTTGGGTGGACTGCGCGGGGTTGGCGAGGGTTCCATCGGGGTGAGGGGGAGCAGGCTCAGCCTTCGCGGGCTCGGCGGTAATGCGACCGTTTGAACAGCAGGCGGAAGCCGGCCAGGGCCAACACCATGCCCCACGTGCTGCCATCGAGGTGTAGTACTTCGCGTGGGCCCAGCTGGGTGCAGGTGGTGATGCCGGCGGCCATCAGTACTGCGTACAAGGCTCTTCTCAGCATTTTCGAGCGGCATGCCCAGTCGAGCAGGACGCTCGAGATCAACAGGTAAACGAGAAATGAGACGGCTGCCATGCTGGCCTCGCTATCAGATGGGGGGATGTTGCTGTGGGACTAGGCCAAGTCCGCTGGTGGTCGTGGCTGGGATTGGGGTTGGAGATGTTTTGCGGTTTTCAGGGGCTATCGCGGGGCAAGCCCGCTCCCACGCAGGCTCGCTCCGGTTGCAAGGCATGGCGGGTGGTCAGGTGCTGCGGTTCATGCCGATTTCCATGTCGTCGATCAGCGCTTTGGCCATGGCGCTTAGGATGCGCGCGGAGCTGCCGGCGATCAGGTCGCTTTCCATTTCGGCTTCGCAGGTGAGGTGGCGGATGCAGCCGAGCAGGACGGACAGCTCGCCGAAGGCGTGCTCGAAGGGGATGCCGGGCTGGATGCTGTAGAGCTCCATGTAAGTGGTGACGCCGGCGGTGTGGTGTTGGCGAGGTTGGTCGGTCATGGCTGGGCTCCTGCTGCGTGGCGGGTCAGGGGTTGCAGGAGCTGGCTGAGGTAGAGGCTGGTGTTGATGAGGGTTTGGCGTTGGTCTTCTTCGGCGCTGTCGAAGTAGAGGTCCAGGACCTGGTGCAGGCAGGTCATCAGGGCGTCGGCTTCGGTGCGCGCGGTTTCGGGGGTGAGGTTGGGGGAGAGGGTGAGGTAGCGGAACAGGTGCGGTGGGTCTGGGACGATCTTTTTCATGGGGTGTATCTCTTGTGCTGCCTTGGGAGAACACCACCCGCCGAGCAATCTCACAAGCCGAAGGGTGGCAGCCGTGGACGGGGTGAGAATCCGGGGCACAAGAAACCCGGTCAGGCCGAAGCCTGCCCGCACACGGCTGCCATAGAGCAAACGCTGAATTTCTTGAAACTACAGGATTCTCACACCCGGTCACCAAATAGTGGCGACCCGGTGAAGTTATTCCTGAGGTTCTTGCCCGGCAACGTGGCTGCTTCCGACAGTTGCGTAGGATAGGTCCGAACGTGTTTTCGGCTGAAGCATTTGGTTGCAGGTTCGGAAATGTCTTACAGGTTTTGGGACCTATCGCGGGGCAAGCCCGCTCCCACGTTTTCCGTGCGAGCAGGAGTATCTCGGTAGCAACTCGTTGAGGTGATGCTTTACTGCGGGGCCGGGCAGCTTCTGGCCGCCGACTCAAGGGCTTTGCCATAATCAATATAGGTTTTCGGATCGTAGGGCTCGGCTGCAATCTCGAAGTTTGAGCTACCATTGGGTTGAATGTTTTGACGAACTCTCAAGCCCCACGTTCGGCCTTCATACTGTATGAGCAGATCGAATAGATGTGCTCTGATATCGCTGTATTCGCTTAGTCCGGAGTATACATACCGCAGATTCCTGTACCAGTCGGGGGTTGCAGTGGTGGCTCTAATGAGGGCTTTCGCAGTTTTCTGGTCAGCTTTACTCAGGTGATACATGCTGCCGAAAGAGTATTCGCTTTGTGCCAACTTCGAGGTCGGTACGGGTAGCGCATCGCGACTTACTAGGCGTGAATACCTGCAGTCGAATACCCAGTCTCCGCTTTTTACGTAGTCGTCGGCGTAGATGACTACGCCATTGCCAAGGTCTTTTTTGTATACGCTCGTCATTGCTTTGAATGCGTAGTAGCCAGTGAAAAATATCAAAGGAGCGATCATGGTGAAAACGAGCCAGAAGCTTTTGCTGCGGAGATAATGCATCGTGCTTTCCTGATAGAGCAATGAGGCTAGCGAATTGATTAAGGGAGTTAAGGTTTTTCCTTGCCCCCTCTGCGGGACAATCCTGCTCCCCCGGCCTCGGTATGGTAAGGCTAGCCACGTTAGTCGGTCGTTACGGAGATTTTTACTGAGGTGTTGGGCAACTTCTTGCCGCCGCCTCTAGTGCCTTGGTGTAGCCAATATAGTTTTCGGGGTCGTATAATTCAGCGAAAATCGTGAATCCAGAAGTTCCATTGGGTTGTATGTCCTGCCACACGTGAAAAGCCCATTGCCGACCGTCATGTTGAACCAGCAAGTCGAATACATGGGCGGCGATATTGCTGTACTCGTCAAGGGCGGAGTAAAGGTAACGCAGGTTTTTATACCACTGAGATTTTGCTGTGATGGTTCTGATCGCTTGCTTTGCTAGCACCACATCGGATGGCTGGAGGTTATACATGGAGCCAATCGTGAGCTTGTCAGCGCGTTGCAGTGCTGCGATTGGCGCAGGTAACGGTTGGCGACTAATCAGGCGTGAGTAGCGGCAGTCAAATACCCAGCTGCCTGTGTTCACATACTCGTCGGCATAGATCACCACGCCGTTGCCGAAGTTTTTTTTGAATACACTGATCATAGGTTTCACTGCGTAATTGACCGAAAAATAAATCAAAGGAGCAACTAGGATGAAGGCAACCTGGATGCCTCTGCGTCGAACGAAACTCATTGGTGCCTCCTCAAAGGGGGAGCTGCACCGAACTGGTCAAAAAAGGCTCGTATCCCATGCATTCAGACTCCGGGAATTTTGGGGGCGTCATACGTTTCGGGGTTACGCTCGCTAGAGCGCCCCGGTAAAAAGACTGCATCGCAATCAGAGGACCTACCGCGTTGCTGTCATTGCGGTATAGGGCAGCTTTTCCTCGCAGCCTCTAACGCCTTGGTGTGGTCAAGATAGTTTTCAGGGTCGTAAAGTTTAGCGGTAACAAAAAAATCTGATGTGCTAGGGGACAGAATTTGTTGCCATATAATCAAAGCCCATTGTCGGTCTTCATGCTCAACTAGCATATCGAAGCCGTGTATAATTATACCTCCGTACTCATCAATTCCAGAGTATAGGTAGCGAAGGTTCTTGTACCATCCCGGTATTGCAGTGGCGGATCTAATCATGGATTTTGCTGCTGGTAAATCGGGCTCTCTGAGGGAATACATGGATTCGATGGTTAATTCGCTAGCACTTTGCAACTCGGTAATGGGGGGTGTGACTGGCTGGCGGCTGATCAGGCGTCCATACTCACAGTCGAAGACCCACTGGCCAGATTTCACATAGTCGTCTGCATAGATCACAACGCCGTTGCCCAAGTCTTTTTTATATACGCTGGTCATTGTCTTGATGCCGTAGAGTGTCGCTAGCAGTAGCGCCGGGCAGATGAAAATAAAGGCAATCCAGAATCTTTTACTTCGGTAGAAACTCAAGGAGGCCTCCAGGTGCACCAATCGGCGTATCGCCCGAAATCACAGGATTCATGGCCCCCATCCTCTGGTAAGTAAAATTTTGATCTTGATCTTTAAACCTCCGTTCAGCTTTTAGACGGTTCCACTTACTGCACCACGCGCCATCCGGAGCCGAATTACCACTAATCCCACAAAGCTTGCCCCACTGCCGCTCCTCAAATGACCCCCAAGTATTCTTGTAGTCCGAGCGGCGCACGAACGCGCGCACCTTGACCCGCAGATGGTCAGCCAGCAACTGAGCCAGGCTCTGATGGGTTTGCGGCGAGAACTGAATGCTGTCCTCAATTGCAGACTCGGAGAGACTGCCCATGCCGGTACGGCAGGCATAACTGTCGATCTGCGCCTTACGGGTAAAAGCCTGGGGCGATATCTGTTCGTAGTTGAGCATGGTCAGCGCCATGTCAAAGTCGCTGGCGAGTTGATAGCCGAAGGCAACCTGCTGCGGTACGCCATGGCTGAACAGCGCCAGTTGCTCGATGGGAAATTGCGTTCGGTCCTTGCCCTCGTTCAGGTAGTCGATAAGTGCCTGGGCGGTTGCCACTTCCACATATTCGGCCTTGTAGGCGACAGCGGATTCGCGGGCGGCCCTGAGCATCTGTTCGTTATACGACGGCGTGAATACCACCAGTGTTCGTATCAGCGTCGGCTTGTTGCGCTTGAACTCGGCGAGTTCACGCACGGCCTGGCCGATGAACATCATCTTGTTGCCCGAGCCGGCGTCATGCTGGCTGCCGGCGACCGCGATCAGTTCGGGTGTGGTCGTTTGGCTGGGTGCCGGCGGGGTTTTGCTGCTGGGGTTCAGCAGGGCGCCGGACAGCAGCGCCCTTTGCTGCAACTGCGGGTCGGCCAGCAGTTCCGCCATAAGTTGCTCGTCCACCGAGCCGTCCGGGCGCACGGCGCCGAGCTTGGCGAAATCGACGACGGTTTGGCTGGCCTCGCCGCCGAACATGAAGCCACCGAAGGTGTCCGGGCTGCCGGTGAGAATGGTGCCGCCGTGGCTGGTGGGGCTGCCGAGGTGGGCCATTGGCTGGCCGTCGATGGTGATGTAGGGGAAGCCGGCGGTGATGACCGCGCCGCAGCCGCAGACATCACCGACGCGAGCGGCGCCCAGGGAGTTGATTTGCGTGGTGGGCGAGGCGGACACGATGGGCGTGATGCCGTGGCCGGGGAGGGGGCGGAAGTGGGTGTCGCCGAGTCTAGCGGTAGGGATCATGCCATTCCTTGGTATCGAACGATGCGTTGGAAAGGCACCTGGGCCAGGACGGTCTCGGTCCGTGAGCAATGGTCGTGACGGGGTGCCGGGGAGCTGCGCCGGGTACTTGGGGCAGTGGCGTGGGACGTTATCGTTGGGGGATTTGGGCTGCTATGTGGCCGATTCCCATAAGTACGTAGGAAAGGTCTGATTGGTTTTCGCGCTGAAGCATTTGGTTGCAGGTTCGGAAATTTCTTACAGGTTTGGGGCCTTATCGCGGGGCAAGCCCGCTCCCACGATCTGCGGATTGCAGGCGGGTGCCGGGCTCATTCGCCTTGGTTGCGGGAATAGTGCGAGCGTTTGAACAGCAGGCGTTGGCCGGCAAGGGCGAACATGAGTCCCCATTGGCCGCCATCGAGTTGCAGCACCTGTCGTTCGCCCAGTTGGGAGCAACTGGTGATGCTGACGGCCATCAGCACCAGGTACAGCGTGCCGCGCAAGGTTGTTGAGCGGCATAGCCAGTCGAGCAGAAAAGCCGCCGCCAAGGTGTAACCCATCAGGTAGAGCTCTGACATGTCGGCCTCTCGCTCAGAGAATGAGCAGTTGGGAGGAGGTTTGGGGGCCGATGCCGCGCTTTTCCGCAGGCCTTGGCGGCGATCCGTGCGTTGCGGACGATGCCTGCCGGGGGGAGGGGTGCATATTCAGCTTGGTCTGAATTTGGTGTGGGAAAGGTCTGGTGGTTGAGAGGGGGGAGGGGTTGAGGGCCAATCGCCGGCAAGCCGGCTCCTACAGGTACTGCGCAGGTTTGAGGGGCGTGTGGTGCCTGTGGGAGCGGGGGCGGTGAGGCAGGCAACGCGTTGGCTGGCACCGGCTGCGCCGGTGTTCGCGGGCAAGCCCGCTCCCACAGGCGGCCCGGTGGCTTAGAGGCTGCGCGCCCGGGTGACGCGGTCTACCAGGTACACCAGGCCGTGGTAGTCGATGCCGCTGTGGCTGGACAAACCGATCTCGCAGGTGCGGCTGGTGGAGATGCCTTCGCTGCAATACTGCACGGCATCCTTCAGCGTACGCAGCGAGTGGGCGTTCAGCTCGGGGGTGGTGAAGCCTTTGTCGCCGGCAAAACCACAGCAGTGGATACCCTCGGGGATCACCACCTGCTTGCTGCAGCGCCGCGCCAGGTCGATCAGCGCCTGGCTTTCGCCCAGGTGCTGGGTGCTGCAGGTTACGTGTACGGCCACCGGCTCGTCTTGCGGGGTGAACTCCAGCTTGTCCACCAGGTGGGTGCGGATGAAACGCACCGGGTCGTAGAGGTCCAGGCGGGTTTCGCCGAGGTCCTGGACCAGGCGCAGGGTGCATGGGCTAGTGTCGCAGTAGATGGGGTCGAGGCCGCCGCGGCTGGCGTGCAGCAGCGCGGCAATCAGTTCCTGGCGCTTGTGCTCGGCCTGCTCGGTGTAGCCCTTGGAGGCGAACGGCTGGCCGCAGCACAGGCTGTCGGCGTTGCCGGGGAAGACGACCTGGTAGCCGGCCTTTTCCAGCAGGGCGCGGGTTTTGTCCAGTAGCGAGCTTTGCTCGCGGTCGTCGTAGGCGGGGCCCATCACGCGGGACACACAGGCGGCGAGGTACACCACCCGTGGGCGGGCGTCGTTGCTGGCCGGGCCGAAGTCGATGGGCTTGAGCGGCTGTGGCATGGCCGGGGTCCACTGTGGCAGGCGGCCGTTGCTGGCTTTGCTCAAGCTGGCGCTGATGCGCGCCATACGCGGGGCGCCGAGCAGTTTGCGTGCGCCGTTGGCGGCGGCCAGGGTCAGGCGCGCGCCGCGTAGCGTGGTGTGGAAGTGCTCGGCCAGCCAGTCGGCGGTCTTGATGTGCTCGGCAGCCTGGCTGCGCAGCTTCTTCACCAGCTCGCCGGTGTTGATGCCCACCGGGCAGCGCTGGGCGCACAGGCCGGTGGCGGCGCAGGTGTCGATGCCCTGGTACTGGTAGGTTTGCAGCAGCTCGCGGGTGTTTTCGCCTGCGCGGGTTTTCGCCTGGATGTCGCGCCACATCACGATGCGCTGGCGCGGGCTGAGGGTCAGGCCCTTGGAGGGGCACACGGGTTCGCAGAAGCCGCATTCGATGCACTTGTCGACGATTTCGTCGGCGGCGGGCAGCGGTTTCAGGTTTTTCAGGTGGATGTCGGGGTCAGTGCTCAGCACCACATCGGGGTTGAGAATGCCGTTGGGGTCGAGCAGGCGCTTGAGCTGCCACATCAGCTGGTAGGCGTCATTGCCCCATTCCAGCTCGACGAACGGCGCCATGTTGCGGCCGGTGCCGTGCTCGGCCTTGAGCGAGCCGCCAAACTCCACGGCCACCAGCTGCGCCACGTCGTCCATGAAGGCCTGGTAGCGGGCGACTTCTTCGGCGCTGTTGAAGCCCTGGGTGAAGACGAAGTGCAGGTTGCCTTCCAGCGCGTGGCCGAAAATGATCGCTTCGTCGTAGCGGTGCTTGTCGAACAGCTGGATCAGGCGGTTGACGCCTTCGGCGAGCTGCTCGACGGGGAAGGTGACGTCTTCGATGATCACCGTGGTGCCGGTTTGGCGCACGGCGCCGACGGCGGGGAAGGTGTCCTTGCGGATCTTCCACAGCTGGTTGTACACGGCGGGGTCTTCGCTGAACTCGACCTTTTGCTCCAGCGGGTAGTCGGCGATGGAGGCCATCACCTGCCCGAGCTGCTCGTGCAGCAGGCTCTGGCTGGCGGCGCGGGACTCGATCAGCAGGGCGCAGGCGTTATCCGACAGGCCTTTGACCCACAGCGGCATGCCGGGCATCTCTTGCACCGAGCGCATGCTGCGCCGGTCCAGCAGCTCCACGGCCGACACGGGCTGGCGCTTGAGCACGGTGACGGCGCGGCAGCAGCTTTCGACGCTGGGGAACACCAACAGGGCGCTGGCCTTGTGCGGGTGGTCGGGCACGGTGTCGTAGGTGACGGCGCTGATGAAGCCCAGGGTGCCTTCGGAACCCACCAGCAGGTGCTGCAGGATATCCAGCGGCTGGTCGTAGTCCACCAGTGCGTTCAGCGACAGACCGGTCGTATTTTTCAGTCGGTATTTGTGGCGGATGCGTTCGGCCAGCGCGGTGTTGGCGCGGGTCTCGCGGCCCAGGCGGGCGAGCTCGTTCAACAGGGCGGCGTGGCTGTGTTCGAAGGCGGCCACGCTGGCCGGGTCTTCGCTGTCCAGGCGGGTGCCGTCGGCCAGTACCAGGCGCAGGCCGGCGAGGGTGTGGTAGGTGTTCTGTGCGGTGCCGCAGCACATGCCGCTGGCGTTGTTGGCGACGATGCCGCCGATCTTGCAGGCGTTGATCGAGGCCGGGTCCGGGCCGATCTTGCGCCCGTAGGGGGCCAGCCAGGCGTTGGCCTGGGCGCCGATGACGCCGGGCTGCAGGCGGATTTGCTCGCCCTGGCCGCGGATTTCGCGGCCGTTCCAGTTATCGCCGAGCACGATCAGCACCGAGTCGCTGATGGCCTGGCCGCTGAGGCTGGTGCCGGCGGCGCGGAAGGTCACCGGCACGCGCTCGCGCTGGGCCAGCTGGATCAGGGCGACCACTTCGTCTTCGGATTCCACCCGCACCACCAGCTTGGGTATCAAGCGGTAAAAGCTGGCGTCGGTACCGAAGGCCAGGGTCGAGGTGGGGTCGTCGAAGCGGCGTTCGGCGGGGATCAGGCGCTCGGCATCACGCAGGAACGCGGCAGGCAGGCTCATGCAGTCTCCTCGCGGGGCCGCAGCGTCTGCGCGCGGCGTGCCCCGGTCATTCAGGCGGTATCGGGTGCGGGCGCTCAGGCGCCCAGTTCGCGGACCAGCGAATCGCGGGTGATCTCGCTGATGGTCTTGGCCCCGGTCAGCACCATGGCCACGCGCATTTCTTTTTCGAACAGCTCCAGCAGGTTCTTCACCCCGGCCTGGCCATGCACGGCCAGGGCCCACAGGAAGGCACGGCCGATCAGTACGGTGTCGGCGCCCATGGCGATCATGCGCACCACGTCCAGGCCGCTGCGAATGCCGGAGTCGGCGAGGATCTTGATGTCGCCCTTGACCGCGTCGGCGATGGCCGGCAGGGCGCGGGCGCTGGACAGCACGCCGTCGAGCTGGCGACCGCCATGGTTGGAGACGACGATGCCGTCGGCGCCGAACTTGACCGCGTCGCGCGCGTCATCGGCGTCGAGGATGCCCTTGATGATCATCGGGCCGTCCCAGAATTCGCGAATCCACTCCAGGTCCTTCCACGAAATCGACGGGTCGAAGTTGGCGCCCAGCCAGCCGATGTAGTCGGCCAGGCCTGTGGGGTTGCCGCGGTATTTGGAGATGTTGCCCAAGTCGTGCGGGCGGCCCATCACGCCGACGTCCCAGGCCCATTCGGGGTGGGTCATGGCTTGCAGCACGCGGCGCAGCGGGCCGTTGGCGCCGCTCATGCCGGAGTGGGCGTCGCGGTAGCGGGCGCCGGGCACCGGCATGTCGACGGTGAATACCAGGGTTTTCACGCCGGCGGCCTTGGCACGTTCCAGGGCGTTGCGCATGAAGCCGCGGTCTTTCAATACATAAAGCTGGAACCACATCGGCCGGTCGATGGCCGGGGCCACTTCTTCAATCGGGCATACCGACACGGTGGACATGGTGAACGGGATGCCGTGGGCGGCGGCGGCGCGGGCGGCCTGCACTTCGCCGCGGCGGGCGTACATGCCGGTGAGGCCAACCGGGGCCAGGGCCACGGGCATGCTCAGGGTTTCGTCGAACAGCTTTGTCTCTAGGCTGAGCTCGGACATGTTCTTCAGCACGCGCTGGCGCAGGGCGATGCCGGCCAGGTCCGACACGTTGTGGCGCAGGGTGTGCTCGGCGTAGGCGCCGCCGTCGGCGTAGTGGAACAGGAAGGGGGGCAGCTTGCGTTGGGCCGCGGCGCGATAGTCGGTAGAGGCGGAAATGATCATGGATTCTCGCAGCGTGGGTGGTAGGAGATGCCGGGCGCCTGGCGCCCGGCCCCTTTCACTTTAGTGATGAACCAGCATGCCGGTCAGCCAGTAAGCCTGGATCAGGGTGATCAGGCCGACGATGGTGGCGAAGAACAGGCTGTGCTTGACGGTGAAGCGGAACAGGTCCGATTCCTTGCCGACCAGGCCGGTAGCGGCGCAGGCCACGGCGATGGACTGCGGCGAGATCATCTTGCCGGTTACGCCGCCGCTGGTGTTGGCCGCGACCAGCAGGGTGTCGTTGACGCCGATCTGGTGGGCGGTGGTGGCCTGCAGCGAGCTGAACAGGGCGTTGGACGAGGTGTCGGAGCCGGTCAGGAACACGCCCAGCCAGCCGAGGAACGGCGAGAAGAACGGGAACGCAGCGCCGGTGCCGGCCAGTACCAGGGCCATGGTCGAGGACATGCCGGAGTAGTTGGTGACGAAGGCGAAGGCCAGCACCATGCCGATGGACAGGATTGGCCAGCGCAGCTCCCAGAAGGTTTCTTTGAAAGTGGTCAGACCAGTTTTGAAGTTGATCTTCAGCACGGCCATGGAGATCAGGGCCGACAGGAAGATCGCCGTGCCGGTGGCGGAGATCGGGTCGAGCTTGAACACTGCCGGCATGGCGGTAGGCGCGGTGACGATCGGGGCGGTCTTGATCACCAGCTGGTCAAGGTGCGGGATGGCGAAGTTGAACACGAAGTTGTACATCGCGCCGCCTGGGGCGAACGCGGCCTTGAACGGCTTGAGGGTCCAGATGGTCACCAGCACGGTGAGGATCAAAAACGGCGACCAGGCCTTGAAGATCTCGCCAAAGCTGTACGGGGTTGGCTGGCTGCCACCCGACTGCACCACAGCGGCGCCGACGCTGCCCTTAGCTTCGCTGAACGAGCGCTTGGGCTGCCAGACTTTCAGGAACAGGGTCAGGCAGATCAGGCTGGCCAGGGCCGAGGTGATGTCCGGCAGCTCCGGGCCGATGAAGTTGGAGGTGAAGTACTGGGTGACGGCGAAGCTCAGGCCGGCTACCAGGGCGGCAGGCCAGGTTTCTTTCACGCCGCGCAGGCCGTCCATCATGAACACCAGCCAGAACGGCACGAACAGCGACAGCAGCGGCAGCTGGCGGCCGGTCATGGCGCCGATGTGGAAGGCGTCGATACCGGTGACTTGCCCTGCGACGATGATCGGGATACCCAGGGCGCCGAAGGCTACCGGTGCGGTGTTGGCGATCAGGCACAGGCCGGCGGCGTACAACGGGTTGAAGCCCAGGCCCACCAGCAGTGCGGCGGTGATGGCCACCGGGGCGCCGAAGCCGGCTGCGCCTTCAAGGAAGGCACCGAAGCAGAAGCCGATCAGCAGCACCTGCAGGCGCTGGTCGTCTGTGATCGACAGCACCGAGCTGCGGATCACTTCGAACTGGCCGCTCTTGACCGTGAGTTTGTAGAGGAACACCGCGGCAACGATGATCCAGGCGATTGGCCACAGGCCGTACAGGAAGCCATAGCCGGCGGCAGCCAGGGCCATGTCCACGGGCATCTGGAAGGCGAAGATGGCCACCAGGATCGACAGTGCAAGGGTGATGCTGCCGGCGACGTGGCCCTTGAGGCGGAACACGGCGAGGGCGAGGAAGAAGAACACGATGGGAACGACCGCCGCCAGTGCGGACAGGCCGAGACTACCGAGCGGGGTATAGAGTTGTTGCCAGGTTTGCATACGGGGTGGCCCCTAATTGTTGTTGGTCAGGCACTGGCATTGGATAATTGGTAAGACCAATTTACAATGGCTGGTCGCTAGGTTAAAAGCCACTTCGTGGGTGTGTCAATTTGTCCTGTGGAAAACTTTGGTCGCATGCCGATGAGCGGGCGACTGAGTGGCGCTGAAAAACGCCAACTGATGGGTGTCGGGGTGGGCTGGTTAGGCGCAGAATAGGCGCCCCCGGCCCGGTACCGCCGGGGTTTGTGGAGAGCATGTGATGGTTTTTGATCAGGTCCGCCAACGGCGCCTGTCCGACGACATCGTCGATCGGTTGGAAGGGATGATTCTGGAAGGCACGCTGACCTCGGGGCAGCGGCTGCCGGCCGAGCGGGCCCTGGCCGAGCAGTTCGGGGTGTCGCGCCCGTCGTTGCGTGAGGCGATCCAGAAGCTGGTGGCCAAGGGGCTGCTGGTCAGCCGTCAGGGCGGCGGCAACTATGTGGCCGAGTCACTGGGCTCGACCTTCAGCGACCCGCTGCTCAAATTGCTCGAAGGCAGCCCCGAGGCGCAGCGCGACCTGCTGGAGTTTCGCCATACGCTGGAGGCGTCCTGCGCCTACTACGCGGCGCAGCGCGCCACCGGGCCGGACCGCGAGCGCTTGAAGGTGGCCTTCGATGCGCTGCAGGACTGCTACAACCGGGTTGACGAGGTCAGCCGGGCGGAGGAGGGCGCGGCCGATGCGCGCTTTCACCTGGCGATTGCCGAGGCCAGCCACAATGCGGTGCTGCTGCACACCATCCGCGGGCTGTTCGATTTGCTCAAGCGCAACGTGGTCACCAACATCGGCGGCATGTACCAGCAGCGCAGCGAAACGCGCGACATGCTGATCAGCCAGCATCGCGAGTTGTACCAGGCGATTGTCGAGGGGCGAGCCGAGGAGGCGCGGGAGGTGTCCAGCCGGCACATTCTGTATGTGCAGGAGGTGCTGGAAGAGGCGCAGGAAGAGGCTCAGCGGGTGGCGCGGGCAGAGCGGCGCAGCGGGCGGTAGAGACTTCGCCCGCTTTCACGGTTTCTGTAGGAGCGGCCTTGTGTCGCGAAAAGGGCGCGCAGCGGCCTCAGGCCTTTTGCATCATTGAAGATCGCCGGGGCTGCTGCGCAGCCCTATCGCGACACAAGGCCGCTCCTACAGTGACCGCGCAGGGCAGAAATTACTCTTCCTTGCCCTTGTTGCGCATGGTGCGCTGCAGCTCGCGGTTGGAGTCGCGCTCGCGCACGGTGTCGCGCTTGTCGAACTCCTTCTTGCCCTTGCCGAGTGCGATTTCGCACTTGATCAGGTGCTTGCTCCAGTACAGCGACATCGCCACACAGGTGTAGCCCTTTTGCGCCACGGCGGCTTCCAGGCGCTCCAGCTCGCGCTTGTTCAGCAGCAGCTTGCGGGTGCGGATGGGGTCGGCGATGACGTGGGTGCTGGCGGTGGTCAGCGGGGTGATGTGGCTGCCGAACAGCCAGGCTTCGCCATCCTTGAGCAGCACGTAGCTGTCGGTCAGGTGCGCCTTGCCGGCCCGCAGGCTCTTTACTTCCCAACCGGACAGGACCAGCCCGGCCTCGAACTTGTGTTCGATGAAGTAATCGTGTCGCGCCTTTTTGTTCTGCGCGATGGTCCCGGTCGGATGTTTCTTTTGCTTAGCCATAGGGGCCGCATTATAGGGAGTCGCCGCGCGCTCGGCTACGGGGTTTAGCTGCGCTTGAGCCTGTAGGACGAATCCCTGACAATGGAGGCCTTGTTCTGTTGATCAGAACTGTTTTTCCGGCGCTGCGAGGCGCCGCCGCCCCGTTTGGAAGTGATGCCTGGATGACTACCCATATTCAACGCTCGGCCCTGCTGCCATACCCTGCCCAGGCGCTTTACGACCTGGTCAACGATGTGGCCAGCTACCCGCAATTCTTGCCCTGGTGCTCGGCTTCGACGGTGATCGAGGTGAGCGACACGCACATGCGGGCGAAGCTGGATGTGGCCAAGGGCGGCATGAGCCAGCATTTCGTCACGCGTAACGTGCTGGTGCCGGGGCAGTCCATCGAGATGAACCTGGAAGAGGGGCCGTTCACCCAGCTGCATGGGCTGTGGGTGTTCAAGCCGCTGGGCGAGAAGGCCTGCAAGATCAGCCTGGACCTGTCGTTCGATTACGCCGGCGCCCTGGTGCGCGCCACCCTGGGCCCGCTGTTCAACCAGGCGGCCAATACCATGGTCGATGCGTTCTGCCAGCGGGCCAAGCAGCTGTATAGCTGAGGGGCAACGAGGGCCTTTTCTGTTCACGCCGCCCCTGTAGGAGCCGGCTTGCCGGCGATCACCGGCAAAGCCGGTGCCACCCAATGGGCCTTGTGCTGCCCAAGCGGGCCTCATCGCCGGCAAGCCGGCTCCTACAGGGCCTAGACACGGCCAATAAAAAAGCCCGGGCAATGCCCGGGCTTTTTTGTGCGCAGTGTTTACTGCGGTGAGGTTTCCAGCGGGGCCGGGGTGGGCACCGGGGTGGTCTCGATGGTGTCGATTTCTTTCTGGATCGAGTCTTCCAGCGAGCCTGCCTTGGCCGGCTTCTCGGCAGGCTGGCCTTGGTGGGCCGGGCTGACGGTGGTGTCGCCGCTGCCGCCGAGAATTTCCTGGTCGCGGCTGACACCTGGCATGAAGTCGCCGGCCAGGCTGACCAGTTGGTCGCTCTCGTTGAAGAAGATGCTCATGCGCTCTTGCTGGCGCTGGCCACCACCGGGCTGCAGGCTGTACAGGTAGTCCCAGCGGTTGGTGTTGAAGGTGTCCTGGAGCAGGGGGTTGCCCATGATAAACCTTACTTGCCGGCGGGTCATTCCCGGGCGCAATTGGTCTATCATGTCCTGCGTGACGACATTGCCCTGCTGGATGTCGATTTTGTAAACCCCGGGAAACGAGCAACCGGCGAGTGCGAGCAGTCCCACGAGGGTGAGGCTGGTTAGCAAGAGCTTGGTGTTGTTTTGCATCGGTGGGCGACTTCCACTATCTTGGCTGGACAACGTAAACCCCGATCATACCCGTATTAAGAGAAGCTGCGAAGCAGCATCGGCGAGAAAGCTGACCATGGTTGAAAATAGCGAATTGCGCAAAGCCGGCCTCAAGGTGACCCTGCCTCGAGTCAAGATTCTTCAGATGCTCGACTCTACCGAGCAGCGTCACATGAGTGCCGAGGATGTCTACAAGGCGCTGATGGAGGCTGGCGAGGACGTTGGCCTGGCGACCGTGTACCGCGTTCTGACCCAGTTCGAAGCGGCTGGCCTGGTGGTTCGCCACAACTTCGACGGCGGCCATGCGGTGTTCGAGCTGGCTGACGGCGGCCACCACGACCATATGGTCAACGTGGATAGCGGCGAAGTCATCGAGTTCATGGATGCCGAGATCGAACGCCGGCAAAAGGAAATCGTGGCCGAGCACGGCTTCGAACTGGTGGACCACAACCTGGTCCTCTACGTGCGTAAAAAGAAGTAACGATTTACGTCGTTATGGGCAGCAAAGGCGACCTTCGGGTCGCCTTTGTGTTTTCTAGGGGGGTAAAGACCGCTGTAGGAGCGGCCTTGTGTCGCGAAAGGGCTGCGCAGCAGCCCCTGCAGTCATCGAATGATGCATAGATCCTGAGGCCGCTACGCGCCCTTTTCGCGACACAAGGCCGCTCCTACAGGCGATTGCGTGCTGGCTATGCCTTGCTGCTCACCACCATCTTGCGTGCATGGGCCAGGGATTCCTTGGTCAGGTCGATGCCGCCCAGCATGCGTGCCACTTCTTCCACCCGCTCGCGCTTGCCTAGATTGGCCACGGCGGTGTGGGTGGTGTCGCTGTGGCGCACCTTGTGCACGAACAGGTGGTGGTGGCCCTGGGCTGCGACCTGCGGCAGGTGGGTCACGGTCAGTACCTGGCCGCGCTCGCCCAGGCGGCGCAGCAACTGGCCGACGATCTCGGCGGTGGGGCCGCCGATGCCGACGTCCACTTCGTCGAACACCAGGGTGGGGATGCGTGAGGTTTGCGCGGTGATCACCTGAATCGCCAGGCTGATACGCGAAAGCTCGCCGCCCGAGGCGACCTTGGCCAGCCCCTTGAGCGGTTGCCCGGGGTTGGCGCTGACCAGCAGCTCGATCTGTTCCAGGCCGTGGGGCGACAGTTCGGCGTGCTCGAAAGGGGTCAGCTCGATGCAGAAGCGCCCGCCGGGCATCCCTAAGCGCTGGATCTCCTGCTCCACGGCAGTGGCCAGCTGGGTGGCGGCCTGCCGGCGCAGGGCGCTCAGCTCGGTGGCCTTCTCTTTATAGTGCTGCGCGTAGGCGGCCAGTTCTTCGCCCAGGCGCTCGATGGACTCGTCGCTGGCATTGAGGCCTTCGATTTCTTCCATCAGGCGCTGCTGCAGGTGCGGCAGCTCGGTGGGGTGCACGCGGTGCTTGCGGGCCAGGGTGTAGATGGCGTCCAGGCGTTCTTCCAGCGTTTGCAGGCGCATGGGGTCGGCGTCGAAGTGGTCGAGGAAGCGGTTGAGCTCGCCGACGGCTTCTTCTACCTGAATTTGCGCGCTGGCGATCAGGTTGACTGCCTCGCCCAGGGCTTTGGGGGCGTTGGCCACGGCGGTGAGGCGGTTGAGGCTGACGGTCAGGGCGCTGAGCACGTTGCCCGAGTCGCTTTCGCTGCACTGGTCGATGACCTGGCGGCAGATGCCGAACAATGCTTCGGCGTTGGTCAGGTTCTTGTGTTCCTGCTCCAACTGCACCAGCTCGTTTTCGCCCAGGCCCAGGTTGTCCAGCTCTTCCAATTGATAGCTGAGCAGTTGGTGGCGCGCGCGCTGTTCGTCGCCGGAATTGCTCAGGCGCTCGAGCTCCTGGCGGGTCTGCTGCCAGCGGCGGGCGGCCAGTTGCACCTGGCGGGCCAGGTCGATGGCGCCGGCGTATTCGTCCAGCAGGCGGCGGTGGGTGTCGGTTTTCAGCAGCGACTGGTGCTCGTGCTGGCTGTGGATGTCGATCAGCAGCTCGCCCAGGGCCTTGAGGTCGCCGAGCGGGCAGGGCGTGCCGTTGATGTAGCCGCGGCTGCGGCCTTCGGCGGTGATCACCCGGCGCAGGATGCACGGGCCGTCGCTTTCGAGGTCGCGCTCGGCCAACCAGGTGTGGGCCTCGGGGATGTCGCCCAGGTCGAAGGTGGCCAGAATGTCGGCCTTGTCTGCGCCGGGCCGCACCACGCCGCTGTCGGCACGGTCACCCAGGGCCAGGCCCAGGGCATCGAGCATGATCGATTTGCCAGCCCCGGTTTCGCCAGTGATCACGGACATGCCGCGGGCGAGTTCGAGGTCGAGGTGTTCGACGATGGCGTAGTTGTGAATGGACAGGTGCAGCAGCATGGGGCGGCTCCCGAGGGCTGAGGTCTGGTTATTTATACAGTGGTTTTGCGCCTGCTGACAATGCCCGCCCGATGAATGTGGAAAAGCGCCCTTGCCCTTGAAGCTGGTTTTTCCGGCCCCATATAGCCGGCAGACACGGCGAGCTTTGCTCGTACAACAGAAATTGTGGAGGAGAGACCCCATGGCTGACGAACAGCTGAACGAGAAAGACCTTAATGCCGAAGAGGCCGCTGCAGTGGATACCGGCGCCCGCGTTCAGGAGCTCGAGGAGCAGCTGGCCGCGGCCAAGGATCAGTCCCTGCGTGTGGCTGCCGAAGCGCAGAACAGCATTCGCCGCGCCGAGCAGGAAGTCGACAAGGCGCGCAAGTTTGCGCTGGAGAAGTTCGCCGGCGACCTGCTGCCGGTGATCGACAGCCTGGAGCTGGCCCTGGCCCACTCCAACGTCGAAGACGAACAGGTGAAGAAGATCCGCGAAGGCGTCGAGCTGACCCTGAAAATGTTCCAGGACACCCTCAAGCGCTACAACCTCGAAGCCATCGACCCGCACGGCCAGCCGTTCAACGCCGAGCACCACCAGGCGATGGCCATGCAGGAAAGCGCCGATGTCGAGCCGAACAGCGTGCTGAACGTGTTCCAGAAGGGCTACCTGCTCAACGGCCGCCTGCTGCGCCCCGCCATGGTGGTGGTCAGCAAGGCGCCGGCCGCGCCGCAGCCATCGATCAACGAGAAGGCTTGAAATCTGTCGGGGCATCCCCATCTAGGTGTCAAGCACTCAAGTATTACCGCAGTTGGCCAATGTAGCCGCTGCCACCCAATTCAAGTTTCGGGAGAATCAACATGGGCAAAATCATCGGTATCGACCTGGGGACCACCAACTCCTGCGTCTCCATCCTGGAAAACGGTAACGTCAAGGTCATCGAAAACGCCGAAGGCGCGCGTACTACCCCTTCGATCGTGGCCTACGCCAACGACGGCGAAATCCTGGTTGGCCAGTCGGCCAAGCGCCAGGCCGTCACCAACCCGCACAACACCCTGTTCGCCGTGAAGCGCCTGATCGGCCGCCGCTTCGAAGAAGACGTCGTGCAGAAAGACATCAAGCTGGTGCCTTACAAGATCGTCAAGGCCGGCAACGGTGACGCCTGGGTACAAGCCAACGGCAACGACATGGCGCCGCCGCAGATCAGCGCCGAAGTGCTGAAAAAAATGAAGAAGACCGCCGAGGACTACCTGGGCGAGCCGGTCACCGAAGCGGTCATCACCGTACCGGCCTACTTCAACGACAGCCAGCGCCAAGCCACCAAAGACGCCGGCCGCATCGCGGGCCTGGAAGTCAAGCGCATCATCAACGAACCGACCGCCGCTGCACTGGCGTACGGCATGGACAAGGCCAAGGGCGACCACACCGTCATCGTTTATGACCTGGGTGGCGGTACCTTCGACGTTTCGGTCATCGAAATCGCCGAAGTCGACGGTGAGCACCAGTTCGAAGTACTGGCCACCAACGGCGACACCTTCCTGGGTGGCGAAGACTTCGACATGCGCCTGATCGACTACCTCGTCGACGAGTTCAAGAAAGAGTCCGGCATGGACCTGAAGAACGACCCGCTGGCCCTGCAGCGCCTGAAAGAAGCCGCTGAAAAGGCCAAGATCGAGCTGTCCTCGGCCCAGTCGACCGACGTCAACCTGCCGTACATCACTGCAGACGCGACCGGCCCGAAACACCTGAACGTGAAGATCTCCCGCGCCAAGCTGGAATCGCTGGTCGAAGACCTGGTCAACCGTACCATCGAGCCTTGCCGCATCGCCCTGAAAGACGCCGGCATCGACGCCAGCAAGATCGACGACGTGATCCTGGTCGGTGGCCAGACCCGTATGCCGATGGTGCAAAAGGCCGTTGCCGACTTCTTCGGTAAAGAAGCGCGCAAGGACGTCAACCCGGACGAAGCCGTGGCCATGGGTGCTGCCATCCAGGGCGCCGTACTGGCCGGTGACGTGAAAGACGTACTGCTGCTGGACGTCAGCCCGCTGACCCTGGGTATCGAAACCATGGGCGGCGTGATGACCGCGCTGATCGAGAAGAACACCACCATCCCGACCAAGAAGTCGCAGGTGTTCTCGACTGCCGACGACAACCAGGGCGCCGTGACCATCCACGTGCTGCAGGGCGAGCGCAAGCAAGCCGCGCAGAACAAGTCGCTGGGCAAGTTCGACCTGTCGGACATCCCGCCAGCGCCACGCGGCGTGCCACAGATCGAAGTGACCTTCGACATCGACGCCAACGGTATCCTGCACGTCGGCGCCAAAGACAAGGCCACCGGCAAGGCTCAGTCGATCGTGATCAAGGCCAACTCCGGCCTGTCGGACGAAGAGATCGAGCGCATGGTGCGTGACGCCGAGGCCAACGCCGAGGAAGACCGCAAGTTCGAAGAGCTGGCCGCTGCCCGTAACCAGGGTGACGCGCTGGTGCACTCGACCCGCAAGATGGTCGTCGACGCCGGTGACAAGGTCACTGCCGAAGAGAAAACCGCCATCGAAGCGGCCGTGGTTGCCCTGGAGGCCGCTGTCAAAGGCGACGACAAGGCTGCCATCGACGCCAAGGTCGAGGAGCTGTCCAAGGTGTCGGCCCCGGTTGCCCAGAAGATGTACGCCGAGCAGCAGGCCGAGCAACCGCAGGGCGGCGCCCAGCAGGCCGAGCCTGAAGCCAAGCACGATGACGTGGTTGACGCCGAGTTCGAAGAAGTCAAAGGCGACGACAAGAAGTAATCGTTGCATGCTGTCGCCCGTTCACCGGCTTAGCGCGGTGAACTGGTAGGATGTCGCCGCGCGGGGGCTTGCTCCCGCGTTGGCGTGTCTGGAACACGAGAATTTTTACAGCATCTGTCTGGGCGCATTCGCGTATGGCGGCAGGTGTTGGCGGCACGGCGCGACAGCTGCGCGCCGGTGCCAAACACCCCAAGAGTGCAAATGACCTATGTCCAAGCGTGATTTTTATGAGGTCCTGGGTGTCGAGCGCGGCGCCAGCGAAGGCGACCTCAAGAAGGCCTACCGCCGTCTGGCGATGAAGTACCACCCGGACCGCAACCCCGGCGACAAAGAGTCGGAAGACCTGTTCAAGGAGGCCAACGAGGCCTACGAAGTGCTGTCTGACGCCAGCAAGCGTGCCGCCTACGACCAGTACGGCCACGCCGGTGTCGACCCGAGCATGGGTGGCGGCGGTGCAGGCTTCGGCGGCGCCAACTTCTCCGACATCTTCGGTGACGTATTCAGTGACTTCTTCGGTGGTGGTCGTGGCGGTGGTCGCAGCGGTGCCCAGCGCGGCAGCGACCTGCGTTACACCCTGGAGCTGAACCTCGAAGAAGCGGTGCGTGGCACCACGGTCAGCATCCGCGTGCCGACCCTGGTCAACTGCAAGCCGTGCGACGGCTCCGGCGCCAAGAAGGGCTCGACCCCGTCGACCTGCCCGACCTGTGGCGGTATCGGCCAGGTACGCATGCAGCAAGGCTTCTTCTCGGTGCAGCAAACCTGCCCGCGCTGCCATGGCCAGGGCAAGATCATCACCGACCCCTGCACCTCGTGCCATGGCGAAGGCCGTGTCGAAGAGTACAAGACCCTGTCGGTCAAGGTGCCGGCCGGCGTTGATACCGGTGACCGCATCCGCCTGTCCGGCGAAGGCGAGGCCGGTGCCCATGGCGGCCCGACCGGTGACCTGTACGTGGTCATCAGCGTGCGCGAGCACGCGATCTTCCAGCGCGACGGCAAGCACCTGTACTGCGAAGTGCCGATCAGCTACACCGACGCAGCCCTTGGCGGCGAGCTGGAAGTGCCGACCCTCGATGGCCGGGTCAAGCTGAAAATTCCTGAAGGCACCCAGACCGGCAAGCAGTTCCGCCTGCGTGGCAAGGGTGTGGCGCCAGTGCGTGGCGGTGGTGCCGGCGACCTGCTGTGCCGCGTCGCGGTAGAAACGCCGGTCAACCTCAGCCGTCGCCAGCGCGAACTGCTCGAAGAGTTGCGCAGCTCGCTGGAAGTCGACAGCTCCCACTCGCCCAAGGCCAGTGGCTGGTTCGAAGGCGTGAAGCGCTTCTTCGGCGATCTCTGACAAGGAGCAGGCTATGCGACGTATTGCAGTGATGGGCGCCGCCGGGCGCATGGGCAAGGTGCTGATCGAGGCTGTGCAGCAGCAGGCGCCCAAGGCTGGCCTGACCGCCGCCATTCACCGCCCGGACAGCACCCTGGTGGGTGCCGACGCCGGTGAACTGGCCGGCCTGGGGCGCATCGGCGTGCCGATCGTCGACGACCTGGCCAAGGTGGTCGACGAGTTCGATGTGCTGATCGACTTCACCCACCCGTCGGTGACCCTGAAAAACCTGGCGTTCTGCCGCAAGGCGGGCAAGGCCATGGTCATCGGCACCACCGGCTTCAGCGCCGAAGAAAAGCAGCTGCTGGTGGAGGCGGGCAAGGAAATCCCGATCGTCTTCGCCGCCAACTTCAGCGTGGGCGTGAACCTGTGCCTGAAGCTGTTGGATACCGCGGCCCGTGTGCTGGGAGACGAGGTGGACATCGAGATTCTCGAAGCCCACCACCGGCACAAGGTCGATGCGCCGTCGGGTACTGCCCTGCGCATGGGTGAGGTAGTGGCTCAGGCGCTGGGGCGCGACCTGCGCGAGGTGGCGGTGTATGGCCGTGAAGGCCAGACCGGCGCCCGTGACCGCCAGACCATCGGTTTTGCCACGGTGCGTGCCGGTGATGTGGTCGGTGACCACACCGTGCTGTTCGCCGCCGAAGGCGAGCGCGTGGAGATCACCCACAAGGCCTCGAGCCGCATGACCTTCGCCAAGGGCGCGGTGCGTGCAGCGCTGTGGCTGGATGGGCGCGAGCCTGCGCTGTATGACATGCAGGATGTGCTCGAACTGCATTGATGGCCCGATCGCCGGCAAGCCGGCTCCTACAGGTACGGCATTGCCTTCGGGCCTGGTGCGGTCCCTGTGGGAGCGGGCTTGCCCGCGAAGCAGGCGCCGCCGATCCGGGTTCTGTCGCATTCATGTGTTTTAGAGACACATATGCGGTAGACCCAAAACGCACTTTTCTGTAAGCTACAGCTTTAGTGTGTCCACTAAAAGCGCGCAGCGAATTGAATTCAGCACATGAAAGCGGGGTGACGTGTCCATACGTCACTCCGCTTTTTTGCAACCTGCGATCGCCCTTTCATGCTTGATTTACGGGAGGTCTTCTTGACAAAGCCAGCCATACTCGCCCTTGCCGACGGCAGTATTTTCCGCGGTGAAGCCATCGGTGCCGACGGTCAGACCGTCGGTGAGGTGGTATTCAACACCGCTATGACCGGCTACCAGGAAATCCTTACAGACCCTTCCTACTCGCAGCAAATCGTCACCCTGACCTACCCGCACATCGGCAACACCGGCACCACGCCGGAAGACGCCGAGTCGAACCGCGTCTGGTCTGCCGGCCTGGTCATCCGTGACCTGCCGCTGCTGGCCAGCAACTGGCGTAACACCCAGTCGCTGCCTGAGTACCTCAAGGCCAACAACGTCGTTGCCATCGCCGGCATCGACACCCGTCGCCTGACCCGTATCCTGCGCGAAAAAGGCGCCCAGAACGGCTGCATCCTCGCCGGTGACAACATCACCGAAGAGCAGGCCATCGCCGCTGCCCGCGCCTTCCCGGGCCTCAAAGGCATGGACCTGGCCAAGGTCGTCTCCACCAAGGAGCGCTACGAGTGGCGTTCCAGCGTGTGGGAGCTGAAAACCGACAGCCACCCGACCATCGACGCTGCCGACCTGCCGTATCACGTGGTTGCCTTCGACTACGGCGTCAAGCTGAACATCCTGCGCATGCTGGTCGCCCGTGGCTGCCGCGTGACCGTGGTACCGGCCCAGACCCCGGCCAGCGAAGTGCTGGCACTCAACCCGGACGGCGTGTTCCTGTCCAACGGCCCGGGTGATCCCGAGCCGTGCGACTACGCCATCCAGGCGATCAAAGAGATCCTCGAGACCGAGATCCCTGTGTTCGGTATCTGCCTGGGCCACCAGCTGCTGGCCCTGGCCTCCGGCGCCAAGACCGTCAAGATGGGCCACGGCCACCACGGTGCCAACCACCCGGTCCAGGACCTGGACACCGGCGTGGTCATGATCACCAGCCAGAACCACGGTTTCGCCGTAGACGAAGCCACCCTGCCGGGCAACGTTCGCGCCATCCACAAGTCGCTGTTCGACGGCACCCTGCAGGGTATCGAGCGTACCGACAAGAGCGCGTTCAGCTTCCAGGGCCACCCTGAAGCGAGCCCAGGCCCGACCGACGTCGCGCCACTGTTCGATCGTTTCACCGATGCCATGGCCAAGCGCCGCTGAGCATCCTGCATCAAGGCCCCGGGGCGGCGAACGCCGCACCCGGAAGCGCCTGACCCAGATTGTTCAAGACGGCTTGCCGACTGACCCGCGGATTTGAGTGACAACCATGCCAAAACGTACAGACATCAAAAGCATCCTGATTCTCGGCGCTGGCCCGATCGTGATCGGCCAGGCCTGCGAATTCGACTACTCCGGCGCCCAGGCCTGCAAAGCCCTGCGCGAGGAAGGTTTCCGCGTCATCCTGGTGAACTCCAACCCGGCCACCATCATGACCGACCCGGCCATGGCCGACGCCACCTACATCGAGCCAATCAAGTGGCAGTCGGTGGCCAAGATCATCGAGAAAGAACGCCCCGACGCCGTCCTGCCGACCATGGGTGGCCAGACTGCCCTGAACTGCGCCCTGGACCTGGAGCGCCACGGCGTTCTGGAGAAGTTCGGCGTAGAGATGATCGGTGCCAACGCCGACACCATCGACAAGGCCGAAGACCGTTCGCGCTTCGACAAGGCGATGAAAGACATCGGCCTCGAGTGCCCGCGCTCGGGTATCGCCCACAGCATGGAAGAGGCCAATGCGGTGCTCGAGAAGCTCGGCTTCCCGTGCATCATCCGCCCGTCGTTCACCATGGGCGGCACCGGTGGCGGCATCGCCTACAACCGTGAAGAGTTCGAAGAAATCTGCGCCCGCGGCCTCGACCTGTCGCCGACCAAGGAGCTGCTGATCGATGAATCGCTGATCGGCTGGAAGGAATACGAGATGGAGGTGGTCCGCGACAAGAAGGACAACTGCATCATCGTCTGCTCCATCGAGAACTTCGACCCGATGGGCGTGCACACCGGTGACTCGATCACTGTCGCACCGGCACAGACCCTGACCGACAAGGAATACCAGATCATGCGCAACGCCTCGCTGGCGGTGCTGCGTGAAATCGGTGTCGAAACCGGCGGCTCCAACGTGCAGTTCGGTATCTGCCCGAACACCGGCCGCATGGTCGTGATCGAGATGAACCCGCGTGTATCGCGTTCGTCCGCCCTGGCTTCGAAAGCCACCGGCTTCCCGATCGCCAAGATCGCCGCCAAGCTTGCCATCGGCTACACCCTCGACGAACTGCAGAACGACATCACCGGCGGCCGCACCCCGGCGTCCTTCGAACCGTCGATCGACTACGTCGTCACCAAGCTGCCGCGTTTTGCCTTCGAGAAATTCCCGAAAGCCGACGCCCGCCTGACCACCCAGATGAAATCCGTGGGTGAAGTCATGGCCATCGGCCGTACTTTCCAGGAGTCCCTGCAGAAAGCCCTGCGCGGCCTGGAAGTCGGTGCCTGCGGCCTCGACCCGAAAGTCGACCTGGCCAGCGCCGACGCTGCCAGCATCCTCAAGCGCGAGCTGACCGTACCGGGCGCCGAGCGTATCTGGTACGTGGCCGACGCCATGCGTTCGGGCATGACCATCGAAGAAATCTTCGAACTGACCGGCATCGACCTGTGGTTCCTGGTGCAGATGGAAGACCTGATCAAGGAAGAAGAGAAGGTCAAGACCCTGGCCCTGTCGGCGATCGACAAGGACTACATGCTGCGCCTCAAGCGCAAGGGCTTCTCGGACCAGCGCCTGGCCGTGCTGCTGGGTATCACCGACAAGAACCTGCGCCGTCACCGCCACAAGCTCGAAGTGTTCCCGGTGTACAAGCGCGTCGACACCTGCGCCGCCGAGTTCGCCACTGACACCGCCTACCTGTACTCGACCTACGAGGAAGAGTGCGAGGCCAATCCGTCGACCCGCGACAAGATCATGATCCTGGGTGGCGGCCCGAACCGTATCGGCCAAGGCATCGAGTTCGACTACTGCTGCGTGCACGCGGCCCTGGCGCTGCGTGAAGACGGTTACGAGACCATCATGGTCAACTGCAACCCGGAAACCGTCTCCACCGACTACGACACCTCCGACCGCCTGTACTTCGAGCCGCTGACCCTGGAAGACGTGCTGGAAGTGTGCCGCGTCGAAAAACCCAAAGGCGTGATCGTCCACTACGGCGGCCAGACCCCGCTGAAACTGGCCCGCGCCCTGGAAGAAGCCGGCGTACCGATCATCGGTACCAGCCCGGACGCCATCGACCGCGCCGAAGACCGCGAGCGCTTCCAGCAGATGGTGCAGCGCCTGAACCTGCTGCAGCCGCCAAACGCCACCGTGCGCAGCGAAGATGAAGCCATCCGCGCTGCCGGCAGCATCGGCTACCCGCTGGTGGTGCGCCCGTCCTACGTACTGGGCGGCCGCGCCATGGAGATCGTCTACGAACTGGACGAGCTCAAGCGCTACCTGCGTGAAGCGGTACAAGTGTCCAACGACAGCCCGGTACTGCTCGACCACTTCCTCAACTGCGCCATCGAGATGGACGTGGATGCGGTGTGCGACGGTACCGACGTGGTCATCGGCGCGATCATGCAGCACATCGAACAGGCCGGCGTTCACTCCGGTGACTCGGCGTGCTCGCTGCCGCCTTACTCGCTGAGCAAGCAAGTGCAGGACGAAGTCCGCGTTCAGGTCAAGAAAATGGCCCTGGAACTGGGCGTTGTCGGCCTGATGAACGTGCAGCTGGCCCTGCAGGGCGACAAGATCTACGTGATCGAAGTCAACCCGCGCGCCTCGCGTACCGTGCCGTTCGTCTCCAAGTGCATCGGCACTTCGCTGGCGATGATCGCGGCCCGCGTCATGGCTGGCAAAACCCTGAAAGAGCTGGGCTTCACCCAGGAAATTATCCCGAACTTCTACAGCGTCAAGGAAGCCGTCTTCCCGTTCGCCAAGTTCCCGGGGGTTGACCCGATCCTCGGCCCTGAGATGAAATCCACTGGTGAAGTCATGGGCGTCGGCGACAGCTTCGGTGAAGCCTTCGCCAAGGCCCAGATGGGTGCCAGCGAAGTGCTGCCGACTGGTGGTACCGCGTTCATCAGCGTGCGTGACGACGACAAGCCACAAGTGGCTGGCGTTGCCCGCGACCTGATCGCCTTGGGCTTCGAAGTGGTCGCAACCGCCGGCACCGCCAAGGTGATCGAAGCGGCCGGCCTGAAAGTGCGCCGTGTGAACAAGGTGACCGAAGGCCGCCCGCACGTGGTCGACATGATCAAGAACGACGAAGTGTCGCTGATCATCAACACCACCGAAGGCCGCCAGTCGATTGCCGACTCGTACTCGATTCGCCGCAATGCGCTGCAACACAAGATCTACTGCACCACCACCATTGCGGCCGGTGAAGCCATCTGCGAGGCGCTGAAATTCGGTCCGGAAAAGACCGTTCGTCGCCTGCAGGATCTGCATGCAGGACTCAAAGCATGAGCATTACCAAGTACCCGATGACCGTCCAGGGCGCTCGCGCCCTGGAAGAAGAGCATCTGTTCCTGAGCAAGACCGAGCGCCCGCGCCTGAGCCAGGCGATCGGCGAGGCCCGTGAGCTGGGCGACCTCAAGGAGAACGCCGAATACCATGCCGCCCGTGAGGAGCAGGGCATGGTCGAGGCGCGTATCCGTGACATCGAAGGCCGCCTGCAAAACTCGGTGGTGATCGACGTCACCACCATCGCCCACACCGGCAAGGTGATTTTCGGGACCACCGTGGACCTGGAAAACACCGAAACCGGCGATCAGGTGACCTACCAGATCGTTGGCGAGGACGAGGCCGACATCAAGAAGGGCAAGCTCTCGGCCGGTGCGCCGATCGCTCGCGCCATCATTGGCAAGGAAGAGGGCGACACTGTTGTCGTCAAGACGCCAAGCGGCACGGTCGAGTACGAGATTGTCGAAGTCAAGCACATCTGACCGGCGCCTGCGGGCGCCTTCCCTCGAGGGTATCCTCTGGCAACTGGCCCAGGTGTTCTGGGTCGGCGGCCTTTGGGTGTTCCACGTGGGGTTGGTGCCGGCGCTGAAAGTCAGTGGTCTTGCGCCCTTGCTGGTGCATGACGTGGCCGGGCAGATCGACCGCTGGTTGATCGGCGTGGCCATGCTCGGGCTGCTGGTGCAGCTGGCGGTATTGGCGAGGGTGGATGGCCTGGCGGCCTGGTGGCGGCAGTTTCGCGGCCAGATGCTGCTGCTCGGCTTTGCTGCCTGCATCAGTTATTACACGCTGCGCTACGGGATTTCCGTGGGCGAGCGCTGGCAGATGTTCTGCTTTTTGGTGCTGGGTTTCTCCGGCATCGTGCTGGTGGCCCAGCCGGTTCCGGTGAGGGCGCGGCGTTAGCCGGGCATCTCGGGCCTGTACGGTACGTGTGGGAGCGGGCTTGCCGGAGTGCCGGACCACCGCGAACATGGGCGAAGCCCGTGCCATCCATCGCGGTGGCTGCTTCGCGGGCAAGCCCGCTCCCACAGGGCCTTTCAGCCCTGCGTCCGATCGTTACTTGTAACGGTGGATATTGGACAGCTGCTTGTTCGGCTGCGGGTTCTTGCGGTAGATCAGCGCCTTCTTGCCGATGGTCTGCACCAGTTCGGCGCGGCCGGCCTTGCACAGCTCGGCGATGACGGCAGCACGTTCTTCACGGTCTTCCGAGCGGATTTCGACCTTGATCAGTTCGTGATCGACCAGGGCGCGTTCCAGTTCGGCGACGACGCCTTCATTCAAACCATTGCCCGCGACGATCAGAACCGGCTTCAGGTCATGACCAATGGACTTGTATTGCTTCTTCTGCTCGTTGTTGAGCGGCATAATCTGACCCTTTTCGTCTGATTCTGTAAAATTGACGGGCATTTTACCCGAGGGCCTGTGGCTCCGCCCAGTCAAACACGACGCATATCATCGAGGTGCCCCGTGGTACAACGTTCCAAAAGCAGCGCAAACTGGCTGCGCGAGCATTTCAACGACCCCTTCGTCAAGCAGGCGCAGAAGGACGGCTACCGTTCGCGCGCCAGTTACAAGCTGCTGGAGATCCAGGAAAAGGACAAGCTCATCCGCCCTGGCATGAGCGTGATCGACCTCGGCGCAGCCCCGGGTGGCTGGTCGCAGGTGACCAGCCGTCTGATCGGCGGGCAGGGGCGGCTGATCGCCTCGGACATCCTGGAAATGGACGCCATCGCCGACGTGACCTTCATCCAGGGTGACTTCACCAAGGACGAGGTGCTTGCGCAAATCCTGCAGGCGGTGGGCGATTCGCACGTGGACCTTGTGATTTCCGACATGGCCCCCAATATGAGTGGTACGCCCGCGGTGGATATCCCGCGCGCCATGTTCCTCTGCGAGCTCGCACTGGACCTGGCGAGCCGCGTACTGCGCCCAGGCGGCGACTTCCTGATCAAGATCTTCCAGGGTGAAGGTTTCGACGTTTACCTGAAGGAAGTGCGCAGCAAGTTCGACAAGGTGCAGATGCGCAAGCCTTCGTCGTCGCGGGACCGCTCCCGTGAGCAGTACCTGCTGGGGCGAGGATTCAAGGGGGCGTGAGCGGTTTTGCGTGGTGGCTGATAGTTATTTCCAATCGGCCACTGCGTCAGGATCGTCCGAACTTCGTGTAGTCTAGCTTTCACAAAGGGTTACAGACGGTGCCTGCGTGTGCGTAGGTAATGTAGTAAGTTAGGGCGATGAATATCATGCGAGGCACGGTTGCGTCGTGCGCCGGCCTCAGAGGGTAGCGAATTGAACGACATGGCAAAGAATCTGATCCTCTGGTTGATCATCGCCGCCGTCCTGGTGACGGTGATGAACAACTTCTCGAGCCCTAACGAGCCGCAGACCCTCAACTATTCCGACTTCATCCAGCAGGTCAAGGATGGCAAGGTCGAGCGCGTGACCGTCGACGGCTACATCATTACCGGCAAGCGCACCGACGGCGACAACTTCAAGACCGTCCGTCCGGCCATCACCGACAACGGCCTGATTGGCGACCTGGTCGACAACCACGTCACCGTCGAAGGCAAGCAACCTGAGCAGCAGAGCATCTGGACGCAACTGCTGGTCGCCAGCTTCCCGATCCTGGTGATCATCGCCGTGTTCATGTTCTTCATGCGCCAGATGCAGGGCGGAGCGGGCGGCAAGGGCGGCCCGATGAGCTTCGGCAAGAGCAAGGCGCGCCTGCTGTCCGAAGACCAGGTGAAAACCACCCTGGCTGACGTCGCCGGTTGCGACGAGGCCAAGGAAGAAGTCGGCGAGCTGGTCGAATTCCTGCGTGACCCGGGCAAGTTCCAGCGCCTGGGTGGCCGCATCCCGCGTGGCGTGCTGATGGTCGGCCCGCCCGGTACCGGTAAAACCCTGCTGGCCAAGGCCATTGCCGGCGAAGCCAAGGTGCCGTTCTTCACCATTTCCGGTTCCGACTTCGTCGAGATGTTCGTCGGCGTGGGTGCCAGCCGTGTGCGCGACATGTTCGAGCAGGCTAAAAAGCACGCACCGTGCATCATCTTCATCGACGAGATCGACGCTGTTGGTCGCCACCGTGGCGCCGGCATGGGCGGTGGTCACGACGAGCGTGAGCAAACCCTCAACCAGTTGCTGGTGGAGATGGACGGCTTCGAGATGAACGATGGCATCATCGTCATCGCCGCCACCAACCGCCCGGACGTACTCGACCCTGCGCTGCTGCGCCCGGGCCGCTTCGACCGCCAGGTGGTGGTCGGCCTGCCGGACATCCGTGGCCGCGAGCAAATTCTGAAAGTGCACATGCGCAAGGCGCCACTGGGCGAAAACGTCAACGCGGCGGTCATCGCCCGTGGTACCCCTGGCTTCTCCGGTGCGGACCTTGCCAACCTGGTCAACGAGGCGTCGCTGTTCGCTGCCCGTGCCGGCAAGCGTCTGGTCGAGATGAAAGAGTTCGAGCTGGCCAAAGACAAGATCATGATGGGTGCCGAGCGCAAGACCATGGTCATGTCCGAGAAAGAGAAGCAGAACACCGCTTACCACGAGGCCGGCCACGCCATCGTCGGTCGCGTCGTGCCCGAGCACGACCCGGTCTACAAGGTGTCGATCATCCCGCGCGGTCGTGCCCTGGGCGTGACCATGTTCCTGCCTGAAGAGGACCGCTACAGCCTGTCCAAGCGCGCTCTGATCAGCCAGATCTGCTCGCTGTACGGTGGCCGTATCGCCGAAGAAATGACCCTGGGCTTCGATGGCGTCACCACCGGTGCCTCCAACGACATCATGCGTGCCAGCCAGATCGCCCGGAACATGGTCACCAAGTGGGGCCTGTCCGAGAAGCTCGGCCCGCTGATGTACGCCGAAGAAGAGGGCGAAGTGTTCCTCGGTCGCAGTGCCGGCAGCCAGCACGCCAGTGTGTCGGGCGAGACCGCCAAGCTGATTGACTCCGAGGTGCGCAGCATCATCGACCAGTGCTACGCCACGGCCAAGCAGATCCTCACCGACAACCGTGACAAGCTCGACGCCATGGCCGAGGCCTTGATGAAGTACGAAACCATCGATGCCGACCAGATCGACGACATCATGGCTGGCCGCACCCCGCGCGAGCCGCGCGACTGGGACAACGATGCCGGTACTTCTGGCAACCAGGCCTCCCAGGGTGACCGTCCGGAATCGCCGATCGGCGGGCCAGCTGCACAGCACTAAGGCTTTCTATGACCTCACAGCAGTACCCGACCCGGTTGCCTTGCGGCAACCGGGTTCTTGATTTGTCCCGTACCCATGTCATGGGCATTCTCAATATCACCCCCGACTCGTTCTCCGATGGCGGTCGCTTCAGTCAGCGTGACGAAGCCCTGCGCCACGCCGAAGCGATGGTGGCGGCCGGTGCCACGCTGATCGATATTGGCGGCGAGTCCACTCGCCCCGGTGCGCGTGCGGTGTCGCCCACCGAGGAGCTGGAACGCGTCGCGCCAATGGTCGAGGCGATCAACAGCCGCCTGGACGTGGTCATCTCGGTCGATACCTCAACGCCAGCAGTCATGCGCGAGTCGGCCCGCTTGGGCGCCGGCCTGATCAACGACGTGCGCGCCCTGGAGCGTGACGGTGCGCTGGACGCGGCAGCCGATACCGGCCTGCCGGTGTGCCTGATGCACATGCGCGGCGAGCCGGGTAACATGCAGGACAACCCGCACTACGACGACGTAACCGCCGATGTCGGGCGCTACCTGGAGCAGCGCATGGCGGCCTGTGCGGCTGCGGGCATTGCTGCCGAGCGCATCATCCTCGACCCAGGCTTCGGTTTCGCCAAGACTCTGGCGCACAACCTGAGCCTGTTCAAGCACATGGAAGCGCTCTACCGCTTGGGCCGGCCATTGCTGGTGGGGGTATCGCGCAAGAGCATGATCGGCCTCACCCTGAACCGCCCGGTCGACGAGCGGTTGTACGGCAGCCTGGCCTTGGCCGCATTGGCCATGACCAAGGGTGCGAGCATCCTGCGCGTGCACGATGTGGCCGAGACCGTCGACGTGGTACGCATGATCGCCGCTGTACAGAGCGCCGAATAAGAACACTGGAGTCCCTATGAGCAGAAAATACTTTGGTACCGATGGTATCCGTGGCCGCGTTGGCCAGTTTCCCATCACCCCGGACTTCATGCTGAAACTCGGCTGGGCCGCAGGCATGGCCTTCCGCAAGCATGGCAACTGCCGCGTACTGGTGGGCAAGGACACGCGGATCTCGGGCTACATGTTCGAGTCCGCGCTCGAGGCTGGCTTGTCCGCCGCCGGCGCCGACGTGCTGCTGCTGGGCCCGATGCCCACGCCCGCCATCGCCTACCTGACCCGCACCTTCCACGCCGAAGCCGGCATCGTCATCAGTGCCTCGCACAACCCGCACGACGACAACGGCATCAAGTTCTTCTCCGGCAACGGCACCAAGCTGCCGGACGAAGTCGAGCTGATGATCGAGGAATTGCTCGACCAGCCGATGACTGTGGTCGAGTCAGGCAAGTTGGGCAAAGTGTCGCGCATCAACGATGCTGCGGGCCGTTACATCGAGTTCTGCAAGAGCAGCGTGCCTACCAGCACCAGCTTCGCCGGGCTGAAGATCGTGGTCGACTGCGCCCACGGCGCCACCTACAAGGTCGCCCCCAGCGTGTTCCGCGAGCTGGGCGCCGAGGTTACCGTGCTGCATGCAGCACCCGATGGCCTGAATATCAACGAAAACTGCGGCTCGACCCATATCGAATCGCTGCAGGCTGCCGTGCTGGTGGGCCATGCCGACCTGGGCATTGCCTTCGACGGTGATGGCGACCGCGTGTTGATGGTCGACCACACCGGCGCCATCGTCGACGGTGACGAGCTGCTGTACATCATCGGCCGCGACCTGCACGACCGTGGCAAGTTGCAGGGCGGCGTGGTTGGTACCCTGATGAGCAACCTGGGCCTGGAGCTTGCGTTCAAGGAGCTGGACATCCCGTTCGTGCGGGCCAAGGTCGGCGACCGCTACGTGATGGCCGAGCTGCTCGAGCGCGACTGGCTGCTGGGTGGCGAGAACTCCGGGCACGTGGTGTGCTGCAACCACACCACCACCGGTGATGCGATCATCGCCGCGCTGCAGGTGCTGATGGCGCTCAAGCGCCGCGGCGAAAACCTCGCCCAGGCCCGCCAGAACGTGCGCAAGTGCCCGCAGGTGCTGATCAACGTGCGCTTCGAGGCCGGCAAGGACGACCCGCTGCAAAACCCGTTGGTCCAGGAGGCCAGTAGCAAGGCCACCGAGGCCATGGCCGGCCGTGGTCGCGTGCTGCTGCGCAAGTCCGGTACCGAGCCGCTGGTGCGGGTGATGGTCGAGGGTGATGACGAAGGCCAGGTGCGCGGCCATGCCGAAACCCTGGCCAGGCTGGTCGCAGAAGTTTGTGCCTGAAAGAGGCTTGCCAGCGCAGATCGGGTTGGGTAAGATCTGCGCCCACTTTGACCGACGAGGTAAAGCATGCGTCGCCCCATGGTAGCTGGTAACTGGAAGATGCACGGTACCCGCGCCAGCGTCGCTGAGCTGACCCAGGGTTTGAGCGAGATGCTCGTTCCCGACGGTATCGAAGTTGCGGTGTTTCCACCGGCCCTGTTCATCAACGAAGTCGTCGATGGGCTGAAAGGCAAGGGGATCATCGTAGGTGCACAGAATTCTGCAATACAGCCTGAACAAGGCGCGCTGACCGGCGAAGTTGCACCGAGTCAGTTGGCTGAAGTGGGTTGCAAGTTGGTCTTGATTGGCCATTCCGAACGTCGCCAGCTTATCGGCGAAAGTGACGAAGTGCTGAATCAGAAGTTTGCAGCCGCTCAGAAAAGTGGTTTGACGCCGGTGCTCTGTGTAGGGGAAACTCTCGAAGAGCGCGAGGCAGGCAAGACGCTGGAAGTTGTAGGGCGTCAACTAAGCAGTGTTATCGACACCTTCGGTATCAAGGCTTTTGCCAATGCGGTCATTGCCTATGAGCCTGTTTGGGCCATTGGTACTGGTTTGACGGCCTCGCCCCAGCAAGCCCAGGATGTGCACGCCGCCATCCGCAAGCAGCTGGCAGCGAAGGACGCTGAAGTTGCCGGTAACGTGCAGCTTCTCTACGGCGGCAGCGTGAAGGCGGCCAATGCGGCCGAACTGTTCGGCATGCCGGATATCGATGGGGGGCTCATTGGTGGAGCGTCCCTGAACGCAGACGAATTCGGTGCAATTTGTCGCGCCGCAGGAAACTGAACAAATGCTGGAAACAGTTATCGTTGTTTTTCATCTGTTGGCAGCGCTGTCGCTGGTAGTGCTGGTTCTGCTGCAACAGGGTAAAGGTGCCGAAGCAGGTGCATCTTTCGGCGCAGGTGCTTCTAATACTGTGTTCGGGAGCCAAGGCTCTGCAACGTTCCTAAGTAAATTGACTGCTATACTCGCTGCCACTTTCTTTTTGACAGCACTTGGGTTAGGATACTTCGCGAAGCAACAAGCTCACCAGCTTGGCCAAGCCGGTCTTCCAGATCCCGCGGTGCTTGAAGTTAAAGAGCAGCAAAAACCGGCAGTTAATGATGACGTACCGGTGCTCCAACAGCAGAAGAGCGAAACCACCCCTAACTCTGGTGATGTACCTCCTCCGGCTCAAGAGCAGAAGTAACGGGTTTCAAAAGTAGTATTGCCGAGGTGGTGGAATTGGTAGACACGCAACCTTGAGGTGGTTGTGCCCATAGGGTGTAGGGGTTCGAGTCCCCTTCTCGGTACCAATTGAAGCATGAGAGCCCGCTTTGAGCGGGCTTTCTTGCAGGTGGAGGTCGGATTGACCCTGTACAGGGTTCGGTCTTATACTTTCGCCCCAGCTTTGTCGCGGGGTGGAGCAGCTTGGTAGCTCGTCGGGCTCATAACCCGAAGGTCGTTGGTTCAAATCCAGCCCCCGCAACCAGTTTTAGCAAAGCCCCTTTTAAGGGGCTTTTTGCTAGCCGACAGTTTTGGCGTCGTTGTCCAACGGCGCTTTCAGGGATGGGCGTTTCGCCCATTTTTTATTTGCACAGCATGCACGAGGGGGTTCAGGTGTCGAGCAAGCTAGAACAGTTGCAGGCCTTGTTGGCCCCGGTTGTCGAGGGTCTGGGCTATCAGTGCTGGGGGATCGAATACGTCTCTCAGGGCAAGCATTCGGTACTGCGCGTCTATATCGACAAGGAAGGCGGCATTCTGGTGGAGGACTGCGAAGCGGTCAGCCGTCAGGCCAGCGCCATCCTCGACGTGGAAGATCCGATCAGCAGTGAATATACCCTCGAGGTGTCCTCTCCAGGCATGGATCGCCCGCTGTTCACTCTGGAACAGTTTGCCTCGCATGCCGGCGAACAAGTGAAGATCAAGCTGCGCACGCCTTTTGAAGGGCGTCGTAACTTCCAGGGCCTTCTCCGCGGTGTGGAGGAGCAGGATGTGGTGGTCCAGGTGGACAGTCATGAGTTCCTGCTGCCGATCGACTCGATCGACAAGGCCAATATTATTCCCAGTTTTGACTGAGACGTGCCGGGCCCGGCGGATATTCCGGGCCCAATGGCTTGCGCAAGGCGAGGCGTACGATGAGCAAAGAAGTACTGCTGGTTGTTGAATCGGTATCCAACGAGAAAGGTGTACCGCCCGGCGTCATTTTCGAAGCGCTGGAAGTGGCCCTGGCCACTGCGACCAAAAAACGTTTTGAGGACGAAGTCGACCTGCGTGTGGAAATCAACCGCCACACCGGTAGCTACGAGACCTTCCGCCGCTGGACCGTGGTCGATGAAAACGACCTGGATGACCCGGCGATCGAGACCTGGCTGGAAAAAATCCAGGACACGCACCCGGACGCCAAGGTCGGTGACGTGATCGAAGAGAAGATCGAGTCGATCGAATTCGGCCGCATCGCCGCGCAGACCGCCAAGCAGGTCATCGTGCAGAAGGTCCGCGAGGCCGAGCGCGCCCAGGTGGTCGATGCCTACCGCGAGCGCGTGGGCGAGATCATCTCCGGTACCGTGAAAAAGGTCACCCGCGACAACGTCATCGTCGACCTGGGCAACAACGCCGAAGCGTTGCTGGCCCGCGAAGACATCATTCCCCGTGAGACCTTCCGTGTCGGCGTGCGCCTGCGTGCGCTGCTCAAGGAAATCCGCACCGAGAACCGCGGCCCGCAGCTGATCCTGTCGCGCACCGCGCCACAGATGCTGATCGAGCTGTTCCGCATCGAAGTGCCGGAAATCGCCGAAGGCCTCATCGAAGTCATGGCCGCCTCCCGTGATCCGGGTTCGCGTGCCAAGATCGCCGTCCGCTCGAAGGACAAGCGCATCGACCCGCAAGGTGCCTGTATCGGCATGCGTGGTTCGCGCGTCCAGGCCGTATCCGGCGAGTTGGGTGGTGAGCGTGTGGATATCGTCCTGTGGGACGAGAACCCGGCGCAGTTCGTCATCAACGCCATGTCGCCGGCAGAGGTTGCCGCGATCATCGTTGACGAGGACGCCCATGCGATGGATATCGCCGTTGCCGAGGACAACCTGGCCCAGGCTATCGGCCGTGGCGGCCAGAACGTCCGTCTGGCCAGCCAGCTGACCGCCTGGACCCTGAACGTGATGACCGAGAAGGACATCCAGGCCAAGCAACAGGCTGAAACCGGCGACATCCTGCGCAATTTCATCGATGAACTGGAAGTCGACGAGGAGCTGGCACAAGTGCTGGTCGACGAAGGCTTCACCAGCCTCGAAGAAATTGCCTACGTACCGTTGGAAGAAATGCTCAACATCGATGGCTTTGACGAGGATATCGTCAATGAGCTCCGCGCTCGAGCCAAGGACCGTTTGTTGACCAAGGCCATCGCTACCGAAGAAAAACTGGCAGACGCCCATCCGGCTGAAGACCTGCTCTCCCTCGAGGGCATGGACAAAGACCTGGCGGCCGAACTGGCGGTGCGCGGCGTGGTTAACCGCGAAGACCTGGCCGAGCAGTCGATCGACGATCTGCTCGACATCGACGGCATCGACGAAGAGCGTGCCGGCAAGTTGATCATGGCCGCCCGAGCCCACTGGTTCGAGTAATTAGGCGCGGCCTGAGGAGAGAAGTGCATGACGCAAGTCACGGTGAAAGAACTGGCCCAAGAGGTCGAGGCACCGGTAGAGCGCCTGCTGCAGCAGATGCGTGAGGCAGGTCTGCCGCACACCGACGCCGGTCAGGTAGTGACCGACAATGAGAAGCAGACCCTGCTGACTCATTTGAAGAGCAGCCACAAGAGCAAGGCGGAAGAGCCGCGCAAGATTACCTTGCAGCGCAAAACCACCAGCACGCTGCGTGTCGCCGGTAGCAAGAGCATCAGCGTAGAAGTACGCAAGAAGAAAGTATTCGTGCAGCGCAGCCCGGAAGAGATCCAGGCTGAGCAGAAACGCGAGCAGGAAGAGCGCCGCGCCGCTGAAAACGCCGCGCGCGAGAAGGTCGAGGCCGAAGTGCGTCAGCGCAACGAGGAGCAGGCACGCCGTCAGGCCGCCGAGGCCCCGGCCGCTGCGCCCGCGCCGAAGGCCGAGCCGGCTCCGGTTGCTGCCCCGGTAGTGGCCAACGCGCCGGTGTCCGAAGACGCCGCCGCCCGTGCTGCCGAGCGCAAAAAAGACGAGACCCGCCGCAACGAAAGCCGTTCCCGTGACGACGACCGTCGCGGTGGTGGCCCGGCTGCCGCCGGCCGTGGCGATGCGCCGCGCATGTCGGTCAAGGTCAAGGTCAAGGAGAAGGAAAAGGCTCCGACTCCACGCGCAGCCCCCCGTACCACCGACGAAGAAAGCGATGGCTTCCGTCGTCGCGGCGGCAAGGGCAAAGGCAAGAAGCGCAACCAGCACGGCTTCCAGAACCCGACCGGTCCCGTCATCCGTGACGTCACCATCGGCGAAACCATCACGGTTTCCGAGCTGGCCAACCAGATGTCCGTCAAGGGCGCTGAAGTGGTCAAGTTCATGTTCAAGCTGGGTACCCCGGTCACCATCAACCAGGTGCTCGACCAGGAAACCGCTCAGCTGGTCGCCGAAGAGCTGGGCCACAAGGTCACCCTGGTCAGCGACACCGCCCTGGAAGACTCCCTGGCCGAATCGCTGAAGTTCGAAGGCCAGACCGAGTCGCGTGCTCCGGTCGTGACCGTCATGGGCCACGTTGACCACGGTAAGACCTCGCTGCTCGACTACATCCGTCGCGCCAAGGTTGCTGCTGGCGAAGCCGGCGGTATCACCCAGCACATCGGTGCCTACCACGTCGAAACCGACCGTGGCATGGTCACCTTCCTCGATACCCCGGGCCACGCTGCGTTTACCCAGATGCGTGCCCGTGGTGCCAAGGCCACCGACATCGTTATCCTGGTGGTGGCGGCGGACGACGGCGTGATGCCGCAGACCCGCGAAGCCGTACAGCACGCGAAAGCTGCTGGCGTGCCGCTGGTCGTTGCAGTGAACAAGATCGACAAGCCAGGTGCAGACCTGGACCGCATCCGCAACGAGCTGTCCGTCGAAGGCGTGACCTCCGAGGACTGGGGTGGTGACACTCCGTTCGTCAAGGTTTCGGCGAAGATGGGTACCGGCGTCGACGAGCTGCTCGAAGCCGTTCTGCTGCAGGCCGAGATCCTCGAACTCAAGGCCACCCCGACCGCACCTGGTCGTGGTGTCGTGGTCGAATCGCGCCTGGACAAGGGCCGCGGCCCGGTGGCTACCATCCTGGTTCAGGACGGTACCCTGCGTCAGGGCGACATGGTCCTGGTCGGCTCCAACTATGGCCGCGTGCGCGCCATGCTCGACGAGAACGGCAAGCCGGTGAAAGAAGCCGGCCCGTCGATCCCGGTCGAAATCCTTGGCCTGGACGGTACTCCCGACGCTGGCGAAGAGATGTCGGTGGTTGCCGACGAGAAGAAAGCCCGTGAAGTTGCCCTGTTCCGTCAAGGCAAGTTCCGTGAGGTCAAGCTGGCCCGCGCTCACGCCGGCAAGCTGGAAAACATCTTCGAGACCATGGGTCAGGAAGAGAAGAAGACCCTCAACATCGTCCTCAAGACCGATGTGCGTGGTTCGCTCGAGGCGCTGCAGGGTTCGCTCGGCGGCCTGGGCAACGACGAAGTTCAGGTTCGCGTGATCGGTGGCGGCGTCGGTGGTATCACCGAGAGCGACGCCAACCTGGCACTGGCCTCGAACGCGGTGCTGTTCGGCTTCAACGTGCGTGCCGATGCCGGTGCGCGCAAGATCGTCGAGCAGGAAGGTCTGGATATGCGTTACTACAACGTGATCTATGACATCATCGAAGACGTCAAGAAGGCCCTGACCGGCATGCTCGGCAGCGATGTTCGCGAGAACATCCTGGGCGTGGCCGAAGTGCGCGACGTGTTCCGTTCGCCGAAGTTCGGCGCCATCGCCGGCTGTATGGTCATCGAAGGTACTGTGTACCGCAACCGTCCGATCCGCGTACTGCGCGACGACGTGGTGATCTTCGAAGGCGAGCTGGAATCGCTGCGTCGCTTCAAGGACGATGCTGCCGAAGTGCGTAACGGCATGGAGTGCGGTATTGGCGTCAAGAGCTACAACGACGTCAAGGTCGGCGACAAGATCGAAGTCTTCGAGAAAGTCCAGGTGGCTCGTACCCTGTAAGGGTGAGCCCGTTGCCAACCCCCGTTGCAGGGCGGTTGGCAGCGTCTCTGCAGGCAGCGCCCGGTCAGGCCAGAAGCTTGACCGGGCGTTTGCCGCTTTAAGTTACAGGTAGCCAGAATGGCCAAAGAATATAGCCGTACCCAACGCATTGGCGATCAGATGCAGCGTGAGCTGGCCGAGCTGATCCGCCGCGAAGTCAAGGACCCACGTGTGGGCCTTGTGACCATCACCGCCGTCGACGTCAGCCGCGACCTGGGCCACGCCAAGGTGTTCATCACCGTCATGGGCGAAGAAACCCCGGACGCCGTGCAGCAGTCGCTCAAGGCCCTGAACAGTGCCGCGAGCTTCCTGCGCCTGCACCTGGGCCGCTCGATGCAACTGCGCAGCGTGCCGCAACTGCACTTCCACTTCGACGAAAGCGTCAGCCGCGGTGTCCACCTGTCGGCACTGATCGAGCGCGCGGTCGCCGAAGACCGTCTGCACAAGGATGCCGACAAGCCGGACGCCGAGGAGTAAGCGGTGGCCCAGGTCAAACGTATCCGCCGCAACGTCAGCGGCATCATCCTGCTCGACAAGCCGCTGGGGTTCACCTCCAACGCCGCGCTGCAAAAAGTTCGCTGGTTGCTCAACGCGGAAAAGGCCGGCCACACCGGCAGCCTCGACCCGTTGGCCAGTGGCGTGCTGCCGCTGTGCTTCGGTGAAGCCACCAAGTTCTCGCAGTACCTGCTCGATTCCGACAAGGGCTACGAGACAGTGATGCAGATGGGCCAGACCACCACCACCGGGGATGCTGAAGGCGAAGTCCTGAAAACCCGTGAGGTGACCGTTGGTCGCGCCGATATCGAGGCGGTGATCCCGCGTTTTCGCGGGCAGATCCAGCAGATACCGCCGATGTACTCGGCCCTCAAGCGCGATGGCCAGCCGCTGTATAAACTGGCGCGTGCAGGGGAAGTAGTGGAGCGCGAGGCGCGTTCTGTTACTATTGGCCGGCTTGAACTGCTCGAGTGCGAAGGCACCCGTGCACGCCTGTCGGTTGGCTGCAGCAAAGGCACCTATATTCGTACGCTGGTCGAGGATATGGGCGAGGCGTTGGGCTGTGGTGCCTACGTCGCCGAATTGCGCCGTACCCAGGCAGGCCCCTTCGAACTGGCGCAGACCGTCACGCTCGAAGAGCTCGAAGCGGCCCACGCCGAAGGTGGCAACGAAGCGCTCGATCGCTTCCTGATGCCGTCCGACAGCGGGCTGCAGGACTGGCCGCTGGTGCTGTTGTCCGAGCACAGTTCGTTTTACTGGCTGCATGGCCAGGCAGTACGCGCCCCGGATGCCCCACAGTTCGGCATGGTCCGGGTGCAGGATCACAATGGTCGCTTCATCGGTATCGGTGAAGTGAGCGAAGACGGGCGCATTGCGCCGCGTCGGCTGATTCGGTCGGAATGACCGAACCCACAGGGCGAGGTCAACGCTTTGCCCTGCGGACTTGAGGATGGCTGTCAGTAGGCACGGTCATTACTCTTTTTATTAATACAGGGATCCAGTCCCTGGCCTATTGGACCCCGCTTGCGGGTTCCGTTTATCAGGAGAAGCCAAATGGCCCTCAGCGTCGAAGAAAAAGCCCAAATCGTTGCAGACTATCAGCAAGCCCAAGGCGACACCGGTAGCCCGGAAGTTCAGGTTGCCCTGCTGACCTTCAACATCAACAAGCTGCAAGGCCACTTCAAGGCCAACGAAAAAGACCACCACTCGCGTCGTGGCCTGATTCGCATGGTTAACCAGCGTCGTAAGCTGCTGGACTACCTGAAGGGCAAAGACACCACTCGTTACAGCGCCCTGATCGGTCGCCTGGGCCTGCGTCGCTAATAGCGGCCTGGTCAGTGGTGTGCATGGCGTGTCGCAAGCTTCGGCTATGCTGCTTCGCAGCATTGTCGTCGGGCACGCCACGCGTATCTCCGAGGTTGGCAGCCTGGCAATGTTGAGCGGATTGTTCCGCTTGGCGCCAGGCTCCCAGCCTCGTGTTGTATCTGGACGGTCAATGGGGCCGATTCCCCGTTCTGCCCAAGAATTCGCAAGAACCAGTTCCCCCAAGAGCCACTGAAAAGGTAGGAAACCGTGAACCCGGTAATCAAGAAATTCCAGTTCGGTCAATCGACCGTTACTCTCGAAACGGGCCGCATTGCCCGTCAGGCAACCGGCGCCGTGCTGGTTACCGTCGACAACGACGTCACCGTGCTGGTGACCGTGGTCGGTGCCAAGCAAGCCGACCCGGGCAAGGGCTTCTTCCCGCTGTCCGTGCACTACCAGGAAAAAACCTACGCCGCCGGCAAGATCCCAGGTGGTTTCTTCAAGCGTGAAGGCCGTCCTTCCGAGAAAGAGACCCTGACCTCACGCCTGATCGACCGCCCGATCCGCCCGCTGTTCCCGGAAGGCTTCATGAACGAAGTGCAGGTTGTCTGCACCGTGGTTTCGACCAGCAAGAAGACCGACCCGGACATCGCCGCGATGATCGGTACCTCGGCTGCCCTGGCGATCTCCGGCATTCCGTTCGAAGGCCCGATCGGCGCTGCCCGCGTTGCCTTCCACGAAAGCACCGGTTACCTGCTGAACCCGACCTACGAGCAGCTGCAGGCTTCGAGCCTGGACATGGTCGTGGCCGGTACCGAGTCTGCTGTACTGATGGTTGAGTCGGAAGCCCAAGAGCTGACCGAAGACCAGATGCTGGGCGCCGTACTGTTCGCCCACGACGAATTCCAGGCCGTGATCAAGGCGGTCAAAGAGCTGGCTGCCGAAGCTGCCAAGCCGACCTGGGACTGGAAACCAGCCGTTGCCAACACCGAGCTGTTCAACGCCATCCGCGCTGAGTTCGGCGAAGCCGTTTCCCAGGGCTACACCATCACCGTCAAGGCTGACCGCTATGCGCGCCTGGGCGAGCTGCGTGACCAGGCCATCGCCAAGTTCTCCGGCGAAGAAGGCCAGCCATCGGCCGGCGAAGTCAAAGAGATCTTCGGCGAAATCGAATACCGCACCGTTCGCGAAAACATCGTCAACGGCAAGCCACGTATCGACGGCCGCGACACCAAGACCGTGCGCCCGCTGAACATCGAAGTCGGTGTGCTGCCCAAGACCCACGGCTCGGCCCTGTTCACCCGCGGTGAAACCCAGGCCCTGGTGGTTGCCACCCTCGGTACCGCCCGTGATGCCCAGCTGCTGGACACCCTCGAAGGCGAGAAGAAAGACCCCTTCATGCTGCACTACAACTTCCCGCCGTTCTCGGTGGGCGAGTGTGGCCGCATGGGCGGTGCTGGCCGTCGCGAAATCGGCCACGGCCGTCTGGCCCGCCGTTCGGTCCAGGCCATGCTGCCGGCCGCTGACGTGTTCCCCTACACCATCCGTGTCGTGTCGGAAATCACCGAATCCAACGGTTCCAGCTCCATGGCTTCGGTCTGCGGTGCTTCGCTGGCCCTGATGGACGCCGGTGTACCGATGAAGGCGCCGGTTGCCGGTATCGCCATGGGCCTGGTCAAGGAAGGCGAGAAGTTCGCCATCCTCACCGACATCCTCGGTGACGAAGACCACCTGGGCGACATGGACTTCAAGGTTGCCGGTACCGCCAAAGGCGTTACCGCACTGCAGATGGACATCAAGATCAACGGCATCACCGAAGAGATCATGGAAATCGCCCTGGGCCAGGCCCTGGAAGCGCGCCTGAACATCCTCGGCCAGATGAACCAGATCATCGGCGAGTCGCGTACCGAGCTGTCGGCCAACGCCCCGACCATGATCGCGATGAAGATCGACACCGACAAGATCCGTGACGTCATCGGTAAAGGCGGCGCCACCATCCGCGCCATCTGCGAAGAGACCAAGGCTTCGATCGACATCGAAGACGATGGCTCGATCAAGATCTTCGGCGAAACCAAGGAAGCGGCAGAGGCTGCCAAGCAGCGCATCCTGGGTATCACCGCAGAGGCCGAGATTGGCAAGATCTACGTCGGCAAGGTCGAGCGCATCGTCGACTTCGGCGCCTTCGTCAACATCCTGCCGGGCAAGGACGGCCTGGTGCACATCTCCATGCTGAGCGATGCTCGCGTCGAGAAAGTCACCGACATCCTCAAAGAAGGCCAGGAAGTTGAAGTACTGGTACTGGACGTGGACAACCGCGGCCGTATCAAGCTGTCGATCAAGGACGTTGCCGCTGCCAAGGCATCGGGCGTCTGATTCGGCCTTCGGGCTGAATGCAAGGACCCCTCGGGGGTAGTGCTGTAACCGGGGCCGCTTTGCGGCCCATCGCTGGCAAGCCGGCTCCTACAGAAGATCGCGTTCCCTGTAGGAGCCGGCTTGCCGGCGATGGGCTGCAAGGCAGCCCCGGCGGCACTATCACCGAGGGGTTTTTTTATGCCTGCGTTTTTTGCAGGGCTGGCTTAAGGCTGTGAGCGCAGAATGTCGGCCAGCTCATCCCGGCTGAGGGTATTCGCGCGAAGGGCGGCCAACACATCTTCCTTCCTCGGCACAGGCTTGCCGGCGTTCTGCGTGTCGATATCCGACAACCACAGCGGGTTGATCAGCCTGCCTGCGTACTGCGCCTGCATCGGGACGTCTTCATGGGCGATGACGCCCTTGTGGTACAGGTACAGGATGTAGCGCTGATGCCCTTCGGCAAAGGCCTTGTCGGGGTACAGGCTGGTGCCGGGCGGGAGCACGTAGTTGTTGCCGTCATCCACGGGGGCTTCGATGCGCAAAGGCACGCGGGTTGAGATCGGCGAGGTGGTCGGGCCCCAGGAGAGGTTGCCGAGCAACACTGCATTGCCCAAAAGCGAGGCGGCCAGCCAGATGCGACGGCTGCTACCTGCAAGAATTCTGCTTCTCATCAGCTACCTCTGCACTCCTTGCGCGATCAATCGACCCGTTGCTGGGCCGCTGGGCAATCTTATACCCGGCTGCGCCGAACAGCTGCCAGGCGCACTTGCATCTTGCACGTAGCAAACCGGCCCGGATTGCAAATTGCACGACCGGTTATCTCTTGGATTATTCCTAACTCATTGTTTTAAAAGGGAACAAGCGAAACGCAAAAGCTGGCACGTGGCGTGCAATCTATCTATTACCTGCCGCCAAAAACCACGGCGCAGACCTTTCGAACAACAGGAGTGACCCACATGAAGAAGTTCGCCATTGCTGCCGCTACTGCTACCGCTCTGACCCTGACCATGGCTAACGCGGCATTCGCCCAGCAGTCCACCCAGGCCCCGATGCAGCTGGCGGCCGGTGAGGTGACCAAAGCCAAGGAAGCCACTTCCGACACCTGGATCACCACCAAGGTGAAGGCTGACCTGATGACCGAGAAAGGCGTGCCAGGCAGCGACATCAAGGTTGAAACCAACAAAGGCGTGGTTTCGCTGTCCTCGGATGTTGCCATCACCGATGCGCAGAAAGAGATGGCCGTGGCCATCGCCAAGAAGATCAAGGGCGTACAGGCCGTCTCGGCTGATGGCCTGAAAGCCGATTAAGGAATGTCCCGTCGGCCAAAAGGAATTGGCCAACCTATCCCGCAAAAACCCCGGCATCTGCCGGGGTTCTTGTTTGTTGTCGAGCCCGATCTTGCTGGCTTGCAGGGCCCTGTAGGAGCGGCTTTAGCCGCGAACACCGGCATAGCCGGTGCCAGCCACCGCGTCGCCTGCTTCGCGGGTAAACCCGCTCCCACAGGGATTGCACTAGCTTCAGGCCAGTGCCGTACCTGTAGGAGCCGGCTTGCCGGCGATGAGGCCGGCACAGGCTGCGCAGCCGCAGGATGCTCAATTGACCGGGTTGCGCGCCACCACCTCACTCTCGTAATACACCTGCTCGACGATCAGCGGCGCCACCAGCGGCCGGCTGTCGCGAAAATGCGCGGTCAGGGTGTGGGCCTCGTAGGCCGCGTCATCCTGGTAGATCTCGTACAGGTAGATCACGTCAGGGTCTTCGCGGTCCTGGGACACATCGAACACCAGGCAACCCGGCTCGGTGGCCACTGAAGCTGCGGCGTTGGCCTGGATGGCGGTGAGGAAGGCGTCGGCGCTGCCGGGCTTTACCCGGGTCTTGATAAACAGGCTGTACACAGATCACTCCTTTTGTTTTAAATTCTATTGTGAATTGTATACAAAAACAGGAGTGCTACCCATGTCCGATCTACCCAGCCGCCCGGGCCGCCTGAATGGCCTGCGCCATATCGCCCTGCTGGTACCCAACCTGGAGGAGTGCGAGCGCTTCTACGTCGATGTGCTGGGCATGCAGGTGTTGAACCGCGCCAACGAAGACCTGGTGTACCTCACCTGCGGCAACGACAACCTGTCGCTGGGGCGCGGGGCGATGGCGGCCAATGGCTTCCAGACCCTGGACCATTACGGTTTCATCGTCGACAGCGTGGAGGAGCTGGAGGCCTGGTACCAGTACTTCAAGGCCTGCGGTGTGACCCTGCTGGACCGCCCGTTCAACCATGGTGACGGGGCGCGCAGTTTCCATTTGCTGGACCCGGCGGGCAACAAGGTGCAGCCGCTGTATCACCCGTCGGTGTCGGGGCAGCGCCTGGCTTGAAACCAGCGGCTATCCTGTGGGAGCAACTGTCTTGTGCTGCCTGAACCGGCCTCATCGCCGGCAAGCCGGCTCCTACAGGTACGGCACTGGCTTTAAGCTTATGCAATCCCTGTGGGAGCGGCCTTAGCCGCGAAGCGAGCGACGCGGTGTATGGCACCGGCTCTGCCGGTGTTCGCGGCTGAAGCCGCTCCCACAGGCACAGTGCGCTGTTCGAGTTACGCACAATCCTGTGGGCACTGACGAAGCTTGCGATAAGCGCTTACTCGGCATCCAGGTGCATCGGCGTTACCACCCGGCCATCGCTTTCTGGCTGGCCGAGGGTGGCGTCGATGAAGTACACGCGGTCGTCTTCGAGCTGGCCCTTGTCGACCAGGTAGTCCTTGATGCTGCTGGCCCGTTCCTGGCCCAGGTTGCGCAGCAACACGGCGCTCTCGGCCCACGACTTGATCACCGCCTCGCGCAGCTTGGCGCTACGCTCGTCGCGGCTAAGTTGCTGCCATTCGGCCGGTGGCTGCTGTTTCAGACGGTTGCGGTAGATGCCTTCGAGCATCGCCGGCTTGTCGCTGTCGTCCACCACCAGCAGCGAGGCATTGGCCGGTACCTTGTCGCCGCGCCGCTGCAGGATCTTGTACCAGGTGGCCTGGTATTCACGCTCCAGGCGCTGCTGGGCGATCAGCGGGCCATCGCTGGCCTGGGCGGCGGTGCCTTCGATCTCCAGGCGCAGCTCTGGGCGCTCCTTGAGCGCCGAGGCCAGCTTGTCGAGGGCGCCCTGGGCGTCGGGGGTGAGGTCGCTGGAGCCTGCGGCGAACGACACGTTGCCAAGGTCCTCGGCGCCGCCACCGGCGATCAGTCCGCCGAGCAGCTTGAACGGCGCCTGGGCTGCGCGCAGCACCAGGTTGCGCAGGGTCTGCCAGACGATCGGCATCACGCTGAACTGCGGGTTGTTCAGATCACCCGTTACCGGCAGCTCGATGGAGATCTTGCCCTCGGTATCTTTAAGCAGTGCGATGGCCAGGCGAATCGGCAGGTCCACCGCGTCGGGGCTGTCGACCTTCTCACCCAGTTGCAGCTGCTCCACCACCACCTTGTTCTCGGCCTTGAGCTGGCCGTTGGTGATCAGGTAGTGCAAGTCGAGGTTCAGCCGCCCCTTGCGGATGCGAAAGCCCGCAAACTTGCCGGAGTAGGGGGTCAGGGTGGTCAGCTCGACGCGCTTGAAGCTGGTGGCGATATCCAGGCTGGCCAGCGGGTTGAACGGGTTGAGCGCGCCTTTGATGGTCACCGGCGCATAGCGGTCCACCTTGCCCTTCACGTCGACCTTGGCCGGCACCGACTTGCGGTTGTCGATGGTGCCGATCTGGCCATTGAGCTGCTGCACGGCCGTGGCGAAGTTGGGGGTGAGAGTGAGGTCGGCGAAGTTGGCCGAGCCGTCGTTGATGTTGATCTGGCCGATGAGAATGCCCAGTGGCTTGTCGGCACTTTTGCTGGTGGCCGGTTTCTGGCTGGTGGCCGGGGCCCCGGCCGGTTGCGGGATCAGCAAGTCATCGACGTTGGTGGTGCGGTCTTCGTTGATGATGAAGCGGGCATAGGGCTGCAGCAGGGTAACCTTGTCGATCGACAGGGCGTCGCCGTGCACGTATGACAGGCCATCGACGTTGACCTGCTGCCATTTGACGAAGTCGCGGTTCTTGATGGTGTCGAGGGTGTGCAACTGGTTGACCTGAGCCTTGCCGGTGATGGCGAAGGCCAGCGGTGCGGTGTTCTTCAGGTCGACTTTCAAGTCGCTGGAGAGCATGCCGCTGCGCAGCTCCAGGCGGATGAACGGGCTGATGTAGGCCTGGGCCACGCGCAGGTCGATGTCGCGGGTGGCCACATCCAGCTTGGCGCTGACCGGCGCCAGGTTGACCTGGCCGGCCGCCTGCAATTTGCCCTGCTTGCCCACGCCGGTGTCGAGCTTGAGGGTGAAGGGCGACTGGTTGAGGCTGTCGAAATTCTGCAAATCGAGGTTGAGCGGGCCGACGTCCAGCGCCACCGGCTCCTTCTGGCTGCGGTCGGCCAGGTGCACCAGGTAGTTGCGCGCCTGCACATCCTTGAGCAGCACCTGCCAGGGCTTGCTGGGCGCCTTGGCGGCCTTCTCCTTGTCGCTCGGTTCGGCGGCGGCAGGCTCGGCTTTTTCTTTAGGCGTGGCCTTGGCTGGCTGGCTGGCGAACAGTTTCTGCCAGTCGAGCTGGCCGTCCTTTTCCAGCGCCGCCCAGGTTTCCAGCTTCTCGCTGCGCACCTTGCCGACGGTGACCAGCTGCTTGGCCAGGTCAATGGAGGTTTCACTCACCTCAAGGCTGGCCAGGCGCGCCAGTGGGCGGCCGTCCGGGGCCTTGATGGCGAAGGGGGCGACGCGCAACTGGACGTTGTCCAGCAGCAGCTCGGTGTCTTTGGCGAGGTTGAGCTTGTAGTGGGTTTCGAGGTTCACCACACCGTCCTCGAGCACCAGCGGCACGGCGTCGCGCACATAGGGCCAGAACAGCTTCATCTTGCCGTCGGCGACTTTCAAGGTGCCCTCGGAGGCGATCGGCGCCAGGCTCAGGGTGCCGCTCCAGTCGATACGCCCGCCATTCGGGCCGTTGGCCACCAGGGTCATGTCGGCGTTGTCGTTGGGCAGAGTGCTGAGGTTTTTCAGCTCAAGGTTCATCGCGTCGTAGAGGAACTCGATCGGCTCGCTGGGGCGCAGGTCTTCGAAGTGCAGGTAGCCTTCGTTGAGCTTGATGCTGCCGATGCGCAGCGGGAACGGGTCACTGGGCGGCTCGTCGGCCTTGGGCTCGCTGGGCGGCAGTTTGAACAGCTGGGTCAGGTTGAGGCTGCCGTCCTTGGCGAACAACAGCTCGGTGCGCGGCTTGTCCAGCTCTACTGCGTCCAGGTGCAGGGCCTTGGTCCACAGGCTGTCCAGCGACAGGTTGGCGTACAGGCGTTCGAAGCCCACCTGCTCCTTGCCGGGCTCGCCGATCTGCAGGCCCCACAGGGTCAGCTCGAGGCTGAACGGGTTGAGTTCGATGCGCTGCAGGTGGGCCGGCAGCGTGGCGTACTGGGCCAGTTGCTGGTTGGCGATGCGCAGGGCAATGCCGGGAAGTATGAGGAAGCCGAGCAGGCTGTACAGGGCCACGAGGGCCAGCAGGGCGCCGACGGCGCGGGTCAATCCTTTGGGCATGTGTCGCATCGTCTGTATCAGGCTGGAGTGCTTGGAGTATGGCACGTTAAATGGGTTCCGCTGAGCCGACCAAAATACCTTATTCAAGGCCCATGCGCCGCCGGGCGCGGTGCGCCGAGCCGTCGCGCATGGCCCAGCGCAGCAGCGGAGCGGTCCTGGCCAGGCCCAGACGCACCAGGCGTCGTTCCAGTGCCGATTGCTCAAGACTGAGCATCTGCGCGGCCCACTCTGGCAGCAGGTCGATACCGGCCTTGAGCATCAGCTTGCCGACCGGCTCGGCCAGGCGGCTGGGGGCCGGGGCGCGCAGCAGAATGTCGACCACCTCCAGGCTACGGGCACTGCATTGCAGTTGTGGGCGCAGGCGTTGCAGGTAGGCCTCCACTTGCGCGCAGGAGCGCGGTACGTCGCGGGCCCCCAGGCGTTCGGCAATCAGGGCGATCTCGGCGTAGTAGGCATCCTGTTGCGCGCGCGGCAGGTGCGGGTTGCGGTAACGCAGGTGGGCGGCGAGGAAGCTGCTCACCTCGGCCACGTGCACCCAGGTCAGCAGGTCGGGGTCGCTGGCGGCATAGGGGCGCCCGTCGGGGGCGGTGCCGACCACTTGCAGGTGAATGGTGCGCACCTTGTCGATCAGCCACTCGGCGTCGCGCAGCGAGCCGAAGGTGGTGCCGGAGATGAACTGGCTGGTCCGGCGCAGGCGCCCGAGCAGGTCGTGGCGAAAGTTCGAGTGGTCCCACACCCCGGCCAGGGCCAGCGGGTGCAGCAGTTGCAGCATCAATGCACTGATGCCGCCCACCAGCATGCTGGGGAAGTCACCGTGCACCTGCCAGCTGATGCTCTGCGGGCCGAACAGCCCCGGGTCGCCCTTGGGCGTTTCCAGGTCGAGCTGGCCGAGGGCCAGCCCGGTGAGGCTCATGACCTGGGTTTCGATACGGCGGCGTAGGGCTTCCATGGCGGCCTTGCTGTCGGGCGGCCACCCGGGCCGCGGGTTACTGGTTGAGGCGCTTGTCGATCAGCCCCTGCACAACGCTGGGGTCGGCCAGGGTGGAGGTGTCCCCCAGGTTGTCCAGCTCGTTGCAGGCGATCTTGCGCAGTATACGCCGCATGATCTTGCCCGAGCGGGTCTTGGGCAAGGCCGGCGCCCACTGGATCAGTTCCGGCTTGGCGAAGCTGCCGATTTCCTTGCTGACCAGGGCCAGTAGCTCGGCCTTGAGCGCATCGTCGGCTGTCACGCCGTTCATGGGGGTGACGAAGGCATACACACCCTGGCCCTTGAGGTCATGGGGGTAGCCGACCACGGCGGCCTCGGCGACGCTGTCGTGCAGCACCAGGGCGCTTTCCACCTCGGCGGTGCCGATGCGGTGGCCGGACACATTGATCACATCGTCGATACGCCCGGTGATCCAGTAGTCGCCGTCGGCATCGCGGCGCGCGCCGTCACCGGTGAAGTAGTAGCCGGGCAGGGGCTTGAAGTAGGTGTCGACCATGCGCTGGTGGTCGCCGTACACGCTGCGGATCTGCCCCGGCCAGCTGGCCTTGATGGCCAGCAGCCCGGCACCGGGGCCTTCGATGAGCTTGCCCTGTTCGTCCAGCAGCACCGGTTGCACGCCGAACATCGGCTGGGTGGCGCAGCCGGGTTTGAGCCGTGGCGTGCCCGGCAGCGGGGTGAGCATGATGCCGCCGGTTTCGGTCTGCCACCAGGTATCGACGATGGGGCAGCGTTTTTGCCCGACCTGCTCGAAGTACCACTCCCAGGCTTCGGGGTTGATCGGCTCGCCGACGCTGCCGAGCAGGCGCAGGCTTTTGCGCGAGGTGCCTTGCAGCGGCCCGGCGCCTTCGCGCATCAACGCGCGCAGGGCGGTGGGGGCGGTGTAGAAGATGTTCACCTGGTGTTTGTCCACCACCTGCCAGAAGCGCGAGGTGTCCGGGTAGTTGGGTACCCCCTCGAACATCAGCGACACCGCGCCGTTGGCCAGCGGGCCGTAGACGATGTAGCTGTGGCCGGTGACCCAGCCCACGTCGGCGGTGCACCAGAACACCTCGCCGTCGCGGTAGTCGAACACTGTCTTGAAGGTGAGGGTGGCCTGCAGCAGGTAACCGCCGGTGGTATGCAGCACGCCCTTGGGTTTGCCGGTGCTGCCGGAGGTGTACAGGATGAACAGCGGGTCTTCGGCGCCCATTGGCTCGGGCGGGCAGTCGTCGCCGGCGTTTTCGCATGCCTGGTGGTACCAGAGGTCGCGGCCCTCGCTCCAGGCGACATCGCCACCGGTGCGGCGCACCACCAATACGCTGCTGACTGCCGGGCAACTGGCCAGGGCCTTGTCGACGTTGTGCTTGAGCGGTATGCGCTTGCCGCCGCGCACGCCTTCATCGGCGGTGATCACGGTGCGGCAGTCAGCGTCGAGGATGCGGTCACGCAGGGCGTCCGGGGAAAAACCGCCGAACACCACCGAATGGATGGCGCCGATGCGCGTGCAGGCGAGCATGGCGTAGGCGGCCTCGGGGATCATCGGCATGTAGATGCACACCCGGTCGCCTTTCTTCACGCCGCGCGCTTTCAGAGCGTTGGCCAGGCGGCAGACCTGCTTGTGCAGTTCGCGGTAGGTGATGGCTTTGCTGTCGGTGGGGTCGTCGCCTTCCCACAGCAGGGCGGTTTGCTCGCCGCGCTGGGCCAGGTGGCGGTCGATGCAGTTGTAGCTGACGTTGAGCTGGCCGCCGTCGAACCAGCGGGCCTCGCCGGACTTCAGGTCGCACTGCTGCACGCTTGACCAGGGTTTCACCCAGTCCAGGCGCTTGGCCTGTTCGGCCCAGAAGGTGTCGGGGTCTTCCACCGATTGGCGGTAGAGGCGTTGGTAGTCAGCGTCGGTAAGCGTGGCGGCTTGGCTGGTGGCCAGGGCCTCGGGGTAGTTGCGGATATCGAACATGGCGGGTGGTCCTGCTCTTGTTAGGGGCGAGGGACAGCGGCGGTTATTCGATGGACAGTGTAGCCAGAGGTGATGTTCCTTGAGGAACATGCGGTCCGTGTAGGAGCGGCCTTGTGTCGCGAAAGGGGCGCGTAGCGGCCCCGGCGATTCTGCGTGGTGCTGATATATTGGGGCCGCTTCGCAGCCCTTTCGCGACACAAGGCCGCTCCTACACAGAGCGGCGGTGTGTCGGGGTGAGTCAGCCGCGGTGACGCCCGCGGAAGTAGTTGATCAGGCCTTGGGTCGAGCCATCTTCTGCACTTTCTTCCAGGCTGCCGACCAAGCGCTGGTACACGCCCTTGCCCAGCTCCTTGCCCAGCTCCACGCCCCACTGGTCGAAGGCGTTGATGCCCCAGATCACGCTTTGCACAAACACCTTGTGCTCGTACATCGCCACCAGCGCACCAAGGCGGCGCGGGCTGATGCGTTCGACCACCAGGGTGTTGCTCGGGCGGTTGCCCGGGATCACCTTGTGCGGCGCCAGCTTGGCGATGTCGGCTTCGTTCAGGCCCTTGGCACGCAGCTCGCTTTCGGCTTCTTCACGGGTTTTGCCAAGCATCAGCGCCTGGCTTTGCGACAGGCAGTTGGCGTACAGCCACTGGTGGTGGTCGGCCACCGGGTTGAAGCTTACTACCGGCACGATGAAGTCGGCCGGGATCAGCTGGGTGCCCTGGTGCAGCAACTGGTGGTAGGCATGCTGGCCGTTGCAGCCGACGCCACCCCAGATCACCGGGCCGGTGTCGGTTTTCACCGGCGTGCCGTCGGTCAGCACGCTCTTGCCGTTGGACTCCATGTCCAGCTGCTGCAGGTGCTTGGTGATGTTGCGCAGGTAGTGGTCGTACGGCAGGATCGCGTGGCTGTTGGCGTTCCAGAAGTTGCCGTACCACACCCCCAGCAGGGCCAGCAGCACCGGCATGTTCTTGTCGAACGGCGCGGTCTGGAAGTGCTGGTCCATGGTGTAGGCGCCGGACAGCAGCTCCTTGAAGTTGGCGGTGCCGATGGCCAGGGCGATTGGCAGGCCGATGGCCGACCACAGCGAGTAACGCCCGCCCACCCAGTCCCACATCGGGAAGATGTTCTCTTCACGGATACCGAACGCCACCGCCGCCGCCTTGTTGCTCGACACGGCGATGAAGTGGCGGTACAGCTCGGCCTCCGAGCCGCCCTGGGCCAGGTACCAGGTACGCGCGGCCATGGCGTTTTTCAGGGTCTCGAGGGTGTTGAACGACTTCGACGAGACGATGAACAGCGTGGTTTCGGCGCGCAGGTTGGCCGACAGCTCATGGAACTCGCTGCCGTCGATATTGGCCAGGTAGTGGCAGCGCACGCCGCGCTGGGCGTAGGGCAGCAGGGCCTCGGACACCAGCTCCGGGCCAAGGAACGAGCCGCCGATGCCGATGTTGACCACGTCGGTGATCGGCTTTTCGCTGTAGCCGCGCCACAGGCCGTCGTGGATGCGCCCGACCAGCTCGGTGATCTGGTTCAGCACCTTGTGCACGTCGGGCATCACGTTGACGCCGTTGACGCTCAGCTTGTCGCCGACCGGGCGGCGCAGGGCGGTGTGCAGCACCGGGCGGCCTTCGGAGGCGTTGATGATTTCGCCGCTGAACATCGCCTTGATGGCGTCGGCCAGGTCGACTTCGTTGGCCAGGTTGACCAGCAGGTCGCGGGTTTGCTCGGTGATGAGGTTTTTCGAGTAGTCGAGGAACAGCCCGCAGCTGCTCAGGGAAAACTGGTCGAAGCGCTTGCCGTCGGCGGCAAAGGCTTCGCGCATGCTGAAGCCCTGCATGGCGTCGCGGTGTTGCGCAAGTGCCTGCCAGGCCGGCAGCGCAGTGACATCGTGGGGGGTGCGGTAATACGCCATTGCGGATGGTTTCCTTGGGGCATGGTCAGGCTTTGACACTGGTAGTCTTTGCCAGTTGCAAGCTGCTCATTATAGGCAATGGCTGCAAGGCGGGAATGGGGGAGGGTGGGGCGGGGGATGAAATATTCTCGAGAGCACACACGCACTCTGTAGGAGCGGCCTTGTGTCGCGAAAGGGCCGCAAAGCGGCCCCGGCGATTTTGCATGATGCGCAAATCCTGGGGCCGCTACGCGACCCTTTCGCGACACAAGGCCGCTCCTACAGGTGTGCTGTCAGGCGCTGCGGTCTTCCAGGTGCAGGTACAGGTTGTCGATCAACCGGGTGTTACCCATGTACGCGGCGGCAATCACCACCAGGTCGCGGTCATCGACCTGCGCCGGGCGCAGGGTCAGGGCGTGGCGCACTTCCAGGTAGTCCTTGCGAAAGCCCGCCGCATCCAGCTGCGCCTGGCCATCGGCGAGCAGCGCCGCGAAGTCGCGCTGGCCACGGCGGATCGCCTCGGCCATGGCGCTGAGCACACGGTACAGCGCCGGGGCGGCAGCGCGCTGCTCGGCGCTCAGGTAGCCATTGCGCGACGACAGCGCCAGGCCGTCTTCGGCGCGCACGGTCGGCTCGCCGATGATCTGGATCGGCATGTTCAGGTCGCGCACCATGGCGCGGATCACCGCCAGTTGCTGGAAGTCCTTCTCGCCGAACACGGCAAGGTCCGGCTGGACCATGTTGAACAGCTTGCTGACCACCGTGGCCACGCCCTCGAAGTGCCCCGGGCGGCTGGCGCCGCACAGGCCTTCGGACAGTTGCGGCACGCTGACCCGGGTCTGCACGGCCATGCCGTCGGGGTACATCTCTTCGACGGTGGGGGCGAACAGCAGCTGGCAGCCGGCTTCGAGCAGTTTTTCCTGGTCGGCGGCCAAGGTGCGCGGGTACTTGTCGAGGTCTTCGCCGGCACCGAACTGCAGCGGGTTGACGAAAATGCTGGCGACCACGAAGTCGGCACGTTGCGCGGCCTTGGTCACCAGCGCGGCATGGCCGCTGTGCAGGTTGCCCATGGTCGGCACGAAGCCGATGCGCTTGCCTTCGCCACGGGCGCGGGCCACGGCGGCGCGCAGTTCACGGACGGTCTTGACGGTATTCATGCGCTGAACCCATGTTCGCTGGCAGGGAAGCTGACGCTTTTGACCGCCTGCACGTAGGCGGCCAGGGCGCTGTGGATATCCGGCTGGCCGGCCATGAAGTTCTTCACGAACTTCGGCACGCGGCCGGTGAGCGACAGGCCGAGCATGTCGTGCAGCACCAGCACCTGGCCATCGGTGGCGCTGCCGGCGCCGATGCCGATCACCGGGATGCTTACCGCCTGGGTGATTTCCGCGGCCAGTTCGCTGGGCACGCACTCGAGCAGCAGCATGGCGGCGCCGGCCTGTTCCAGGGCGATGGCGTCGGCGCGCATCTGCCGCGCCTGGGCCTCGGCGCGGCCCTGTACTTTATAGCCGCCGAGCACGTTGACGGTCTGCGGGGTCAGGCCCATGTGCGCGCACACCGGTACGCCGCGGTCGGCCAGCAGGCGGATGGTCTCGGCCAGCCAGGCGGCGCCTTCGATCTTGACCATGTGCGCGCCGGCGCGCATCAGCTGGGCGGCGTTGGCGAAGGCCAGCTCGGTGGTGGCGTGGGCCATGAACGGCAGGTCGGCAAGAATCAGCGCGCCCTGGTTGCCGCGCTTCACGCAGGCGGTGTGGTAGGCCATGTCGTCATTGCTGACCGGCAGGGTGCTGTCATGGCCTTGCAGGACCATGCCCAGCGAGTCGCCCACCAGCAGCACTTCGACGCCGGCCTCGCTGGCAGCCTTGGCGAAGGTGGCGTCGTAGCAGGTCAGCATGGTGATCTTTTCACCCTTGGCCTTGAGGCCGTTCAGGGTGGTCAGGGTTACTTCAGGCATGTAGGGCATCCTCGTTCAGGCGCTGTGAAACAACTGCGTACAACGCGTGTCTTCATCAATCGGAGCGGCACATCATCATCGTGATGTTCGGGCACAAGTCCGTCCGGGCCTAAATGGGTGATTGCGGCCGTGTGGCGCCGCGGGACGCCTATAGTCGTGAGCGGGGTGGGGGAAGTCAATGACCCTGTTACCGCATTGTTACGGCACAGGTGTTACTGGCGTTACCGCCGCCCGAAACGCCCGAATTACAGGCGTTCCAGGCCGACGAACGGGCAGTCCTGCAGCAGCTGCGCGAGGGCGCGGCCGTCGGCAAGCCGGAAGTCGGCGGGTACCAGCTCGGCGAGCGGGTAGAGCACGAAGGGGCGCGCGTGCATGTGGTAGTGCGGCACTTTCAGGCGCGGGACGTCGATGACCTGGTCACCGAACAGCAGCACGTCGAGGTCGAGGGTGCGCGGCCCCCAGCGCTCTTTGCGCACCCGGCCCTGGCCGTTTTCGATGGCTTGCAGGGCGTCGAGCAGTTGCAGCGGCTCAAGCTGGGTGTCGATGGCGGCCACGGCATTGGTGTAGCGCGGCTGGCCGGGTAGCAGCGAGTCGCTGGTGTACAGCGCCGAGGCTGCGGCCAGCTGCGTGCCGCTTAGCAGGCCCAGCGCCTGCAGGGCGCTGCGCAGCTGTTCGGCGGGCTCGTCGAGGTTGCTGCCAAGGCCGATGTAGGCGCGGGTGCTGCTCAGTCCCACGCCTGGTCGTCCTCACGTTTGCGCTTGCTGCCACTGCGCTTGCGTTTGCGTGGGCCGGCACCGCTGGCGCCGCCGTCGTCGCGGCTGCCCAGCTCGCGGATCATCTCGCGGCGTTCGCTGTCGTTGGCGTCCTGGTAGTCGGTCCACCACTGGCCCAGGCCGTCGGTTTCCTCGCCTGCGCTTTCGCGCAGCAGCAGGAAGTCGTAGCCGGCGCGGAAGCGCGGGTTGTCCAGCATCATGTCGGCGCGCTTGCCGCTACGGCGTGGCAGGCGCTCCTGCATGTCCCAGATCTCGCGGATCGGCAGGGTGAAGCGCTTGGGGATGGCGATGCGCTGGCACTGCTCGGCGATCAGGTCGTGGGCCGCGCCGTTCATGGCGGGGATCGGCGGTACGCCCTGGTTTTGCAGGTGCAGCACGCGGCCCGGCAGTGCTGGCCACAGCAGTGCGGCGAAGAGGAACGCCGGGGTGACCGGCTTGCCCTGCTTGACGCGCAGGTCGGTGTTGCTCAGGGCCTGGCTGATCAGCGTGTGGGTGTAGGTCGGGCGCTCTTCGAGGGCGTGGCTGCTGGCCGGGAACAGCGGCTCGAACAGGTTCAGGTCAACCAGCATCTCGAAGGTGATGGCGCCCTGGCCGTTGAGGAACAGCTTCAGGCTTTCTTCGAACAGGCGCGCCGGCGGGATGTCGCGCAGCATGCGCGCCAGCTCGCGGATCGGTGCCACGGTGTGCTTCTCGATGCCGAAGTCCAGCTTGGCGGCAAAGCGCACGGCCCGCAGCATGCGTACCGGGTCTTCCTGGTAGCGGTGCGTGGGGTCGCCGATCAGGCGCAGCAGGCGGTTGCGCACATCGTGCATGCCGTTGGCGTAGTCGAGCACGCGCTCGCTGACCGGGTCGTAGTACAGGGCGTTGATGGTGAAGTCGCGGCGCTGCGCGTCTTCTTCCAGCGTGCCGTATACGTTGTCGCGCAGGATGCGGCCACTGGCATTGTGCGAGGAACGGTGGCTGTCGGCCTGGTCCTCGTCCGAGTGCGGGGCGCGGAAGGTGGCGACTTCGATGATGTCGCGGCCGAAATGCACGTGGACCAGCTTGAAGCGCCGGCCAATGATACGGGCATTGCGGAACTCGGCACGCACCTGTTCAGGGGTGGCACTGGTGGCGACGTCGAAGTCCTTGGGCGTGATGCCCAGCAGCAGGTCGCGCACGCAGCCGCCTACCAGGTAGGCCTCGTAACCGGCCGACTGCAGGCGCTCGACGATGTTCACGGCATGCCGGCTGAACTGGCTGCGCTGCAGCGAGTGCTGGCTCTTGTTGATCACTTCAGGCGTGGTGCGCCTGTGGTGTTGGCCTCGAACGGGCGGGCGGAAAGACTGGAACAGCTTCTTCAGCATGGGATGCACTGTTTGAAGGAATGTTCGGCCAAGGGTATGAGAATGGCCGCATGATGGGCGGGGATTCTAGCATTTACTGGAGGGATGGTGTAGGCGGTATGCCAAGGCCCGTTGCAGAGGGCCAGAAACGACAATGGGGAGCCGAAGCTCCCCACCAAGTCGTTGTGTGCTCTTATTGTTTTTTTGCTGGGCTTCTTGTTTTTGTTGAGTGCCCTGTTCACAAAACCCGAAGCTTGTGAACGACCCCTAAACCAGGGGTAAAGAGCAAACGGATTGCTTTGGTCGCCGAGATGATGCTGACCTTGCGGTCCAATCAGTTCAGGTGCTGCTTTTAAGTGCAGTTTTTGTTGTTCTCTGCCTGATCGTGGGGCAAGCCCCAAACACAACTCCTCTCCAAAAGAATCAGTTAGCTGCGCCTCCGCCGTCTTGTTTTTATTGTGCGTGAGCCGTTTCGTCTTGTTCTTATTTTGAGTTGCAGTGCTTGTTATTGTTCTTGTACCAAACATATAGCAGGTGCCGTGCCAACTTTTGAAAACCCAATGAAACCGGGGGTTTTGGCCATTCCGGCGGCTTTCTGTGCCGGGCAAATGTGGAAATTTCGTTACCGTACGCCTCGTGTGCTGTTACGTCGCAGGGCAGAGGTAACAGATTTTTGCAGGAACTGATCCGTGTTACCTCGGGGGCGCGGCAGGCTTTGCCGGCCCTTTCGCGGGCAAGCCCGCTCCCACAGGTACTGCGCCACTTCTGTGGCCGGTGACGATCCTGTGGGAGCGGGCTTGCCCGCGAAGAGGCCAGAAAGGCCGATGGGGGAGTAGCAGGGCAGGAGGATTCTCCCGCCCAGGCAGGGCGGTTACTCGCTGGTGGCGTTGCTCTTGCGCCGCGGGATGCCCAGGCGCTGGCGGCGTTCCCACAGGCACTTGCGGCTGACGCCCAGCTTGCGGGCGAGCTCAGTCTCGGTCATGTGGTCCTGGTGCTCGAGCACGAAGTGCTGGAAGTAGTCTTCCAGCGACAGGTCTTCGGTGGGCTCGTGGCTGGCGTTGTTGGCGCTGCCGCTGACCAGGGCCGGCAGGCTGTCGAGGCCGTCGTCGTCATCCAGGTCGGCCAGCTCGATGTCGATGCCCAGCAGGTCGGCGGAAATTTCCGCGCTCTCGCTGAGAATCACTGCGCGCTCCACGGCGTTTTCCAGTTCGCGCACGTTACCCGGCCAGCTGTAATGGCGGATGGCTTGTTCGGCTTCGCTGGAGAAGTGCAGGTCGTCACGCCCGGCCCGCGCGCTCTGGCGGGCGAGGAAGGTATTGGCGATTTCGTTGACGTCGCTGCCACGCTCGCGCAGGGCCGGCAGCTTCAGGGCGATCACGTGCAGGCGGTAATAAAGGTCTTCGCGGAACTGCCCGGCTTTGGCCAGGTTTTTCAGGTCGCGGTGGGTCGCGGCGATCAGGCGCACATCGACCTTTTGCGACTGCACCGAACCCACCCGGCGAATCTCGCCCTCTTGCAGCACGCGCAACAGGCGTGCCTGGGCTTCCAGTGGCAACTCGCCAATTTCGTCGAGGAACAGCGTGCCGCCGTCGGCGGCTTCCACCAGGCCGGCACGGCCGGCGCTGGCGCCGGTGAACGCGCCCTTTTCGTGGCCGAACAGCTCGGACTCGATCAGGGTTTCCGGGATGGCTGCGCAGTTCACCGAGATCATCGGCGCCTTGGCCCGGCGCGAAAGGTTGTGCAGGGCGCGGGCCACCAGCTCTTTACCGGTACCCGACTCACCCTGGATCAGTACGTTGGAGTCGGTGGGCGCGACCTTGCGGATCTTCACGTACAGCTCTTGCATGGGCGCGCAGGAGCCGATGATGCCGATTTCGCCGTTGGCCGATGCAGCAGGCTTGTCGCTGGCCGCCTTGCCGTTGCCCGGGCGGGCTTCGGCGGCAGGGGCTGCAGCGGTTGCGGCTGGCGCGTTCTGCCGGTCACGCAGGATGCGCGCGACCGCCTGGAGCATCTCGTCGTGGTCGAAGGGCTTGGCGATGTAGTCCACCGCACCCATTTTCATCGAGTCCACCGCCGAGCGCAGGCTGGCGTAGCTGGTCATGATCAGCACCGGGGTGCCCTGGCCGAGCTTGATCAGCTCGGTGCCCGGGGCGCCCGGCAGGCGCAGGTCGCTGACGATCAGGTCGAAGGTGGCAATGCTGAAGCGTTCCTGGGCTTCCTGCACCGAGCCGGCTTCGCTGACCTGGTACTGGTTCCGTTCGAGCAGGCGGCGCAGGGCCGAACGGATGATGGTTTCGTCTTCGACGATCAGAATGTGCGGCATTGATTCAATTCTCTCGACGGTCTCGAATTTCAGGGGACGTCGCTACGACATGCCGGGGCAGGGTCACGCGGATCCGGGTACCACGTTGCCGTTCGATGTCGGCGGGGCTGTCGATGGTGATTTGCCCATAATGCTCTTCCACGATGGAATAGACCAGCGCGAGACCCAGTCCGGTTCCCTCGCCTGGGTCCTTGGTGGTGAAGAAGGGTTCGAACAGGCGATCCATGATGTTTTTCGGGATGCCGCTGCCTTCGTCCTCGACGATCAGGTCGACGGTGTGCTCGCTGACATCGCTGCGCACGCGTACGGCGCTGCCGGGCGGCGAGGCGTCGCGGGCATTGGAAAGCAGGTTGATGAGCACCTGGGCCAGGCGTTGCGGGTCGCCCTCGACCCAGTGGTCCGGGTCGCAGAGGTTGAAGAACTGTACTTCGAAATTGCGCCGGTTCAACGCCAGCAGACCAATGGCATCCTGCGCCACCTCCGCCAGGCACACCGGTTCCTCGCTGTTCTGCTGGCTGCCACCGGCGTGGGCGAAGCTCATCAGCGACTGGACGATGCGCGACACGCGTTTGGTCTGCTCAAGGATCTGGCTGGACAGCTCGATGATCTCTCCGTCGCCTTCGCGTTCTTCACGCAGGTTTTGCGCAAGGCAGGCGATGCCGGTGATCGGGTTGCCGATCTCGTGAGCCACGCCCGCGGCCAGGCGGCCGATGCTGGCCAGGCGCTCGGAGTGCACCAGCTTGTCTTCCAGGGCCTGGGTTTCGGTGAGGTCCTCGACCAGCAGCACCAGGCCGCTGTTGCCCGGGGCCAGGGGCTCGTCGATGGCCGCCTTGTGCAGGTTGAGCCAGCGCGGCTGGCCGTCGAGGGCCAGCCGCTGCTTGTGCAGGTGTTCGTCGGGGACGTCGATGAACCCCTGCAGCAGGCCGCGCCAGGGTTCGCCGATGGTCACCAGGCGCGAGCCGACCACATGCTTGGCGGCAATGCCAGTGAGCTCCTCCATGGCCTTGTTCCACATCAGGATCTCCTGGTCCTTGGCCAGCGAGCAGACGCCCATGGGCAGCTCTTGCAGGGTCTGGCGGTGGTAGCGGCGCAGGGCGTCGAGCTCGGCGGCAAGGCCGGTCAGGCGCGAGTGGTAGTCCTCGAGGCGGCTTTCGATGAAGTGGATATCTTCGGTGACGTAGTTTTCGTTGCCGGACTTGTAGGGCAGGAAGGTCTCGACCATGTCCTGGGCGACGCTTGGGCCCATCAAGCCGGACAGGTTGGCCTCGATGCGGTCGCGCAGGCGGCGCAGGGCATAGGGGCGGCGCTCGTCGAACGGCAGGTAGAGGTCGCGCAGGGCCTGCTCCACCTCTTTTTGCGCAGCCTTGGCGCCCAGCGGCTTGGCCAGCTGGGTGGCGAATTCCTGGGGCGAGGCGGCGTGCAGCTCGCGGCGTTGCGGGCGGCGCACGTTGTCCACCGCGCAGGCCTCGGCGGCGCTGGCCTCCTCGCTGCTGGCGTTGGTGAACAGCGAAATCAGCGTGAACAGCAGCACGTTGGCCGCCAGCGAGCCGATGGCCGCCATGTGCCAGCTGGTGTCGTCCAGTACGTAGATCATGTCCAGCAGCGGGATGTAGAAGCCCTGCAGGTTGCCCAGCAGCGGCAGCAGCATGGTCAGCATCCACACCAGCATGCCGGCCAAAAGGCCTGCAATGAAGCCGCGGCGGTTGGCAGTCGGCCAGTACAGCACCGAGAGCACCCCGGGCAGGAACTGCAGGGTGGCGACGAAGGCGACGATGCCCAGGTTGGCCAGGCTCTGGTGGTTGTTCTGGGTGAGGTAGAAGACGAAGCCTGCGGTAATGATGGCGACGATCAGCGCCCGGCGGGTCCACTTCAGCCAGCGGTAGATGTTGCCCTCGGCCGGCGGCTGGTACAGCGGCAGCACCAGGTGGTTCAGGGCCATGCCCGACAGCGCCAGGGTGGTGACGATGATCAGCCCGCTGGCGGCCGACAGCCCGCCGACGTAGGCCAGCAAGGCCAGGGCCTGGTTGTTGGCGGCGATGCCCAGCCCCAGGGTGAAGTATTCCGGGTTGGTGCTGGCGCCCAGGCGCAGGCCGGCCCACAGCACCAGCGGCACTGCCAGGCTCATCAGCAGCAGGAACAGCGGCAGGCCCCAGCTGGCGCTGACCAGCGAGCGCGGGCTGAGGTTTTCGGTGAAGGCCATGTGGTACATGTGCGGCATGACGATCGCCGAGGCGAAGAACACCAGCAGCAAGGTGCGCCACGGGCCCTCCTGCAACGGGGTGTGCAAGGCGGCCAGGGCGGTCTGGTTCTGCAGCAGCCACACCTCCAGCTCGTGGGGCCCGCCGAACACGCCGTACAGCGCATACAGGCCGATGCCGCCCAGGGCCAGCAGCTTGATCACCGACTCGAAGGCGATGGCGAACACCAGGCCTTCGTGTTTCTCGCGGGTGGCGATATGGCGCGAGCCGAAGAAGATGGTGAACAGGATGATCAGCGCGCAGAAGGCGAACGCCACCCGTGCCTTCACCGGTTCGCCTGTGAGGATGCTGATGGAGTCGGCCACGGCTTGAATTTGCAGGGCCAGCAATGGCAGTACGCCGATCAGCATGAAGATGGTGGTCAGCGCGCCGGCCCAGGTGCTGCGAAAGCGGAACGCCAGCAGGTCGGCCAGCGACGACAGCTGGTAGGTGCGGGTGATCTTGAGGATCGGGTACAGCAGCACCGGCGCCAGCAGGAAGGCCCCCGACACACCCAGGTAACAGGCGAGGAAGCCGTAGCCGTACTGGTAGGCCAGGCCGACCGAGCCGTAGAAAGCCCAGGCACTGGCGTAGACGCCCAGCGACAGGGTGTAGGTCAGCGGGTGGCGAATGACCGCGCGCGGGATCAGTCCGCGTTCGCTGATCCAGGCCACGCCGAACAGCACCAGCAAATAGGCGGCGCTGATCAGGATCATCTGGGTCAGGCTAAAGCTCATCGGCATCTCGTTGGCTCTGCAGGATGAAGGTGACGACGATCAGGATCAGCCAGAGCAGGTAGGGGCGGTACCAGGCACCGGTCGGTTCGATCCACCAGTCCATGATGGCCGGGGAGAACAGGTAGATCCCCACGACCAGAAGCAGGACCAAACGATAGATGTACATGCTGGCCTCGATGAGTGGGCGCTGCGGGCTTGGACTTATTATTGGCGCAAATGGCTGGGGCGAGGGTAGCCGGAATTGATACGGTTCGCCAAGGGGTTGAATTTGTTGGGCTTTTGCGCGTGGTTATACCTGCAATGGCGCTATCGCCGGCAAGCCGGCTCCTACAGGCGGCGCAAAACCCTGTAGGAGATCACCCAGCCCTTTGGGCTGCGCTGTCGCGCAGAGAACAGAATTCGTAAGCGCGCCACATACCCTGTGGGAGCGGGTTTACCCGCGAAGCAAGCGACGCGGAGTCTGGCACCGGCTTCGCCGGTGTTCGCGGGTAAACCCGCTCCCACAGGACCCTGCTAAATCAATGAGTTGTGATTTGTTCTATGAGAGCCGGCTTGCCGGCGATAGGGCCAGGGCAGGCATCAGCGTAACTCGGCCTCTGGCACGCTCATTTGCCGCGCAATGCGCTCTGGCCGCCACTGCTGCCTGGCCACCGCCAGCACCTCGGCCGGGCTGGCGCCTTGCAACTCGGCAGGCGCCTCCTGCCCCAGCGCCCGCAACGCCCGCAGCAACAGCGGCGTCGCCTGATCGGCCTCGAGCGGTGGCGAACGGTATGACTTGCCCAGCTTGTGCCCGTCCGGCTGCACGATCAGCGGGATGTGCAAATAGCGCGGTTGCGAGAACCCCAGCAACTCTTGCAGGTACAGCTGGCGCGGGGTGTTGTCCAGCAGGTCGGCGCCGCGCACGATGTCGGTCACCCCCTGCCAGGCGTCGTCCAGCACCACCGCCAGCTGGTAGGCGTACAACCCGTCGCGGCGCTGGATGACGAAGTCGCCCACCTCGCGGCCCAGGTGCTGCTCGAAGCGGCCCTGCACGCGGTCGTCGAAGCGGTACAGCAGCTCCGGCACGCGCAGGCGGATCGCCGCGCCTTCGCGGGCGTGGCCGGCGTTACGGCACAGCCCGGGGTAGATGCCGTCGTAACCTTCCAGTTGCTTGCGCGAACAGGTGCAGGCATAGGCCAGGCCCAGGTTGAACATGCGGTCGACCACCTCGGCATAGGCACTGTGGCGCTGGCTCTGGAATACCACTTCGCCGTCCCAATTCAGGCCGTAGCGCTCCAGCGTCTGCAGGATGGCGTCGCGGGCGCCGGGCATTTCCCGGGGTGGGTCGGTGTCTTCCATGCGCAGCAGCCAGCGGCCATCGACGGCGCGGGCATCCAGCCAGGAGGCGAGGGCGGCGACCAGCGAGCCGAAGTGCAAAAAGCCGCTGGGGGTGGGGGCGAAGCGCCCGATGTAGCGAGGGTCGGTCATGGCTTGCACCGCTGTATAAATGAAGACGGGGCGTACCGCTTGCAGGCTTGCACCTGCAATCAATACGCCCCGTCTTTACGGGATCAGAGGTCAGCCTTTGCCGACGGTCTTTTCCTTTTTCTCCGCGATTTCCTTGCAGTCGAAGCACAGGTCGGCGGTAGGGCGGGCCTCGAGGCGGCGCAGGCCGATCTCGATGCCGCAGGAGTCGCACCAGCCGTACTCGTCGGCCTTGATCTTGTCGAGGGTCTTGTCGATCTTCTTGATCAGCTTGCGCTCGCGATCGCGGTTGCGCAGCTCAAGGGCGAATTCTTCTTCCTGGCTGGCACGGTCGGCCGGGTCGGGGAAGTTGGCTGCCTCATCCTTCATGTGGTCCACGGTACGGTCCACACTCACCATCAGCTCGCCTTTCCAGGCATTGAGCAGCTTGGTGAAGTGCTTTTTCATGGGCTCGCCCATGTATTCTTCGCCCTTGGTCTCGACGTAGGGTTCGACACCGTACATGGTCTGGGCTTTTTGCTTTTCTACGGTGGACATGAATAGACCGCCTCTCACTCATCTGATCCAATGCGCAGGCTTGTTTCCATCTCCGGCGCCCGCCGGCCCTGCGACTGCGAGCCGCCGAACTTACCAGATAGATTCGGGGTGCGCTACCCCGCTCTGTGCCTGCTATTGACAGCGACAGCGGCGGCGCGTTCGCTGGCGTGCGCGGGTAGAATCACCAGTCTAGACCCAATTGAGAGAAGGCCCATGGCTCAGCCACACAGTGCGCGCAGTCGCGCCATCGAACCCTTCCACGTCATGGCCCTGCTGGCCCGTGCCAACGAGCTGCAGGCCGCCGGCCACGACGTGATCCACCTCGAGATCGGCGAGCCGGACTTCACCACCGCAGCGCCCATCGTCGCCGCCGGCCAGGCCGCGCTGGCCAACGGGCATACCCGCTATACCGCCGCCCGCGGCCTGCCGCAGCTGCGTGAAGCGATTGCCGGCTTCTATGGCCAGCGCTACGGCGTCGACCTGGACCCTGAGCGGGTGCTGGTCACCCCGGGCGGCTCAGGCGCACTGCTGCTGGCCAGCAGCCTGTTGGTAGACCCTGGCAAGCACTGGCTGCTGGCCGACCCGGGCTACCCGTGCAACCGCCACTTCCTGCGCTTGGTCGAGGGCGGTGCGCAGCTGGTGCCGGTGGGCCCGGAGGTGAACTACCAGCTCACCGCCGACCTGGTGGAGCGTTATTGGGACAAGGATACCGTCGGCGCCCTGGTGGCGTCGCCGGCCAACCCCACTGGCACGGTGCTCGACCGCGACGAGCTGGCCAGCCTGTCCAAGGCCACCCGCGAGCACCATGGCCACCTGGTGGTGGACGAGATCTACCACGGCCTGACCTACGGCATGGACGCCCCCAGCGTGCTGGAAGTGGACGACCAGGCCTTTGTGCTCAACAGTTTTTCAAAGTATTTCGGCATGACTGGCTGGCGGCTGGGCTGGCTGATTGCGCCACCCTCGGCGGTGGCTGACCTGGAGAAACTGGCGCAGAACCTCTACATCAGCGCCCCGAGCATGGCCCAGCATGCTGCGCTTGCGTGTTTCGAGCCCGAGACCCTGGCCATTCTGGAAGCGCGCCGCGGCGAGTTCGCGCGCCGCCGTGACTACCTGCTGCCGGCCCTGCGCGAATTGGGCTTCGGCATCGCCGTAGAGCCCCAGGGGGCCTTCTATCTATATGCCGATATCAGCGCATTCGGCGGTGATGCCTTCGCGTTCTGCCGGCACTTCCTCGAAACCGAGCACCTGGCCTTCACCCCGGGCCTGGACTTCGGCCGCCACCAGGCCGGCCACCATGTGCGCTTCGCCTACACCCAGAGCCTGCCGCGCCTGGAAGAGGCGGTGCAGCGCATTGCCCGTGGCCTGCGGAGTTGGCAAGGCTGATGGAGTTCTTACCTGCACTGGAACAGGCGCGCTTGCTGCGCCGCTACAAGCGCTTTCTGGCCGACATCGAGCTGCCCAACGGCGAGCAGCTGACCATTCACTGCCCCAACACCGGCTCTATGCTCAACTGCATGCGTGAAGGCGGGCAGGTGTGGTTCAGCCGCTCCAACGACCCCAAGCGCAAGCTGCCGGGCACCTGGGAAATCAGCGAAACGCCCCAGGGGCGGCTGGCCTGCGTCAACACCGGGCGGGCCAACCCGCTGGTTGAAGAAGCCTTGCGCGCCGGGGTTATCACCGAGCTTGCCGGTTTCACCGCGCTGCGCCGTGAAGTGGCCTATGGCGAGGAGCGCAGCCGCATCGACTTCTACCTGGAGTTCGACTCAGGCCCCGCGTATGTCGAGGTCAAGAGCGTCACCCTGGGTTACCCCGACACCAACGTAGCGGCCTTCCCCGACGCGGTGACGCAGCGCGGCGCCAAGCACCTGCGCGAGCTGGCGGCGTTGGCGCGCCAGGGCATTCGCGCGGTGCAGCTGTACTGCGTGAACCTGACCGGTATCGAGGCGGTGCGCCCGGCCGAGGAGATCGACGCGGCCTACGCCCAGGCCCTGCGCGCAGCGGTGGCCGATGGTGTCGAGGTATTGGCCTATGGCGCGCGGCTGGATGCCGAGCGTATCGTCATCGATCGCCCGCTGCCGGTGCTGCTGGGTCGTTGAGCCAGATGCCCTGTCTGTCTTCCAGGCAGTCCAGGGCCTCCAGCCAATCGCCGGCGCAGGGGCCGGTGATGCATTCGCCGCTGTCGATGATGAACTGCGCGCCGTGGTGCGCGCACTGGATCAGCGTGCCGCTGTCGTCGAGAAAACTGTCGGCGTTCCAGTTCAGGCCAATGCCGCGGTGCGGGCAGCGGTTGCGGTACAGGTAGACGGTGCCGTGGCGGCGGATGCCGAACAGTTGCAGGTCGGCAACCTTGAACGCGCGGCTGTGGCCTTCGGCAAGGGCGGCGCTGGGGCAAAGGTAGTGCATTTAAGCCATCTTAATGGTGGGTGACTTGACGCTTCAATGCGAACAATTATCAAATTGCCCGCATTCGCCGCGCCAGGCTGGCTATGGTGCGCAGTTCTGCCGACCGCCACAAGGCGTGCGGCCCCGCTCTTCTGCAAAGGAATCCCGTGATGCGCCGCCCTTCTGCCCTGATTGCCCTGTGCGCAGGCCTGCTGTTGTCGTCCCACACCCTGGCTGCAGAACTGCCGCAGCGCTGGGTCAGCGCCGGTGGCGCCCTCAGCGAATGGATCAGCGCGCTGGGGGGCGAGCAGCGGCTGGTGGGGGTCGATACCACCAGCCAGCACCCCGAAACACTCAAGGCACTGCCGAGTATCGGCTACCAGCGCCAATTGTCGGCCGAGGGCATTCTCAGCCTGCGCCCGGATGTGCTGGTGGGCACCGACGAAATGGGCCCGCCGCCGGTGCTGGCGCAGATCCGCAAGGCCGGGGTGCGGGTTGAGCTGTTCTCCAGCAAGGCCGAACTGGGTGCAGTGGACGAGAACCTCAAGCAGTTGGGCGTGCTGCTGGGCAGCGAACAGAAAGCTGCTGAACTTGCCGCCGACTACCGCCACCAGCTGGAGACGCTGCAAGGCCAGATCAAGCAGGCCCAGGCCGGGCAGAAGGCGCCGGGTGTGTTGCTGCTGGTCGGGCATGCCGGGGCCAAGCCGCTGATCGCCGGGCAGGGCACCTCGGGTGACTGGGTGCTGCGCCAGGCCGGTGGGCGCAACCTGGCTGAACACCAGGGTTACAAGAATTTCTCGGTAGAGGCGCTGGCCGCGCTGGACCCGGACGTGGTGGTGTTCTCCGACCGGGCGCTGAGCGGCGAGCAGGCCTTGCAGGCGCTGATCAAGGAAAACCCGGCGCTGGCAGGCTCGCGCGCGGTGCGCGAAAAGCGCCTGGTGTCCCTCGACCCGACCCTGCTGGTCGGTGGCTTGGGCCCGCGCCTGCCGGCCACCCTGCATGAGCTGGCGGCCAGCTTCTACCCGGCCGCCAAGCCCAGCCTCAACCCATGAGGCCGCGGGTCCGGCCGCGCACGCTGTTTATCGGCCTGGGGCTGCTGTGCCTACTGGCGGTGTGGCTGTCGTTGGCGTTGGGGCCGGTCAGCCTGCCGCTGATCGACACGCTGCGCGCGGGCTTGCGCTTGCTGGGGGTGCCGCTTTCGGGTGACGGCCTTGAGCAGGCCGAGATGATCCTTGGGCAGATTCGCCTGCCACGCACCCTGCTGGGGTTGGCGGTGGGCGCGGTGCTGGCGCTGTCGGGGGTGGCCATGCAGGGATTGTTTCGCAATCCGCTGGCCGACCCCGGCCTGGTCGGCGTGGCCAGTGGCGCTGCGCTGGGCGCGGCGGTGGCGATTGTCGGCGGTAGCTGGCTGGGCGGCATGCCTGAATGGTTTGCGCCCTACCTGCTGTCGCTGTGCGCCTTCATCGGCGGGCTGGGGGTGACGGCGATGGTTTACCGGTTGGGGCGGCGTGACGGGCAGACCAACGTCGCCACCATGCTGCTGGCCGGTATCGCCATGACCGCACTGGGCGGCTCGGCGGTGGGCTTGTTCACGTATCTGGCCGATGACGCGACCTTGCGTACCCTGACCTTCTGGAATCTGGGCAGCCTCAATGGCGCCAGTTACGAGCGGTTGTGGCCGTTGCTGCTGGTGGCGGCGGCAGTGGCCCTGTGGCTGCCGCGCCGGGCGCAGGCGCTCAATGCGCTGCTGCTGGGCGAGTCGGAGGCGCGCCACCTGGGCGTCGATGTGGAGGCGCTCAAGCGCGAGCTGGTGTTCTGCACCGCGCTCGGGGTGGGGGCTGCGGTGGCGGCGGCGGGGCTGATCGGTTTCATTGGTTTGGTGGTGCCGCACCTGGTGCGTTTGCTGGCCGGGCCCGACCACCGGGTATTGCTGCCGGGCTCGTTGCTGGCGGGGGGCGCGCTGTTGCTGTTCGCCGACCTGATCGCACGCCTGGCGCTGGCACCGGCCGAGCTGCCGATCGGTATTGTCACGGCGTTCATCGGTGCGCCGTTCTTCCTGTTTTTGCTGGTGCGAGGGCGTAACTGATGCTCGATGTCGAAGGGCTCTCGCTGACCCGGGGTAACACCGAGGTGCTGCACGATATCCATCTGCGCCTGCAGCCGGGGCAAGTGCTGGGTGTGCTTGGGCCCAATGGCGCCGGCAAGAGCAGCCTTTTAGGGGCGCTGTGTGGCGAGCTGGCGCCGAGCGCCGGGCGCGTGCAGCTGGATGGCCGCGCCTTGAGCGACTGGCCCGGGCAGGAGCGGGCCCGGCGCCTGGCGGTATTGCCGCAGGTGTCGACCCTGGGCTTCTCGTTCAGCGTGGCCGAGGTGGTCGGCATGGGCCGGCTGCCCCATGCCAGCGGCCGCGAGCGTGACCGCGAAATCGTCACGGCGGCGCTGCAGGCGGCCGATGCCCTGCACCTGGTCGAGCGCAGCTACCTGGCGTTGTCCGGTGGCGAGCGCCAGCGCGTGCACCTGGCGCGGGTGCTGGCCCAGCTGTGGCCGGGCGAGCCTGGCACCACGCTGCTGCTCGACGAGCCCACCTCGGCGCTCGACCCGCTGCACCAGCACACCACCTTGCAGGCGGTGCGCAGTTTTGCCGACCGCGGCGCGGCGGTGCTGGTGATCCTGCATGACCTCAACCTGGCGGCGCGTTACTGTGATCACATCCTGCTGCTGGAGCAGGGCCGCTGCCATGCGCTGGACACGCCGCAGCAGGTACTGACGCCGACGGCGCTCAAAGCGGTGTTCGGCATCGAGGTGCTGGTGCAGCCGCACCCGGAGCGTGGCCACCCACTGATCATCACCCGCTAGGAGCCTGCACCATGCGCCAACTGCTGTTGTGCCTGCCGATATGCCTGGCATTGGCAGGCTGCCAGGCCAGCCTTGCGCCATTGCCGGCCTGGCAAGCCAGTGAAGGGCGCACCCACGCGCAACTTGGGCAGATAATCGACCTGGCCACTGGGCAGGTGCTGGCGCCTGAGCAACTGGTGCAGCGCCTGGCCGGTGCGCCGCGGGTGCTGGTGGGCGAGAAGCACGACAACCCCGATCACCATGCGCTGCAGCTTTGGCTGTTGCGCGCGCTGGAAAGCCGCCGGCCGCAAGGCAGCCTGTTGCTGGAGATGCTGCAGCCCGAACAGCAGGCTTTGGTGGATGCGCTCAAAGCGCCGTTACCGGCGGATTTACCCAAGGCGCTGGCCTGGCAGGACGGCTGGGACTGGTCGCTGTATGGGCCGATCGTGCGCCATGCGCTGGCGCAGCCTTACCCGCTGCTGGCTGCGAACCTGTCGCCCGGCGAAGTTCGTGATGCTTACCGCCACCCTGTGAGCCCGCCGGGGGCGCGCTCCAATGCGCCTGCCGTGCTGGATGAGTTGCGCGAGCAGGTGCGTGGCGGGCATTGCAACCTGCTACCCGAAAGCCAGCTGCCGGCGATGCTGGCTGTGCAACAGCTGCGTGACCGGCGTATTGCCGAGCGTTTGCTGGCAGCGCCGCAGCCGGCGCTGTTGTTTGCCGGCAGTTATCACGCGCGCAAAGACTTGGGGGTGCCGCTGCACCTGGCAGACCTGGGGGCCAAGGGGCAGAGCCAGGTGGTGCTGTTGGTCGAGGTGGGGGAGGAGGTGGAGCCCGGGATGGCCGACTTCGTCTGGTACACCGCGGCGTTGCCTGAGCAGGATTATTGCGCGCAGTTGCGCGAGGGGCATTGAAGCGGCGCCGGGCCCATCGCGGGGCAAGCCCGCTCCCACGCTGGCCTGCGGTGTTTTCGGTGGGCCAAAAAAAAGACCCGCCAAATTGGCGGGTCAATAACCGTGATTAGCCTGATGAGGAGATAATCTGAGAGTCCGAACCAGGGGCTTTCAGTTTATCCAACCAGTCTCGCGACCAGTTGTGATAATCATAACGATTCTCATTTCCCAGTCAATGGCTTTTGCGAAATTATTTTTCGCCGCGTGCTGCGGGGCACTTTGCATCCAGTTGCTGGTTGAGCGCCTGCTTGCGTTCGGCCGGCAGGTCGTTCCAGTGCATGTCCAGCAGGGCGCCTTCAATGGCGTACAGCAACACCTTTGAAGCCCGGAAGCCTCGCGTTCTCACAGCCTGGTACGCCCCCACCGCGCCCAGGCGGCGAAGGTCCGATGCACTGTGGATACCCACGGCGTGCAGCCATTGCGCGGAGGTCTTGCCAAGGTTTTTCAGGTGCTGCAATTCATCGTTCATCGAGCCTCCTTGCGATGGCTGAACGGGTCATGGGGATAAATCGCGAGCAGGTCAGGAAGGAGTGTAGCGGGGGTTGGCGAATGCGCGGCCTTTTGCCAGCGGGGCCGACCGGAGGGCTTGGTTTGCGTGGGTTGAGGTCAATGCGGGAAGGTATATGAACGGGTGTGGCAACTGTCTATTGCCTGTCCTGAAGCTCATGCAATCCCTGTAGGAGCGGCCTTGCCGGGGCGCCGTCCGGTCGAGATGGGCTGCGCAGCAGCCCCGGCGATTTCGCGTGATACCGAAATCGTGGGGCCGCTACGCGCCCCATCGCGACACAAGGCCGCTCCTACAGGTCACATGCTCAAGCCTGTGTTAACGGTCAGCGCACGGTGCGGTAGCGCATGCGGGTACCGTACTTCACCGACATCAGGATCTCGTCGGCACTCAGCTCGGCAGGGAAGTAGGTGCCGGAGATCTGCGCATGGGCAAGGCTTGCGCCTTCCAGGCCGTTCTCGCGCAGGTCGAGCCCGCGCAGGTCGGCGGCGCGAAAGTACGCGTCGGCGAAGTCGATGCCTTTCACATCCAGCTCGCGCAGGTCGAGGCCACGGAAATCGCCGCCACGAAAGTCGATAGAAGGGTGTGCGGCCTTGACCCGGTTGAACTCGGCGATCTTCTCGTCGCGAACCAGGGTAAATAGCACGTTGTCCAGCTGACGGGGTTGGTTCATGGCGGCGCCTCCTTTGGGTCGTGATGATACTGTAATGCCATCACGCAGGAGGCGCCTGACTTCAGGCGTGAACTGTCGACTGCTTCACGCCTGGCAGGTTACAGGCCGGGCAGGCGCTGGCGGATCTGCTCGATCACCTGGTCCATGCTGCTGGCGGCTTGGGTGTCGACGCGGGTGCTTTGCTTGAGCTCATCGCTACTCAGTGCCTCGCGGCTGGCCTGTTGCGCCTGGACCACCTCGAGGGTGGCGTCGGACGGGTCGTCGTTTTCGGCCTGGCGCTGCTCCAGCCAGCTGGCGATCACCGCTTCCGGGGCGTGGCAGTCGAGGATCAGGAACGGCACGCCGGTTTCGCTGGCGACAGTTGCCGCGGCTTGGCGCTGCTCGGCCTTGAGGTAGGTGGCATCGAGCACCACCGGGAAGCCGGCGCGCAGAATGGTGGCGGCCAGCTCGTGCAGGCGCTGGTAGGTGGCGGCGCTGGCATCAGCATCGTAGATACCGGCTTGTAGCTGGCCGGCTTCGGCTTGCTGCTGCTCGCCGAACAGGCGCTTGCGCTCCACGTCCGAACGCACCCGCACGGCGCCCAGGGCTTCGACCAGGCGCATGGCCACGTGGCTCTTGCCCACTGCCGAAACCCCGTGGGTGACGGCCAGCAGGCGCGACGGGATGGCGCTGTAGCTTTCGGCCAGGTTGGCGTAGTTGCGGTAGGTGCGCAGGGTGGTGGCGCGCTGCACGCCGTCGGCGTCGGCAGGCATGCTGAACAGGGCGACCTTGGCCCGCACCAGGGCGCGGTAAGCCTTGTAGAAGTTCAGCAGCTCCAGCCCTTGATAGTCGCCGGTGAGTTCCAGGTACTGGCTGATGAAGCGCCGCGACAGGCACTTGAGGCCGCGGTCTTCGAGGTCCATGGCGAGGAAGCCGACGTCGGCGTAGACGTCGGTCAGGCGGAACGGTTCGTTGAACTCGATGCAGTCGAAGATCACCACCTTGCCGTCGATCAGGGTGGCGTTGCCCAGGTGAATGTCACCGTGGCATTCGCGAATGAAGCCATTGGCCTTGCGCGCCTCGAGCAGGCCGTGCAGGCGCTTGAAGCTGTCCTGGGCCCAGGCTTGCAGGTTGTCCAGTTGTTGCAGGTCGGCCTTGTCAGTGAGGAACGGGCGGATCTGCTCGAAGTTCTGCTCTACCGGGGCCATGACCGCGTCCGGGGTACCCAGCGGGTGCTCGACCGGCACTTTGGGCGCCTGCAAGTGGAATTCGGCGATCTGCCGGGCCATCTGGTCGATGTGCCCGGCGTTCAGCTCGCCGTTGGCCTGCAGGGTGTTGAGCATCTGGCCCTGGGGGAACTGGCGCATTTTCAGCACGTACTCGATCGCCTCGCCTTCGCCGCCGAGCTGCGGGGCGTCGGCACTGCCGGTGATCGGCAGCACGTCCAGGTACAGGCCTTCGGTCAGGCGCTGGTTCAGGCGCAGCTCTTCGCGGCAGAAGTGGCCGCGCTGGTCGAGGCGGGTGAAGTCGAGAAAGCCGAAGTTCATCGGCTTCTTGACCTTGTAGGCGTACTCGCCGGTCAGCAGCACCCAGGAGATATGCGTCTCGATGAGCTGGAAGCCTTCGACCGGGTGCGGATAAAGGGCGGGATTCTGCAACGCGGTGATCAGGGCTTGGCTCACGGATCTTCCTTTGGGAGTCAGGGAATTCGAAGGCGCCATTATGGTCAATGGTGCCGCCCCTGCAAACCGCCAATGGGGCGTCTGCCTCCCTTTTATAAAGTGCGTATAATCCGCCGCCATGACACGTACCCGAAATTCCCGCACCCCCAAACAACGCCCGACCGGCCGCGCCCGCGCCTGGCTGGGCTGGGCAATCAAGCTCAGCCTGGTTGGCCTGGTAGTGATCGCCGGCTTCGCGGTCTACCTCGATGCCACCGTGCAGGAGAAGTTCTCCGGCAAGCGCTGGACCATCCCGGCCAAGGTGTACGCCCGGCCGCTGGAGCTGTTCGTCGGCCAGAAGCTGAGCAAGAACGACTTCCTCACCGAACTCGATGCCCTCGGCTACCGCCGGGAAAGCGCGGCCAACGGGCCGGGTGCGGCGTCGGTCAACGGCAACACCATCGACATCAACACCCGTGGCTTCCAGTTCTACGAGGGCATGGAGCCAGCGCAGTTCGTGCGGGTGCGCTTCTCGGGCGACTATGTGGCCGGGCTCAATGGCGCCAATGGCGGCAAGCTCGACGTGGTGCGCCTGGAGCCGCTGATGATCGGCGGCATCTACCCGAAAAACCTCGAAGACCGCATCCTGATCAAGATCGACCAGGTGCCGCCGTACCTGCTGGAAACCCTGATCGCCACCGAAGACCGCGACTTCTACAGCCACTTCGGCGTGTCGCCCAAGTCGATCGCCCGGGCGATCTGGGTCAACACCTCGTCGGGTGCCATGCGCCAGGGCGGCAGTACGCTGACGCAACAGCTGGTTAAGAACTTCTTCCTCACCAACGAGCGCAGCCTCAGCCGCAAGCTGACCGAGGCGATGATGGCGGTGCTGCTGGAGATTCACTACGACAAGCGTGACATCCTCGAGGCCTACCTCAACGAGGTGTTCGTCGGCCAGGACGGCCAGCGCGCGGTGCACGGCTTCGGCCTTGCCAGCCAGTTCTTCTTCAGCCAGCCGCTGCAGGAGCTGAAGCTGCACCAGATCGCCTTGCTGGTGGGCATGGTCAAGGGCCCGTCCTACTACAACCCGCGCCGCTACCCCGAGCGCGCCTTGCAGCGCCGCAACCTGGTGCTGGACCTGCTGGCCGAGCAGGGCGTGGCCAGCCAGGAAGTGGTCGATGCCGCGAAAAAGATGCCGCTGGGCGTGACCAAGCGCGGCAGCCTGGCGGACAGCTCGTTCCCGGCCTTCCTCGACCTGGTCAAGCGCCAGCTGCGCCAGGACTACCGCGACGAAGACTTGACCGAAGAAGGCCTGCGCATCTTCACAAGCTTCGACCCGATTCTGCAGATGAAGGCCGAAACCGCCATGAGCGAGACCTTCAAGCGCCTGGCCGGGCGCAAGGGCGCCGACGAGGTGGAATCGGCGATGGTGGTCACCAACCCGGAAACCGGCGAGGTGCAGGCCCTGATCGGCAGCCGCCAGGCGGGCTTTGCCGGCTTCAACCGGGCGCTGGACGCCTCAAGACCGATCGGCTCGCTGGTCAAGCCGTCGGTGTACCTCACCGCGCTGGAGCAACCGAGCAAGTACACCCTGACCACCTGGGTGCAGGACGAGCCGTTCTCGGTGAAGGGCGCCGATGGCCAGGTGTGGCGGCCGCAGAACTACGACCGCCGCCCGCATGGCACCATCTACCTGTACCAGGGCCTGGCCAACTCGCTGAACCTGTCCACCGCCAAGCTGGGCCTGGAAGTGGGCGTGCCGAACGTGATCAAGACCATCGGCCGGTTGGGCGTGCAGGTGGACTGGCCGGCGTTCCCGGCGATGCTGCTGGGTGCTGGCGGCATGTCGCCGATACAGGTGGCGACCATGTACCAGACCATCGCCAATGGCGGTTTCAACACGCCGATGCGCGGCATCCGCAGCGTGCTCACCGCCGAAGGCGAGCCGCTCAAGCGCTACCCGTTCCAGATTCAGCAGACCTTCGACCCGGGCTCGATCTACCTGGTGCAGAACGCCATGCAGCGGGTAATGCGTGAAGGTACTGGCCGCTCGGTGTACAACGTGCTGCCCAGCTCGCTGACTTTGGCGGGCAAGACCGGCACCAGTAACGACTCGCGCGACAGCTGGTTCTCCGGCTTCAGCCAGGACCTGCTGGCGGTGGTGTGGCTGGGCCGCGACGACAACGGCAAGACCCCGTTCACCGGTGCCACCGGCGCGCTGCAGGTGTGGACCAGCTTCATGAAGAAGGCCGACCCGCTGCCGCTGGACATGCCGCAGCCGGACAACGTGGTGCAGGCCTGGATCGACCCGCATACCGGCCAGGGTTCCGACGCCAGCTGTCCGGGAGCGGTGCAGATGCCGTATATTCGCGGCAGCGAACCGCCCGTCGGCGCTGCCTGTGGTGGCGAGCAGAACCCGGCTGAATCGGTCATGGACTGGGTTAAGGGCTGGATGAATTGAGCACGAGCTTTGAAGAGGGTGTGAAGTGAACAAGTGGTGGATACCTGCCTTGACCGCGGTGGCCGTGCTGCACGGCTGCGCCAGCGTCCCGCGTGGCAACATCCCGGTGGTGGATTCGAGCACCCGGGTTTCCAACAGCGAGCGCGTCTCGGCCAACCGCACGTCGGCCTACCCGACCAGCGGTGGCAGCAGCCAGGCGCAGTCGCTGCCGGAAGATTCCGGCGTGACCGTGATGATCCCGCAGGGCAGCGGCGGTTCGCCGATCAGTACCACGCCGATCAGCACCGGCCCGATCACCCCGGGCCCGGTCAGCAGTGGCCCGATCAGCACCAACCCCAACCCGGTGGCTGACGAGCCGTTCGACATCGCCTCGATGAGCGCCCCGGCCGCTACCCCGGCGCCGACCGGCATCCCGCGGGCCAGCAGCGGCGGCTTGTCTGCCGACGAGCAGCTCGATGGCCCGGTGCTGGCGCTGCTGACCACTGCCCAGCAACAGCAGGGCAGTGGCGACTTCAACGGCGCGGCCTCCAGCCTGGAGCGTGCCCAGCGCATCGCCCCGCGCGAGCCGCAGGTGCTGTTCCGCCTGGCCCAGGTGCGTCTGTCGCAAGGGGATGCCGCGCAGTCCGAGCAATTGGCCCGCCGCGCCCTGACCTACGCGAATGGCCGCCCGGACCTGCAAGCCCAGCTGTGGAACACCATCGCCCAGGCCCGCGAGAAGCAGGGTGACAGCGCCGGTGCTGCACTGGCGCGGCAGAAGGCGCAGGTCAACCTGTGATGGAACAGCGCATTCTGGATATCGCCGACCACCTGCTGCTGATCGAGCGCGAACTCAAGGTGCAGGGCTGGTGGAGCGATGCCACCCCCAGTGCCGAAGCACTGGCCAGCACGGTGCCGTTCGCGGTCGACAGCATGGCCTTCGAGCAGTGGCTGCAGTGGATCTTCCTGCCGCGCATGGCGATCATTCTCGAACAGGGCCACCCGCTGCCCAGCGCCTCGGGCATCCTGGTGATGGCCGAAACGGTGTTCACCGACCGCCCGGAGCAAAGCCGGGAGCTGCGGCGGCTGTTGGCAGCATTCGATCAATTGATCAGCCCATCCGCCTGATTTCTTCAGTTTTTCCTTCAAGGGCCGCAGATTGTGGCCCTTTTTTATGGAAATCTTGTTTTTCCTGCTGCTGCATCGGTTTTTAGTGGTGGTTGCGATTCATCTTGCGGAAAAATTGGCAATAATTTTTCTTGACTTGTAGGCGCCAAATCACAAGAATCCAGATTCCGCTGTAGGGGGACTGCCAGAAGCAGACCCGCTAAGCAGATCATGAGGCGCACACCCGCGCCGACTTGTAACACCCCGCAACGCGTTACCTCGCGCTGGGTGGGAAGACCCGCAACACACCAGGGCTTTCCCAATACTTGCTCAGTCAGTGCTGACGTTCGCTCATGCTCTGCTTGGCAGTAAACCTATTAAGACCCGCCCAGTGAGGGCGGTATTCTGGCGTTTTAGAGGTGAACAACGTGGAGCTCTTATCCGGCGCTGAAATGGTCGTCCGCTTCTTGCGCGACGAAGGCGTTAAGCATATCTACGGGTACCCAGGCGGTGCTCTCCTGCATGTTTACGATGCACTGTTCAAGGAACCGGAAGTCGAGCACATCCTGGTCCGTCACGAACAGGCTGCTACCCATATGGCGGACGGTTACGCTCGTGCCACCGGCAAGGCCGGCGTGGTACTGGTGACTTCCGGCCCAGGCGCGACCAATGCCATCACCGGCATTGCCACCGCCTACATGGATTCCATCCCGATGGTCATCCTGTCTGGCCAGGTGCCCAGCACCATGGTCGGCACCGATGCCTTCCAGGAAACCGACATGATCGGTATTTCCCGGCCGATCGTGAAGCACAGCTTCATGATCAAGCACGCCTCGGAAATCCCTGAAGTTCTGAAAAAAGCCTTCTATCTGGCACAGTCTGGCCGCCCTGGCCCGGTCGTGGTCGACATTCCAAAAGATATGACCAACCCGGCCGAGAAGTTCGAGTACATCTACCCGAAAAAGGTCAAGCTGCGCTCCTATAGCCCGGCTGTACGTGGCCACTCCGGCCAGATCCGCAAGGCCGCCGAAATGCTCTTGGCAGCCAAGCGCCCGATCGTCTACTCCGGTGGCGGCGTGATTCTGGGTGGTGGCTCCGAAGCCCTCACCGAGATTGCCAAGTCGCTGAACCTGCCGGTCACCAACACCCTCATGGGCCTTGGTGGCTTCCCGGGTACCGACCGCCAGTTCCTCGGCATGCTCGGCATGCACGGCAGCTATACCGCCAACCTGGCCATGCACAACGCCGACGTGATCTTCGCCGTCGGTGCGCGTTTCGATGACCGCGTGGTCAACGGCCCGGCCAAGTTCTGCCCGAACGCCAAGATCATCCACATCGACATCGACCCTGCGTCGATCTCGAAGATGATCAAGGCCGACGTGCCGATTGTCGGCCCGGTGGAAAGCGTGCTCAACGAGATGCTGAGCATTCTGAAAGAAATCGGTGAGCAGCCTGACAAGGCGGCGCTGGATGCCTGGTGGAAGCAGATCGACGAATGGCGTGGCGATGGCGACCTGTTCCCTTACGACAAGGGCGACGGCAGCGTGATCAAACCGCAGCACGTGATCGAGACGCTGTGCGAAGTCACCCATGGTGATGCCTTCGTCACCTCCGACGTGGGCCAGCACCAGATGTTCGCGGCGCAGTACTACCGCTTCAACAAACCCAACCGCTGGATCAACTCCGGTGGCCTGGGCACCATGGGCTTCGGTTTCCCGGCGGCCATGGGCGTGAAGCTGAACTTCCCGGATCAGGACGTGGCCTGCGTCACCGGCGAAGGCAGCATTCAGATGAACATCCAGGAGCTGTCCACCTGCATGCAGTACGGCCTGCCGGTGAAGATCGTCAACATGAACAACGGTGTGTTGGGCATGGTCCGCCAATGGCAGGACATGGCCTACAACGGCCGCCACTCGCACTCCTACGTCGAGTCGCTGCCCGACTTCGTCAAGCTGGCCGAGGCCTATGGCCATGTGGGTATCCGCATCACCAGCCTGAAAGACCTCAAGCCGAAACTGGAAGAGGCCTTTGCGATGAAGGATCGCCTGGTGTTCATCGACATCGCGATCGACCGTACCGAGCACGTCTACCCGATGCAGATCAAGGACGGCTCGATGCGTGACATGTGGCTGAGCAAGACGGAGCGTACCTGATATGCGGCACATCATCTCTTTGCTGCTGGAAAACGAACCCGGTGCCTTGTCTCGCGTGGTCGGCCTGTTTTCCCAGCGCAACTACAACATCGAAAGCCTGACCGTGGCCCCGACCGAAGACCCGACCTTGTCGCGTCTGACGCTGACCACCGTCGGCCATGATGAGGTGATCGAGCAGATCACCAAGAACCTCAACAAGCTGGTCGAAGTGGTCAAGCTGGTCGACCTGTCGGAGAGCGCCCACATCGAGCGCGAACTGATGCTGGTCAAGGTCAAGGCCACCGGTGCCCAGCGTGCCGAGATCAAGCGCACCACGGATATCTTCCGTGGCCAGATCGTCGATGTGACCGCCAGCGTGTACACCGTGCAGCTGAGCGGCACCAGCGACAAACTGGACAGCTTCATCCAGGCGATCGGCACTGCATCGATTCTCGAAACCGTGCGCAGCGGCGTCACCGGCATTGCCCGTGGCGACAAAGTGCTCAGCATCTAACTTCAAAAATTAGCGATGGCTCCGCAGGGGGCCGAGATATAACCAGGGGTATTTCATGAAAGTTTTCTACGATAAAGACTGCGACCTTTCCATCATCCAGGGCAAGAAAGTCGCCATCATCGGCTACGGTTCCCAAGGCCACGCCCAGGCGTGCAACCTGAAGGACTCCGGTGTAGACGTTACCGTCGGTCTGCGTAAAGGCTCGGCCACCGTTGCCAAGGCAGAAGCCCACGGCCTGAAAGTTGCCGACGTGGCCACCGCCGTCGCTGCTGCCGACCTGGTCATGATCCTGACCCCGGACGAGTTCCAGGGCGCTCTGTACAAGAACGAAATCGAGCCGAACATCAAGAAAGGCGCCACCCTGGCCTTCTCCCACGGCTTCTCGATCCACTACAACCAGGTCGTTCCGCGTGCCGACCTCGACGTGATCATGATCGCGCCGAAGGCCCCGGGCCACACCGTTCGCTCCGAGTTCGTCAAAGGCGGCGGCATCCCTGACCTGATCGCCATCTACCAGGACGCTTCGGGCAACGCCAAGAACGTCGCCCTGTCCTACGCCGCAGGCGTCGGTGGCGGCCGTACCGGCATCATCGAAACCACTTTCAAGGACGAGACCGAAACCGACCTGTTCGGTGAGCAAGCCGTTCTGTGCGGCGGTACCGTCGAGCTGGTCAAAGCCGGTTTCGAAACCCTGGTCGAAGCGGGCTACGCGCCGGAAATGGCCTACTTCGAGTGCCTGCACGAGCTGAAGCTGATCGTTGACCTCATGTACGAAGGCGGTATCGCCAACATGAACTACTCGATCTCCAACAACGCCGAGTACGGTGAGTACGTCACCGGCCCGGAAGTCATCAACGAAGAATCCCGCAAGGCCATGCGCAACGCTCTGAAGCGCATCCAGGACGGCGAGTACGCGAAGATGTTCATCAGCGAAGGCGCCACCAACTACCCATCGATGACCGCCAAGCGCCGCAACAACGCCGCCCACGGCATCGAAATCATCGGCGAGCAACTGCGTTCGATGATGCCTTGGATCTCGGCTAACAAGATCGTCGACAAGGCCAAGAACTAAGGCCCTGCTTCGGTAGATGAAAAACGCGGCTTCGGCCGCGTTTTTTCGTTTGTGCGGGCTGCATCTGGTATAAAGCGATCAGTGGCTCGCCGTCAGAACCCATTCCGCGGGCCCATGTCGAACATATTCCACCCTGTTGCAAGGTACTTTTAATGAGCGAACGTCCCGAAGAGCCGAACAAGCCCTCCGACGCCGAAAGCCTGCTACCTGTCGATGAGCATGTTGAAGAAGGCCACGACGCCGAAGGGCGCAAGGTCCGGCACCGCGGCATCTACCTGCTGCCCAACCTGTTCACCACCGCGAACCTGTTCGCCGGCTTCTATTCCATCATCAGCTCGATGAGCGCGCAGAGCGCCCTGAGTGCCGGTGACCCGCGCGAGGCGAGCAAGTACTTCGCCTTTGCTGCCATCGCGATCTTCGTCGCCATGGTGCTCGACGGCCTCGACGGCCGTGTGGCGCGCATGACCAACACGCAAAGCGCCTTCGGTGCCGAGTACGACTCGCTGTCGGACATGGTCGCCTTCGGTGTGGCGCCGGCGCTGCTGGCGTTTGGCTGGGCGCTGGGCGACATGGGCAAGGTCGGCTGGATGGTCGCCTTCATCTATGTGGCCGGCGCCGCGCTGCGCCTGGCACGCTTCAACACCCAGGTCGGCACCGCCGACAAGCGTTACTTCATCGGCCTGGCCAGCCCGGCGGCGGCAGGTGTGGTGGCCGGTACCGTGTGGGCGTTCAGCGACTACGGTATCCAGGGCTCCAAGCTGTCGTTCCTGGTGGCGCTGCTGGTGGCTGCCGCGGGCATGCTGATGGTCAGCAACGTCAAGTACAACAGCTTCAAGGAACTGGACCTCAAGGGGCGCGTACCCTTCGTAGCCATCCTGGCGGTGGTGCTGGTGTTCGCCGTGGTGTTCAGCGACCCGCCGCGCATTCTGCTGCTGATCTTCCTCGCTTATGCGATTTCCGGCCCGGTGCAGTACCTGCTGCGCACCCGTCGTCGCAAAACCTGACAAAGATTTAATCGCGGAATAACCTGCCGGCTCCATAGTCTTACGGGTACATCAGTTACCCGTACTGTGGAGCCGCCATGCTCATCAAGCTTCCCCGGTCTTCCGATTGCAAAGCATCGGAGATCACCCCCGAAGGTATCTATCTCTCTCGTCGCCATTTGCTGGGTGCAAGCCTGGCGGGCCTCGCCGTGGGCGCCTTGCCGCGGCTTGGGGCCGCCGCCGAGGTATCGCGCTATGCCGATGTCGAGCCCGGCAAGGCGCCGGCGTGGTTCGCCGATAAGCTGGGGGCCACGCGCTGGCAGGCGGTGACTGTGCAGGGGGAGGCCATTACCCCGTTCAAGGATGCCACCCACTACAACAACTTCTATGAGTTCGGCCCTGACAAGGGCGACCCGGCGGCCAATGCCGGCAGCCTGAAGACCGAACCCTGGAGCCTGGTGGTGGATGGCGAGGTGGGCAAGCCCGGGCGCTATGCCCTGGAAGACTTCGTCAAACCCTATCAGTTGGAAGAGCGCATCTACCGGCTGCGTTGCGTCGAGGCCTGGTCGATGGTGATCCCGTGGCTGGGCTTTCCGCTGGCCGAGATTCTCAAGCAGGTAGAGCCAACGTCGAAGGCGCGTTATGTGCGCTTCGAGACCCTGCAGGACCCGAAAAGCATGCCGGGCCAGCGCTCAGGTTTTGCCCTGATCGACTGGCCGTATGTAGAGGGGCTGCGCCTGGATGAGGCGATGAACCCGCTGGCGATTCTGGCGGTGGGCATGTATGGGCGGGAGCTGGCCAACCAGAACGGTGCGCCGCTGCGTTTGGTGGTGCCGTGGAAGTATGGCTTCAAGAGCATCAAGTCGATCGTGCGCATCAGCCTGGTGGCCGAGCAGCCGGCGACTACCTGGCAGGGGTTGGCGCCGACCGAGTATGGCTTCTATGCCAACGTCAACCCGACGGTCGACCACCCGCGTTGGACCCAGGCCCGTGAGCGACGCCTGCCCAGCGGGCTGTTCAGCCCCAATGTGCGGGAGACGCAGATGTTCAACGGGTATGCCGATGAGGTGGCCTCTTTATATAGCGGGCTCGACCTGCGGAAGAACTATTGATGCGCTATCCGTGGTTTCGTTTCGGCATCTTCATTGCCGGGTGCCTGTTTCCGGTGTGGTGGTTGTATCAGGCACTGACCGGGCAACTGGACCCTGACCCTGGGAAGATCCTTATGGTTCGCCTGGGGCTGGGGGCGCTGGTATTCCTGCTGATTACCTTGAGCATGACGCCCCTGCAGCGTTTGAGTGGCTGGTCGGGGTGGGTGGTGGTGCGCCGGCAACTGGGGTTGTGGTGCTTTGCTTATATAGTGCTGCACCTAGCGGCTTACCTGGTGTTCATCCTGGGGCTGGACTGGGGGCAGTTCGGGGTGGAGTTGCGCAAGCGGCCTTACATTATTGTGGGGGCGCTGGGGTTTTTGGGTTTGCTGGTGTTGGCGGTCACCTCCAACCGATACAGCCAGAAGCGCTTGGGGGCGAGGTGGAAGAAGCTGCACAGGCTGGTTTATGTCGTGCTTGGGTTGGGGTTGCTGCATTTCTTGTGGATCGTGCGTTCGGATTTGCGGGAGTGGGCGATTTATGCGGCGGTGGGTGGGGTGTTGATGGTGTTGCGGGTGCCAGGTGTGATGAGGCGGTTGCCGAGGTGGGGGAGGGGGTGATGGTGGTGTGGAATGTATTGTGGCGGGCCCTCGGAAGCCTTCCTCCGGCCTTTTCTGCAAATATTTCAATTATTTGAAATAAAGGGTTGACGGGGTTTCAGATCCCCTTATAATGCGCCCCACTTCCAGCGACAACGGAACGCGAAACTCCTTGAGAATCAA
>NZ_JBJDNC010000005.1:0-216036 GCF_044900265.1 Pseudomonas sp. NPDC089406 | reverse complement strand
GCACGGTTTTTGGTTACTTTTTTCCACGAAAAAAAGTAACCCGCCGTAAGGGCGGAAAGGTGAATAAGCGTCACTACAAATAATGAATGCGCATAAAACTCTAAAAACCAACCAACCAACCAACCAACCAACAACCCAAAAATCACAACCGCTGCAATATCAACTCCCCAGAAGCCCCCGCCAACCCAGGCGCCCCCTCGGCCCCAGGCCGCCCATTGCCCCCCGCATCAGTGCGATAAACCAGGCACCCCTTGCTGGCCCCACCCTTGCCAGGCTTGCCAGCCGCCCCAGGCTTACCCGCCGCCCCGCCATCAACCCGCACCACAATCCGATCCCGTTCAAACCCCTCCGGCACCGCCAGGCGAACCCGCCCACCGGCAGCACCATCATGCCCATTACCCCCATCATCGCCATTGGCCCCACGGCTGGCCTGCCCCCAGGTGCAACCACCCGGCTTGCCATTGGCCCCGTCGAGCCCCACATACCCCGGCGCCCCGGCACCACCCCGGGCATCGATGGCCAACTGCTCGGCCTCCAGCGCCTCCAGGCGTAAATCCAGGTTACGCCCGGGCCGCGCCGCACGCTCATAACTGCCCGCAGCCCCAGGCGCACTGAACTCGCTGCCAGCCCCAAGATACGCGCTGGCAGCAACGATGCGCAGGTCATGCTCGGCCGGCGCAATGGCAATACGCGCATCACGCCCCAGCTCCAGCCGGTCGATTTTCAGTTCGGTGAGCGAGGCCGGCAGCAGCAGGGTGGCCGAATCAGCCACACGCAGTTGCTCAAGGTGCACGCTGGCCGCCTTGTTGGGCAGGCGCAGCATCGAGTGGGCGGCGACTTCAAGGCTCTCGGCCTGGGCCATGGGCGTGGCCAGGGCGGCCAGCAACAACAGTTTACGCACGGCTAGACGCCTCTTCAGGTTTGCGGATGGACATCACATGGAAAATCCCGGTGAGCAGAATCTGCAACCGGTCGAACCAGCGGTGGCTACGCCCGCGCAGGCTGGCATTGAAGAACAGCACCTCCAGCACATGCAGCGTCAACAGCACGATACCGGCGGCATTGATCAGCAGATTGATCGGCACTGGCTGCGGCATGAACAGGTTGACCAGCACGATCCACCAGAACACCACCGTCAGCGCCTTGCCCAGGCCCAGGATGAACTTCATACCCCGCCCCCACTGGTTTTTTTGTTATGTCGGCGCGGCTCGTGCGAACGAACCGCGCCGGCAACAGTACCCCTGTTGCAGGGGCACGCGCCAGAGGGTCAGTTCAGGTGCAATTCCACCCGTCGGTTATGCGCCCGGCCCTCGTCGGTGTCATTGTCGGCCACCGGCTCGCTCTCGCCGCGGCCCTGGCTGGTGACCTTCTGCGGCGCCAGCCCCTGGCTGATCAGGTATTCGGCGACGCTGCTGGCCCGGCGCTCGGACAACCCCTGGTTGTAACTGTCCGACCCCACGCTGTCGGTATGGCCGATGACCTTGACGCTGCCCACGCTGGGGTCGTTCAGCTTCGGCATCAGGCTTTGCAGGCGCTGCCGGGCGCCGTCGTTGAGCTCGGCGGAATTGAAGGCGAACAATACCTGGCCCTGGTCATCGAGGGTGATCACCTCGGGCGCAGCAGCAACCGGCTCAGGCTTGGGTTGCACGGGCGGGTACTGGGGCAACGGGCAGCCCATGTGGTCGACCTGCGTACCGGCCGGGGTGTCCGGGCAACGGTCGCGGCGGTCGAAGACGCCATCGCCATCCTCGTCGCCATCCTGGGCATAGCAGATCAGGCCACCGGCGATTACCCCGGCAGCACCGGCACCGGCCGCCCAGCTGGAACTCTCGATGGCGCCCAGGCCACCGCCGACCAGCCCGCCGAGCAGGCTGCACAGAGGCCAGGTCCTTTGATTGAGGGGCGCACTGCCATCGCTGTGGGTGGCGCAACCGGTCAGCAGCCCGGTGGCCAGCACCAGCGGCAGCGCCGCCTTCGACATTACACTCATGCTGAATGCTCCTGTGTCACCGGCCACTACCGGTCACCCAGGAGTAAAGACGCGCCCGCGCCACTTCTCAAGGCGCGGGCGCACTGCACTTAACGCTGGATCTTGATCTCGGTACGACGGTTCATCGCCCGCCCGTCGACCGTGGCGTTGTCAGCCACCGGTTGGGTTTCACCGGCCCCCACCACCGAGACGAAGCTGCTGCGCGGCACGCCGCTTTCGACCAGGTAGTCGGTCACCGAATGCGCGCGGCGCTCGGAGAGCTTCTGGTTGTAGCGGTCGGAGCCGACGCTGTCGGTGTGCCCGGTAACGCTCAGGCGCGCGCTCGGTGCCTCTTGCTTGAGGCGCGTGGCCACGGTGTTCAGGCGCTCTTTGTCGGTGGCGGTCAGGCGCGCCGAGTCGAACTCGAAGTGCACGTCACGGATGACGATGACTTCTTCCTTCTGCACCACCACTTCTTCGGCCACTGGCGCCGGCGCTGGCGGGCAACCGTTGGCGTCCACCTGCACGCCGCGCGGGGTGCCGGGGCACTTGTCGCGGCTGTCCGGCACGCCGTCGCCGTCTTCGTCACCATCGCCATGGGCCCAGCAGTAGCCGGCCGCCAGGCCGCCACCGAGCAAGGCGCCCCAGCCCGCCCAGCTGGAACTCTCGATGGCGCCCAGGGCCGCGCCGCCTACGCCCCCGACGGCAGCACACTTCGGCCAGTCGGTTTTTTGCAAACCTGCACAACCAGTCAACACACTGGTGAGCAGAACCAGGGGTATCGCTGTGCGTACTATGCTCATCTTGTTGCCTCTCCATAGGGGGAATCGGTACAAAACCGACGCTCTGGGAGTAAAGACCGCCGTTTACCGCTCTGCCAGCAATAAGCCATGACCTCAGCCTCTTGCCTCTTTGCCCAACACCTCAGGACCGTTAGTCTTGAGCGACCTGAACGAGGAATGGCAATGACCGACGCTGTCTCACCCCGCACGCCGCAACAGGCCCTGGCCGCCCTGCTCGAGCGCTTCGCCCCGCGCACCCTGCTGCTGGTAGGCAGCCGCTTCCCGGCGCTGGATGCCTTTGCCGAGGCTCACCCCGACACCCGCATCGAGCTGGCCGCCCCCGGCGCGCTGCCCGCTGCACTGGCCGCGCAACGCTTCGACCTGGCGCTGCTGGTGGACTGCCTTGAGCACCTGCCCAAGCGCGATGGCCTGCAGCTGCTGGGCGGCATCCGCAACCTCAACGCCAGCCGCGTTGCGGTGCTGGCCGACCTGGCCGCCTGCGGCTGGCAAGCCACCGACTTTTTCTCGCTGGCAATGTCAGCCAGTGAAAAATTCCAGCGCGACGGGCAGCAGCTGAGCCTGTTCACCTATGATCTGCATGACTACAAACAGGTCCCGGACTGGCTCAACGCCAAGTTCTGGGCCAACCCGCAAAACTTCGGCAAGTACTGGTGGTGATTCAATGAGTGTCTCGGTCTGCCCCTGCGGCAGTGGCAACCTGCTCGATGCCTGCTGCGGGCATTACCACGCCGGCACCCCGGCGCCCGACGCACAGACGCTGATGCGCTCGCGCTACAGCGCCTATGTGCTAGGGCTGGTCGACTACCTGGTGGCGACCACCCTGCCGGCCCAGCAGGCCGGCCTGGACCGCCCGGGGATCAGCGCCTGGAGCGCCCAGAGCACCTGGCTGGGGCTGGAGGTGGAAGGCGCCGAGGTGCTCGGTGGGCAGCCCGAACATGCCTTCGTCACCTTCACCGCCCGCTGGCACGATGCACAGGGCGACCACCAGCACCGCGAACGCTCGGCGTTCGTGCAGAACAAGGGCCGCTGGTACTTCATCGACCCAACCGTGCCGCTCAAGGCCGGGCGCAACGACCCCTGCCCCTGCACCAGCGGGCACAAGTTCAAGAAGTGCTGCGCCAGCTACGTCGCCGGCTGACGCTGCACTTGTCGGCCAGTGGTGAGATAATCGCCGCCATCTTCAACCGGAGTACCCCGCAATGACCCAACAACCCCATGTCCATGGCCCCGACTGCGACCATGGCCACGACCATCACCACGACCACGATCACGGCCATGTGCACGGCCCGCACTGCAACCACGGCCACCAGGAGCCGGTGCGCAACGCCCTGAAGGACGTTGGCCGCAACGACCCGTGCCCATGCGGCAGCGAGAAGAAATTCAAGAAGTGCCACGGCGCCTGATCGGCGAAGCCCAACGCGCCGAGCACAACAATCGCGGGGCAAGCCCGCTCCCACGACAAGCGTGTGGGAGCGGGCTTGCCCCGCGCTGCATGACCACTGGTAAATAAACCGCCCCGGCACCTTGCACGGCGACTGCGCGCTCACTACCTTAGCGCCTTCCGAACCCCGCCACGCCCTGCAGGAGCCCCGTCATGGCCGTCCTTCCCCCCTTCCGCCTTCGCTTCGGCGGTGCTGCCGCGCTGCTCGGCCTGCTTGCGCTGGCCGGCTGCCAGATGGGCGGCTATCAGGACAGCGTGCCGCCAACCACCGGCGTGCAGCCGCTCAAGGGCCTGGCGCAGAACGTTTCGGTGCGGCGCAACGCCATGGGCGCGCCGCTGATCGAGAGCAGCAACTTCCACGACGCACTGTTCAGCCTGGGCTATGTGCACGCCGGTGACCGCATCGGCCAGATGCTCAGCATGCGCCTGCTGGCCCAGGGCCGCCTGGCCGAGCTGGCCGGCCCCGACGCGCTGGAAATCGACCGCCTGATGCGCGCAGCCAACCTCAAGCAAAGCGCCGCCCAGCTTTACGCCGACGCCTCGCCGCGGCTCAAGCGCTTCTTCGAGGTGTACGCCCGCGGGGTCAACGCCTACCTGTTCCGCTACCGCGACAAGCTGCCGGCCGAGCTCGCCGGCAGCGGCTACCGCCCTGAATACTGGAAGCCCGAGGACTCGGCTCTGATCTTCAGCCTGTACGCGTTCAGCCAGTCGGTGAACCTGCAGGAAGAACTCTCGGCCCTGACCCTGGCGCAGAAAGTCGGCAGCGACAAGCTGGCCTGGCTGCTGCCCGGTGCCCCGGACGAACCCCTGGCCCATGCCGAAACCGACAAGCTCAAGGGCATCAACCTGGCCAGCCAATTGCCGGGCCTGGCCTCGCTGGCCGCCGCCGGCCAACAACTGGCCGACCTCGGCCTGCTCGGCGCCCCGGGCTCGGCCAACCTGGCTCTGGGCCCGCAGCGCAGCCGCAGCGGCAAGAGCCTGTTGGCCAGCGACAGCCGCGCCGCCTGGGCACTGAGCCCAGTGCAGATCCACACCGGCAAGTACCAGGTGGCCGGCCTGTCGCTGCCCGGCCTGCCGATCGTGCTGGCCGGTTACAACGGCAAGCTGGCCTTCAGCGCCAGCGCGGTAATGGCCGACAACCAGGACCTGTTCCTCGAGCAGGTGCGCCGCCAGGGCAACCAGCTGACCTACCTGGCCGACGGCAAGTGGCAAGCGGCCCGCGCGCGCAACGAGACCTTCTTCGTCCGTGGCCAGCGCCCGCAGCGCGAGGTGATGTACGACACCCGTCACGGCACCCTGCTGCCGGGCCACGGCAGCCTGGCATTGGCCCTGCACCTGCCGCAGCTCAAGGATGACCGCAGCCTCGATGCGCTGTTCGACCTGACCCGCGCCAGCAACCTCGAGCGCGCCTTCGACAGCACCCGCGAAGTGGGCGCGGCGGCGCTCAACTTCGTGTTCGCCGAGCCCGAGCACATCGGCTGGCAGGTCAGTGGCCGCTACCCCAACCGCCGCGACGGCCAGGGCCTGCTGCCCTCGCCGGGCTGGGACGGGCGCTATGACTGGGACGGCTACGCCGACGCCATGCTCCACCCCTACGACCAGGACCCGCCCAGCGGCTTCATCGGCCACGCCAACCAGCGTAGCCAGCCCAAGGGCTATGGCATGCAGCTGTCGAGCACCTGGTACTACCCCGAGCGCGCCGAACGCCTGGCCGAACTGGCCGACAATGGCCGCCACGACAGCCGCAGCCTGATGGCCCTGCAAAACGACCAGGTGACCCTGCTGGCAGCCAAGCTCAAGCAGATGTTCGATGCCCCGGGCATGGCCCAGCCGCTCAAGCAGGCCATCGATGCCCTGCCCGCGGCGCAACGCGACAAGGCCCGCGAGGCACTCACCCGGCTCAAGGCCTTCGACGGCCGCCTGAGCCCGGTGTCGGCCGATGCCGCGCTGTACGAGCTGTTCCTCCAGGAAGTCACCCGCCAGGCCTTCCTCGACGACCTCGGCCCGGAATCCGGCCCGGCCTGGCAGGCCTTCGTCGGCAACGCGCAGTTGTCGTACTCGGCCCAGGCCGACCACTTGCTGGGCCGCGACGACAGCCCGTTCTGGGATGACCGCAACACCCCGCAAAAAGAAGACAAACCCGCCATCCTGGCCCGCAGCCTGGCCGGCGCGATCGACGCCGGCACCGCGCAGCTTGGTGCCGATAGCCGCGCCTGGCAGTGGGGCAAGCTGCACCAATACCAGTGGCCAGCGGCCAATTACCAGGGGCTCGGCGACAGCCTCAAGCGCTCGCCGATGGCCGCCGGTGGCGACTTCAGCACCCTGGCGTTGACCCCTTATGCCTGGGGCAGCAACTTCGACACCCGCCTGCCGGCCTCGGCGCGGATGATCGTCGACTTCGGCCAGGCCGAACCGCTGCAGCTGCTGACCAGCAGCGGCCAGTCGGGCAACCCGGCCAGCCGTCACTACAGCGACGGGCTGGATGCCTGGTTCAAGGGGCGCTTCATGAGCCTGCCGCTGCAGCCGCAGAACTTCGGCCGGGCCTATGGCAGCCAGCGGTTGACGCTGGTGCCGGGGAAGTAGGTTCAAGCAACCATGAAAAAGCCGCCTCTACAGGCGGCTTTTTCATGGTTGGGTGGTTTCTGGCGGGGATGGGTGAAGGCTGCCATGTGTTCGCCGAACGCCTTGCAGCGCCTGTCAGATCGAGCGCCGCCCGCGCGGCGCTTCGCGGGTGAACCCGCTCCCACAGTTTTTTTCAGGCCAGTCTTTCCTGTGCCAACACCTGGTCCGCCTTGTTGATTCGACGCGGTTTCAGCGTGTGCGTTGCCGCCGCTCCACATGACTCGAGGCATGCACTAAAGCAGGCGCCGGTACTTGCGCAGAAATAATTGGCCCGAAACAAATGTGGGAGCGGGTTCATCGGGGTGCCGAACCACCGCGAAGCGCCGCGCGGGCGGCGCTCGATCTCATAAGCGCTGAAGAATCTTCGCCGGACACCTTCCAACCCCCCTACCCAACCGAACTTTCCCCTCCCCCCCACGCTCCCACCTTGTACCACCCACCACCGCCGCCCCCCGCCATGGACCTCGTCATCGCCCGCCCCGAAGGCCTGTACTGCCCGCCCGGCGATTTCTACATCGACCCCTGGCGCCCGGTGGAACGCGCGGTGATCACCCATGGCCACGGCGATCATTCCCGCCCCGGCAACCGCCACTACCTGACCGCCGCCGCAGGCGCCGGCGTGCTGCGCAGCCGCCTGGGCGCGGGAATCGACTTGCAAACCCTGCCCTATGGCGAACGCCTGCTGCACCACGGCGTAACCTTGAGCCTGCACCCGGCAGGCCACGTGCTGGGCTCGGCCCAGGTGCGCCTGGAATACCAGGGCCAGGTGTGGGTAGCCTCCGGTGACTACAAGGTCGAGCCCGACGCCACCTGCGCTGCATTCGAGCCGGTGCGCTGCCACACCTTCATCACCGAATCGACCTTCGGCCTGCCAATCTACCGCTGGCCAAGCCAGGCCGAGGTGTTCGCCCAGATCAACGCCTGGTGGCGCGGCAACTGCGCGCAAGGCAAGGCCAGCGTGCTGTTCTGCTATGCCTTCGGAAAAGCCCAGCGCATCCTCCACGGGTTGGACGCCAGCATTGGCCCGGTTGTCGTGCACGGTGCAGTGGAGCCACTGAACCGGGTGTACCGCGAGGCCGGCGTGCAACTGCCAGCCACCCTGTACGCCAGCGATATACCGCGCAACGACCCGCTGCTGCGCCAGGCGCTGATACTGGCCCCGCCCTCGGCGTCCGGCAGCAGCTGGATGAAACGCTTCGGCGACTACAGCGACGCCTTCGCCAGCGGCTGGATGCGCCTGCGCGGCACCCGCCGGCGGCGCGGCGTGGACCGCGGTTTCGTGCTCTCCGACCACGCTGACTGGCCGGGCCTGTTGTGGGCCATCGGCCAGACCGGCGCCGAACGGGTGATGGTCACCCACGGTTCGGTGAATGTATTGGTGCGCTACCTCACCGAGCAGGGGCTGGATGCCCGCGCTTTCGTCACCGAATACGGCGAAGAGGATGATGTGCCTACCACGGACGCCGAGGCATGAAAGCCTTCGCCGAGCTGTACCTGCGCCTGGACGCCACCACTTCGAGCAACGCCAAGTTGCAGGCACTGCGTGACTATTTTGCCAGTGCACCCGCCGCCGATGCCGCCTGGGCGGTGTACTTCCTGGCTGGCGGGCGACCACGGCAGATGGTGCCGAGCCGCCTGCTGCGCGAACTGGCCACGCAACTGTCGGGGCTGCCCGAGTGGCTGTTCGAAGAAAGCTATCAGGCCGTCGGCGACCTGGCCGAGACGGTCTCGCTGCTGCTGCCGGAAAACCCCAATGGTAGCGACGCCGGGCTTGCCGACTGGGTCGAACAGCACTTGCTGCCATTACGCGGCCAGCCAGCCGAGCAGGTACGCGAACGCCTGCCGCAGCTGTGGGTGCAACTGGACCGGCCGAGCCTGATGCTCAGCCTCAAACTGGTCACCGGCAGCTTTCGCGTGGGGGTGTCGAAACTGCTGGTCACCCGCGCCCTGGCGCAACTGGCCGGCCTCGACGCCAAACGCGTGGCCCAGCGCATGGTCGGTTACACCGACCTCAGCCATCGCCCGGTCGCCGCCAGCTACCTCAAGCTGATCGCCGCGGAGTCGGCCGACGAACACCAGCAGCGTGGCGGGCAGCCCTACCCGTTCTTCCTGGCCCATGCCCTGCAACTGCCGGTAGAGCAGTTCGACGCCCTGCTCGGTCCGCCACAAGGCTGGCAGGTGGAATGGAAGTGGGACGGCATCCGCGCCCAGGTGGTCAAGCGTGATGGCCAGCTGTGGGTGTGGTCGCGCGGCGAAGAGCTGGTCACCGAGCGCTTCCCCGAGCTGCACGGCCTGGCGCACATGCTGCCCGACGGCAGTGTGCTCGATGGCGAAATACTGGTCTGGAAACCCGGCGTCGAGGGCATCGCCGTGCAACCCTTCGCCCTGCTGCAACAACGCCTGGGGCGCAAGACCCTGGGCAAGAAACTGCTGGCTGATGCCCCGGTGGTGCTGCAGGCCTACGACTTGCTGGAATACCAGGGCGAGGACTGGCGCAACCACCCGCAGCACGTGCGCCGCCAGCAACTGGAGCTGCTGCTGGCGGAACACCCGCTGGCCCCCGTGCTGCTGTCGCCGCTGCTGGCCGGCGACAGCTGGGCCGACCTCGCGGGCCTGCGCGAGGCATCGCGCAGCCTGGGGGTCGAGGGGCTGATGCTCAAGCAGCGTGACGCGCTGTACGGCGTGGGCCGCACCAAGGATATGGGCCTGTGGTGGAAGTGGAAAGTCGACCCGTTCAGCATCGATGCCGTACTGATCTACGCCCAGCGCGGCCATGGCCGGCGCGCCAGCCTGTACAGCGACTACACCTTCGCCGTGTGGGACGCCCCGTTCGGTACGCCTGGGCGCAGCCTGGTGCCGTTCGCCAAGGCTTACTCCGGGCTCAGCGACGAAGAAATGCGCCGGGTCGATGGCATCATCCGCAAGACCACCGTGGAAACCTTCGGCCCGGTGCGCAGTGTCACCCCGACGCTGGTGTTCGAGCTGGGCTTTGAAGGCATCGCCCTGTCCAAACGGCACAAGAGCGGCATCGCCGTGCGTTTTCCGCGGATGCTGCGCTGGCGCCACGACAAGCCAGTGGAACAGGCCGACGACCTGGCAACCCTGCAGGCACTGCTCGGCTGAGGGTGCACCGGGGCCGAAGTTGTGCTTCTATCCTTGATCCCGGCCCTTGTCACACAACGTTTCAATCAGGACCCCCATGCACCATTCGACCCACGACCTGTTGTCTCCCGTGCCCGGCATCGCCCGCCAGTTGCACAGCTTTCACTTCGGCCCGCGCGATGGCGCCAAGGTGTACATCCAGGCCTCGCTGCACGCCGACGAACTGCCCGGCATGCTGGTGGCCTGGCACCTGAAGCAGCGCCTGGGCGAACTTGAGCAGCAAGGCCGCCTGCGCCGCGAAATCATCCTGGTGCCGGTGGCCAACCCGGTGGGGCTGGAGCAGGTGCTGCTGGACGCGCCCCTGGGCCGTTTCGAGCTGCAAAGCGGCGAGAACTTCAACCGCAACTTCGTCGACCTGGCAGACAACATCGGCGACCAGGTGGAAGCCCACCTGACTCAGGACCCAGCCCACAACCTGGCGCTGATCCGCGAATACCTGCGCCGTGGCCTGGACGCCCACCCGGCACGCACGCCCCTGCAATCGCAACGCCTGACCCTTCAGCGCCTGGCCTGCGACGCCGACATGGTGCTCGACCTGCACTGCGACTTCGAGGCCGTGGAGCACCTGTACACCACCCCCGAAGCCTGGCCCCAGGTCGAGCCACTGGCACGCTACCTGGGCGTGCAAGCCAGCCTGCTGGCCACCGACTCGGGCGGCCAATCGTTCGACGAGTGTTTCAGCCTGGTCTGGTGGCAGCTGCAGCAACGCTTCGGCAAGCGCTTCCCGATCCCCCTGGGCAGTTTCTCGGTGACCATCGAGCTGCGCGGCCAGGCCGACGTCAGCCACGCCCTGGCCAGCCAGGACTGCCAGGCGATCCTCGACTTTCTCACCCACAGCGGCGTGATCGAAGGCCAGCCCGTCCCACTGCCGGCGCTACGCCAGCCGGCCACGCCACTGGCCGCCGTAGAACCTGTGACCGCACCGTTGGGCGGTTTGCTGGTGTTCCATGCCAAACCCGGGCAGCAGCTTGAAGCCGGGCAACTGGTGGCCGAGGTGATCGACCCGCTCAGCGACCGGGTGACCCCGCTGCACACCACCCAGGCCGGGCTGATGTACGCCCGCAGCCTGCGGCGCATGGCCACGGCAGGCATGGTGGTGGCCCATGTGGCCGGCCAGAAGGTGTGCCGCAGCGGTTACCTGCTGGGTAACTGACCCGGTAAAACCAAACGCAGGCGCGCAGGGTCATTAGAAGCACAGCCTTCGAAGGACCCGCGCCGCATGCCCGACCTCGCCCTAGCATGGTTCGCCAGCCGCGGCTGGAAGCCGTTCGCCTTCCAGCGCCAGGCGTGGGCCGCCATCGGCCGTGGCGACAGCGGCCTGCTGCACGCCAGCACCGGTGCTGGCAAAACCTACGCGCTTTGGCTGGGCGCGCTGCGCGCCTTCGCAGACGCAACCCCCAGCCGCCAACCCGCGCCGTTGCAGGTGCTGTGGATCACCCCCATGCGCGCCCTGGCCGCCGACACCGCGCGGGCCTTGCAGGCGCCACTGGATGAGCTGGGGTTGAACTGGAGCGTAGGCGTACGCAGCGGCGACACCGGCGGCGCCGAGCGCGCCCGCCAGGCGCGGCGCCTGCCCAGCGCGCTGATCACCACCCCCGAGAGCCTGACCCTGCTGCTGACCCGTGCCCAGGCCGAACAGGACTTCGCCAGCCTGCGCCTGGTGGTGGTGGATGAGTGGCATGAGCTGCTGGGCAACAAGCGCGGGGTGCAACTGCAACTGGCCCTGGCGCGCCTACGCCGCTGGCGGCCGCAGTTGGTGGTGTGGGGGCTTTCGGCAACCCTGGGCAACCTCGAGCATGCCTTGCAGGTGCTGGTACCGGATGGCGGCCTGCTGCTCAAGGGGCGCCAGGGCAAGCGCCTGATCGTCGACACATTGATCCCGGCGCAGCTCGAACGCTTCCCCTGGGCCGGGCACATGGGCCTGAAGATGCTCGCCCAGGTGGCCACCGAACTGGACGCCAGCGCCAGCAGCCTGGTGTTCACCAACACCCGCGCCCAGGCCGAGCTGTGGTACCAGGCGCTGCTGGAAGCGCGCCCAGAGTGGGCCGGGCTGATCGCCCTGCACCACGCCTCGCTGGCCCGGGAAACCCGCAACTGGGTCGAAGGGGCGCTCAAGCAGGGGCAACTCAAGGCCGTGGTGTGCACCTCGAGCCTGGACCTGGGGGTGGACTTTTTGCCGGTAGAGCGGGTGCTGCAGATCGGCTCGGCCAAGGGCATCGCCCGGCTGATGCAGCGCGCCGGGCGTTCCGGGCATGCGCCGGGGCGCACCTCGCGCATCACCCTGGTGCCCACCCACAGCCTGGAGCTGGTGGAGGCGGCCGCCGCCCGCCAGGCGCTGACCGCCGGGCACATCGAGGCGCGGCGCTCGCCACGGCTGTGCATGGATGTGCTGGTGCAGCACCTGGTGAGCATGGCCCTGGGCGCCGGCATGCGCCCCGAGCAACTGCTGGCCGAGGTGCGCAGCACCTGGGCCTACCGCGACCTGCAGGCCAGCCAATGGCAGTGGGCGCTGGCGTTCGTGCACAACGGCGGCAGCGCCTTGAGTGCCTACCCTGACTACCAACGCGTAGAGGCCCACGCCGACGGCATCTGGCGGGTGACCAGCGAACGCCTGGCGCGGCGCCATCGCATGGGCATCGGGACCATCGTCAGCGAGGCCAGCCTGCAACTGAAATTCTGGAGCAAGGGCGGCGGCGGCAAGGCGCTGGGTAGCGTTGAAGAGGCTTTCATCGCCCGCCTGCGCCCCGGCGACACACTGATGTTCGGCGGGCGGGTGCTAGAGCTGGTACGGGTCGAGAACATGACCGCCTATGTGCGCCGCAGCACCTCGCGCAAGGCAGCGGTGGCGCGCTGGAATGGCGGGCGCATGCCGTTGTCCGGCGAGCTGGCCGACGCCCTGGTCGAGCAACTGGAGGCCGCCGCCCACGGCCACTTCGAAAGCCCCGAGCTGCGCGCGGTGCGCCCGCTGCTGGCATTGCAAGCAAGCTGGTCGGCACTGCCCACCCGTACCACCCTACTGGCCGAAACCCTGAGCAGCCGCCAGGGTTCGCACCTGTTCCTCTACCCGTTTGCCGGGCGCATGGCCAACCTGGGGCTGGCCAGCCTGATCGCCTGGCGGGTCAGCCGCGAGCAGCCGCTGTCGGTATCGATTGCGGTGAGTGACTATGGCTTCGAACTGCTCACCCCCAGTCAAGTGGACTGGGCGGCCCATTTGCCGCCAGCATTAAGCGCCGGGCAGGTGCTCGAAGACGTGCTGGCCAGCCTCAATGCCAGCGAAATGGCCCTGCGCCGCTTTCGCGAAATCGCGCGGATTTCCGGGTTGGTGTTCGGGGGGTACCCGGCGGCGCAAAAAAGCACCCGGCAGATCCAGGCCTCCAGCGGGCTGTTCTTCGAGGTGTTTCGCAAGCATGACCCGGGCAACCTGCTGCTGGGCCAGGCCCGTGACGAAGTGCTGGGCGAGGAGCTGGAAATCGACCGGTTGCAAAGGCATTTGCAACGCATGGCCAGCCAACGGCTGGACCTGCATTCCCTCAAACGCCCTGGCCCGATGGCCTTCACCCTGCTGGTGGAAGGCATGCGCGAAACCCTGAGCACTGAGAAACTGGCCGATCGCATCGCCCGCATGGTGGCTGAACTGGAAAACGCCGCAGGCAACGGGTATGGCTGAACTGGCAGTCGACTATGCAGGCGAAGCCCTGCTGCTGCTCGCCGACAAGGCCGTCTACTGGCCCAGGCGGCAGGCGCTGCTGGTGGCCGACCTGCACATCGGCAAGGCCGCCAGCTACCGGGCGCAGCACCAACCGGTGCCGCGCGGCACCACGCAAGCGACGCTGGCCAGGCTCGACGCGCTGCTGGCCGCCCATGCTTGCTCGACGCTGATCGTGCTGGGCGACTTTCTGCATGCCCGCAGCGCCCGCACTCCGGGCACCCTGGCTGCCCTGCAGGCCTGGCGCGAACGCCACCCGGCCCTGCAGATCGTGCTGGTGCGTGGCAACCACGACCGCCATGCGGGTGACCCGCCTGCGCAGTTGGGTATTAGGCTGCATGAAGAACCCTGGCTGCTGGAGCCCTTTGCCCTGTGCCACGAACCCGAGCCCCATGCCAGCCACCCGGTACTGGCCGGGCACGTGCACCCGGCCTACGTGTTGCGCGGGCGGGGCCGCCAGCGACTGCGCATGCCCTGTTTCGTGTTTGGCCCGCGGGTAGCGCTGCTGCCGGCGTTCGGTGAATTCACCGGTGGCTGGAATGTGCTGCCAGAGGCCGGCACGCGCCTTTATTTGGCGGGCGCCGGGCGGGTCTGGCCGCTGGGGGCATGATCAAGCAACAGGAGCGGGAGGCGGCTCGTCAGGCAAGGTTGGCTCGCCCGGCTCCATCGGCGGGTGCTCGCCGGGCTCCGGCGGTTGCGGGGTGTCGGGGTCAGGCTGGTGCGGCACGCCGCCGGCCTGCAGCGGCGTAGGCGGGTGGGCCAGCAGCGACCAGGCCGGCAAGCCGATCTGGTTCGGCTGCAGCACGGCCAGCTTGGCGCTGATTGCGGGGTCGAGTTTCATGGGGCAGCTCCTGACTAGAGCCGGCGCACGTCATGCGCGCCGGGACCGTTCAGGATTTGGAGTGCACTGCCCGCCAACAATTCCCCGCAGTTGGTCGGCTCAGGTACGCGGCAGGGTGACGCCGCGCTGGCCCTGGTACTTGCCGCCACGGTCCTTGTACGACACTTCGCATGCTTCGTCGGACTGCAGGAACAGCATCTGCGCCACGCCTTCGTTGGCGTAGATCTTCGCCGGAAGCGTGGTGGTGTTGGAGAACTCCAGGGTCACGTGGCCTTCCCACTCCGGTTCCAGCGGGGTGACGTTGACGATGATGCCGCAACGGGCGTAGGTGCTCTTGCCCAGACAGATGGTCAGCACATCGCGCGGAATGCGGAAGTATTCGACGGTGCGGGCCAGGGCGAAGGAGTTCGGCGGGATGATGCACACGTCGCTCTTGATGTCGACGAAGCTGCCGGCATCGAAGTTCTTGGGGTCGACGGTGGCCGAATTGATGTTGGTGAACACCTTGAATTCGTCGGCGCAGCGCACGTCGTAGCCGTAGCTGGAGACACCGAAGGAGATGACCCGGCTGTCCTGCTCGCCGCGCACCTGGCGCTCGACGAACGGTTCGATCATGCCGTGTTCCTGCGCCATGCGGCGAATCCACTTGTCCGATTTGATGCTCATGGCGGGGTGTCCTGAGAGTGCAAGGTGAAAAAAATCGTGACGCGCATCTTACCGGTCCCGGCGCCTGCGGCAAAGTCAGATCCCTCATCCATGCTGCAATCCCCGCCGGACGGGGCTTGCAGGCGCCGTCGATCCGAATTGCGACAAACATGCCCAGGGTTATTGGCAGGTCAGGGAAAGTGGGTTAAGGTTACGCCCACTGTGCTGCACGCGACACCGAAGATCTGTTTGATGCACGATTTACGATCGGCCCATCTCCTGACACCTTCTGCTCCTTTGCACTCAGTTCACGGCTCGGGGTTTTCCCAGGCCGCCACAAAACTTTGTCCAAGGAGACAGAAAAATGTCCAACCGTCAATCCGGTGTTGTTAAGTGGTTCAACGACGAGAAAGGCTACGGCTTCATCACCCCTCAGTCGGGCGACGACCTGTTCGTGCACTTCAAAGCCATCCAAGCTGACGGCTTCAAAACCCTGAAAGAAGGCCAGGCTGTTACTTTCGTCGCTACCCGCGGCCAGAAAGGCATGCAGGCTGAAGAAGTTCAAATCGCCTAAGTCGATTTAGCTTCCTCGCTTCAGGAAAAACCCGCCATTGGCGGGTTTTTTTGTGGCTGCTCGAAATGCAATCGGGCGGGGGCAACTGTCTTGTGCTGGCTGTGCCGGCCTCATCGCCGGCAAGCCGGCTCCTACAAGGACAGCACAGGCCCGAAGCTTATGCGTGGCAATCAATCTTCGCTGATGGTGATGCTCGGCATCGCTGGTGCCGCTGCTTCCTGTAGCACAATGCGCGCGCCAACCTGCCGCGCCAGCTCCTGGTAAACCATGGCGATCTGGCTTTCCGGCTCAGCGATGGCGGTCGGCTTGCCACTGTCGGCCTGCTCACGGATCAGCATCGACAGCGGCAGCGAAGCCAGCAGTTCGACGCCGTACTGCGCCGCCAGCTTTTCACCACCGCCTTCACCGAACAAGTGCTCGGCGTGGCCGCAGTTGGAACAGATGTGCACGGCCATGTTCTCCACTACGCCCAGCACCGGAATGTTGACCTTGCGGAACATCTCGACGCCCTTCCTGGCATCCAGCAAGGCCAGGTCCTGCGGCGTGGTGACGATCACCGAGCCTGCCACCGGCACCTTCTGCGCCAGGGTCAGCTGGATATCACCGGTACCCGGCGGCATGTCGATCACCAGGTAGTCCAGGTCATCCCAGGCAGTCTGGGTGACCAGTTGCAGCAATGCACCGGAAACCATCGGGCCGCGCCAGACCATCGGCGTGTTGTCGTCGGTGAGGAAAGCCATGGACATCACCTCGACACCATGGGCCTTGATCGGCACGAACCACTTCTGCTCGCGCACCTGCGGTCGGGTACCTTCGGGGATACCGAACATCACGCCCTGGCTGGGGCCGTAGATATCGGCGTCGAGAATGCCCACCCGGGCACCTTCGCGGGCCAGCGCCAAGGCCAGGTTGGCCGCAGTGGTCGACTTGCCCACGCCGCCCTTGCCCGAGGCCACGGCGATGATGTTCTTCACGTTGGCCATGGCCGGCACCTGGGCCTGGGCCTTGTGGGTGGCGATCTGGCAGTCGATGGTGACGCTAGCCGCACTCACCCCGTCGAGGTTGCCGATGGCCGTCTGCAGCACCTGGGCCCAGCCCCCCTTGAACAGCCCGGCGGCATAACCAAGCTGCAGCTGCACGCTGACCTGCCCGCCCTGGATGTCGATGGCCCGCACGCAGCCGGCGCTGACCGGGTCCTGGTTCAGGTAAGGGTCGGTGTACTGGCGAAGCACGCCTTCGACGGCGGCACGGGTGACGGCACTCATGGACACTCCCATTGGCAAACTGAATACGAAACAGGCGCCTATGCTAACCCGTCAATCGTCAGCATATGCGTTCGCGGGGTGAAATATCTTCGCCAGCCCTTTATAGTGGCCGATCACCCTCATTTTTACCCCGTAGCCAGATAAGTAGCCGAGCCACCATGTCCGAGCCACGTCAGATTCTCGTCACCAGCGCCCTGCCCTATGCCAATGGATCGATCCACCTTGGCCATATGCTGGAGTACATCCAGACGGACATGTGGGTGCGCTTCCAGAAGCTGCGTGGCAACCAGTGCATCTACGTCTGCGCCGACGACGCCCACGGTTCGGCCATCATGCTGCGCGCCGAAAAAGAAGGCATCACCCCGGAGCAACTGATCGCCAACGTTCAGGCCGAGCACAGCGGCGACTTCGCTGATTTTCTGGTGGACTTCGACAACTTCCACTCCACCCACAGCGACGAAAACCGCGAGCTGTCGAGCCTGATCTACGGCCGTCTGCGCGACGCCGGGCACATCGCCACCCGTTCGGTCACCCAGTACTTCGACCCTGAAAAGGGCATGTTCCTCGCCGACCGCTTCATCAAGGGCACCTGCCCCAAGTGCGCGGCCGAAGACCAGTACGGCGACAACTGCGAAAAATGCGGCGCCACCTACGCCCCGACCGAACTGAAAAACCCCAAGTCGGCGATCTCCGGTGCCACCCCGGTGCTGCGCGACTCCCAGCACTTCTTCTTCAAGCTGCCGGACTTCCAGGCCATGCTGCAGCAGTGGACCCGCAGCGGCACCCTGCAGGACGCGGTGGCCAACAAGCTCGCCGAATGGCTGGACTCGGGCCTGCAGGAGTGGGACATCTCCCGCGATGCGCCGTACTTCGGCTTCGAGATCCCGGGCGAACCTGGCAAGTACTTCTACGTCTGGCTGGATGCGCCGATCGGCTACATGGCCAGCTTCAAGAACCTTTGCGCACGCCGCCCGGAGCTGGACTTCGACGCGTTCTGGAACGAAGGCTCCAAAGCCGAGCTGTACCACTTCATCGGCAAGGACATCGTCAACTTCCACGCCCTGTTCTGGCCGGCCATGCTCGAAGGCGCGGGCTTCCGCAAGCCGACCGCAGTGAACGTGCACGGTTATCTCACCGTCAACGGCGCCAAGATGTCCAAGTCGCGCGGCACCTTCATCAAGGCCCGCACCTACCTCGACCACCTGCAGCCGGAATACCTGCGCTATTACTACGCGGCCAAGCTCGGCCGTGGCGTGGATGACCTCGACCTGAACCTCGAGGACTTCGTGCAGAAGGTCAATTCCGACCTGGTGGGCAAGGTGGTCAACATCGCCAGCCGCTGCGCAGGCTTCATCCACAAGGGCAACGACGGCGTGATGGTTGCCGGCGACGCCGCCCCCGAACTGACCGAAGCCTTCCTGGCAGCCGCGCCGTCGATTAGCGACGCCTACGAGGGCCGCGACTTTGGCCGCGCCATGCGCGAAATCATGGCCCTGGCCGACCGTGCCAACGCCTGGATCGCCGACAAGGCGCCGTGGTCGCTGGCCAAACAGGAAGGCAAGCAGGACGAAGTGCAGGCCATCTGTGCCCAGGGCATCAACCTGTTCCGCCAGTTGGTGATCTTCCTCAAGCCGGTACTGCCAGTGCTGGCCACTGATGCCGAAGCCTTCCTCAACGTCGCCCCGCTGACCTGGAACGATCACCAGTCGCGCCTGGAAAACCACCAGTTGAACCCGTTCAAGGCGCTGATGAGCCGGATCGAGCTGAGCAAAGTCGAAGCCATGGTCGCCGCCAGCAAGGAAGACCTGCTGGCCGCCGAATCCCAGCAGGCGCCGGCCGGCAATGGCGAGCTGGCCAAGGACCCGCTGTCGGCCGAGATCGAGTTCGACACCTTCGCCGCCGTCGACCTGCGCGTGGCGCTGATCGTCAAGGCCGAAGCCGTACCGGGTGCCGACAAGCTGCTGCAACTGACCCTGGACATCGGTGACGAGCGCCGCAACGTGTTCTCCGGCATCAAGTCGGCCTACCCCGACCCAAGCCAGCTGGAAGGCCGCCTGACCATGATGGTGGCCAACCTCAAGCCACGCAAAATGCGCTTCGGCGTTTCCGAGGGCATGGTCATGGCCGCCGGCCCCGGCGGTGAAGAAATCTACCTGCTGAGCCCGGACAGCGGCGCCAAGCCTGGCCAGCGCATCAAGTAAGCCCCCTGCCCCGGCCACTGGCCGGGGCATTTGCATCTGCCGCCCGCTGCCCGATAATCAGGGCAACCCCCGGCCTTCGGCATGTTCATGAGCGACTTCGTCCTGGCCCTGTTCAGCGCCGCGCTGATCAATATCCTGGCACTCGAGCCCGAGCGGCCTGACTACCGTCGCCTGCATGCCCTTAGCGCCTGCAGCGCGCTGCTGATGGTCGTGGCGCTACCTGTGGGCTACCTGTTGCAGCACGAACTGCTGGCCCCGCTCGGGCTGCAGGCCATCCGCCTGTTCCTGCTGTTACCACTGCTCGCCGCCCTGGCCTGGTGCCTGCCGCTGCTGGTGCAACGCCTGCGCCCTGGCTGGCCAATATCCGGTTTGCAAATAGTGTTACTGGGCAATGTCGCCGCACTGGGCTTGTTGCTAGAGCTGGGCCGGGATGGCAACAGCGCCTGGCAGGCCCTGCGCTGGGGGCTCATTGCCGGTGCTGGCTTCTGGCTGGCGTTGTTGCTGCTCGCAGGCGTGCTTGAACGCAGCCGGCATGCAGACATCCCAGCAGCCTTGCGTGGCCTGCCCATTACGCTGATCGGCGCCGGTATCATGGCGATGGCGTTCTCGGGGCTAATCGGAATGTTCGGGCCATGACCCCGCAGCTCATACCCGACCCGCGCTTGCGTAACGCCATGAACCTGGTGCTGCTGGCCTGCGCCCCTGGCCTTGTGACGCTGTTCTGGCTGCATGGCTGGGGCATTGCGATCAACCTGCTGCTGTGCACCCTCAGCGCGCTGGCCTGCGAGGCGGCGCTGTTGTGGGGGCGCCGGCAACCCATCGGCCCGACACTGGCCGACGGCAGCGCCATGGTAAGCGCCGTCTTGCTGGCCGCCGCCCTGCCCGCCCAGGCGCCTTGGTGGCTACCCGTGACGGCATCCTGCGTCGCTATCGGCCTGGGCAAGCAAGCGTTCGGCGGTGTCGGGCGCAACCTGTTCAACCCGGCAATGCTGGGCTACGCAGTCGCCCTGTTGAGTTTCCCGGCGCAGTTGAACCACTGGCCGAACCAGGCGCCCGGCCTGCTCGACAGCCTCAACCTGAGCTTCGCCGCCAGCCCAGGCATCGACGCCTGGGCCAGCCCCACGGTACTCGATACCTTGCGCCACAACCGCAGCCTGACCATCGACGAACTGTTCGCCAGCCACCCAGCCTTCGGCCACCTGGGCGGGCGCGCCAGCGAGTGGGTGAACCTGGCGTTCCTGCTGGGCGGCCTGTGGCTGCTGCAGCGCAAGGTATTCACCTGGCATGCACCCGCCGGGCTGCTGGGCGGACTTCTGCTGTTCAGCCTGCTGGGCTGGAACGGCTCGGGCTCGGACTCCCATGGCTCACCGCTGCTGCACCTGTTCAGCGGCTCGACCATGCTGGCGGCTTTCTTCATTGCCACCGAACCGGTCTCCGGCTGCAAGCGCGCCCTCGCACGGCTGGCCTTTGGCTTGTGCGCCGGCCTGCTCATCTATGCCATGCGCACCTGGAGCAGCCTGCCCGATGGCACTGCATTCGCCATCTTGCTGATGAACCTGGCGGCCCCCACTCTCGACCGCTGGGCCGAGCGCCGGGAGGCGGCAAGCACATGAACGCACGCACGCGCAGCATGCTGCTGCTGGTACTGGTGACGGGCCTGGCGCTGGCGCTGAGCCTGGCCTGGCAGCGGGCCACCGAGCACCCCATCGCCGAAGCCGAACGCCAGCTGCGCGAGCAGGCGTGGCTGACCGTGCTGCCTGCGGGCAGCTATGACAACCAGCCGCTGCGCACGCCCCTGCCGCTGGCCGACACACACCTGGGCCACAGCCGCCTGCTGGCCGGCTACCGGGCGACCCTTGCCGGCCACGCCGTCGCCATCCTGCTGCACAGCGAATGCCAAGGCTATGCCGGGCCAATCGAACTGGCCATCGCCATCGCCGCCAATGGTCGCTTGCTGGGCATTCAGGTATTGCAGCAGCAGGAAAGCCCCGGCCTTGGCGACCAGCTGGCCGATCCAGCGCGGCATTGGCTGCAGCAGTTCGTCGGCAAAGGCCTCACCGACACACCGGCACAGGCCTGGGCACTAAAGCGTGACCAGGGCCAGTTCGACCAATTGGCGGGGGCGACCGTCACCTCACGCGCGGTGATCGACGCCACGCAAGATGCCTTGCGCTATTTCGACGAACATCGCCGGTCGCTGCTGGCAGAGCCCGCCGATGAATAGGCCACTGCTGTTGATCGCCTGCCTGGGTCCACTGCTGGGCGCCACCTCGACATTGGCCCAGGCCGCACTGGCCGGCGCCTGCTGCCTGGGCCTGATCACAGCGCACCAAGGCCTGATGGCCCCGCTGCGGCCACACCTTGGCGGCGCAGCACGGACTTGGGCCGCCCTGATGCTGGCCGCCGCATTGGCAACCTGCCTGCAACTGACGCTGGATGCCTGGGCCATGGCGCAGGCGCAGGCGTTCACCCACTACCCGGCGATCATCGCCCTGCAGTGCATGAGCATCGAATACCAGTTGCCCACCCAGCGCCGCTGGCAAACGCTGCTCAAGGGACTCGGCGGGGTACTGCTGGCCTGCCTGGCCCTGGGCCTGGGCCGCCAGTGGCTGGCCGGCATGGGTCTGCACATTGCCGCAATAGCACCGGGCGCACTCATACTGCTCGGCCTGCTGCTGGGCCTGTACAATCGCCTGCGCCCTTCGCCTTCACCTTAATGCCGTCAAGGAACCCTTTGACCCCATGAATGCCGCCAAACGCCTGGAGATTTTTCGCAGGCTGCATGAAGACAACCCGGAACCCAAGACCGAGCTCGCCTACACCACGCCGTTCGAATTGCTGATCGCCGTTATTCTCTCGGCACAGGCCACCGACGTGGGCGTGAACAAGGCCACCGCACGCCTGTACCCGGTCGCCAATACGCCACAGGCCATTCATGCCCTGGGCGTGGATGGGTTGAGCGAATACATCAAGACCATTGGGCTGTACAACAGCAAGGCCAAGAACGTCATCGAGACCTGCCGCCTGCTCATCGAACTGCACGGTGGCGAGGTACCGCAAACCCGCGAAGCGCTGGAAGCCCTGCCGGGTGTGGGCCGCAAAACCGCCAACGTGGTGCTGAACACGGCATTCGGGCAACTGGCCATGGCGGTCGACACGCATATCTACCGGGTCAGTAACCGCACCGGCATCGCCCCCGGCAAGACCGTGCTGGAGGTGGAAAAGAAGCTGCTCAAGTTTGTCCCCAAGGACTACCTGCTCGACGCCCACCACTGGCTGATCCTGCATGGCCGCTATGTTTGCCAGGCGCGCAAGCCGCGCTGCGGCAGTTGCCGCATCGAAGATTTGTGCGAGTACAAGCTCAAGACTTCCGACGATTGATGCAATAGAGGAAATTGCAATATTCGATTGAAAAAATCTTTTTTACCGGCTTCGCGAATCCAGCTATAAGGACGGCCAATGGCCCTTTGGCTTGGAGTGACGCATGAGCACTGATAAAGAAGACCTTGCTGCCGACGACGAATTCACCAGCGCGGAAGAGGAAGTGGAGCCCCAGGTCGAAACGGCCAAAACCAACCTCAGCAAGCGCCGCACCATCGACAACATGCTGGAAGAGCGCCGCCTGCAAAAGCAACTGGCAGACTTCGATTACGACCTCTGATGCACGTGGTAGAAAGCCTCCTGACACGGAGGCTTTTCTATTCAGGCCAGGCCGTGGCGCTGGGCCAGTTCGATGAGGTCGACCAGCGAGCGGGCGTTGAGCTTGAACAGCAGGCGGGTTTTGTAAGTGCTCACTGTCTTGTTGCTGAGGAACATGCTGTCGGCGATTTCCTTGTTGCTCCTGCCGCGCGCCAGTTGCTGCAGTACCATCATTTCACGCCCTGACAGGCGCTCGACCATTTCCGTTTCGCTCCCAGTACTACTGACCGGCCTGCCCTTGTGCAACGCCTGGTTGGGGAAGTAGCTGTAACCGGACAACACCGCCTTGATGGCGCTGAGCAGTTCGGTCAGTTCCTGTTGCTTGCATACATAGCCGGCAGCCCCAGCCTGCATGCAACGCATGGAGAAATGCCCAGGGGCCTGCGAGGTCAGCACCAGCACCTTGCTCGCCGGGCTCACCAGTTCCAGGCGGGCAACCACCTCGAGCCCATCGAGCTTGGGAATCCCGATATCCAGGATGACGATGTCCGGCAAATGCTCGCGCGTAAGCTGCAAGGCATCGACGCCGTTGTCGGTTTCTGCCACCACCTCGTAACCATGCCGCTCCATCAGCATGCGCACAGCCAGCCGAATGACCGGGTGATCATCCACGATCAGCACTTTGTTCATGCGTTACCCATTGATTCGTGATTTTGATTTCGACCACTCACCATAACCGAGCGTCGGCAATCAATAAGCAGCGATTTCCCCGGAAGATGCATGTAAAGAGCAGTACTACATGCATTAAGGAAACTTCCTACATGCAAGACTTTTCCGGGGTGCATCATCCGCAGGAACATCGAATAAGCGCTGCAACTTATCAAGCTGGGCATCATCGACAAAGTGCCGAAAAGGGATAGCAGGTGCGGGAAATTTCGCCCCTTGCCACAGGACGCATGGATTAGCCAGGCTGATCCAGCTGACAGGGAAAGCCGCCGCCCTTATACCCCGGAACAAAAAGCCCTACAGATGAGCAAAGCCTTTCGGGTTCATCATCATGAAGCAGCCATCACTCAGCCCCCTGAGCCTCATTGCGGTCTTTGCCGGTGTCGTCGAAGCGTCGGCGCTGGCATCGCTGCCGTTTCTCAATGACTCCAGCCAGTCGATCTACACATGGTTCCTGGTCGGATTCCCGTTTTTCCTGACTGTATTGTTCTTCCTTACCCTCAACTTCAACGCCAACTCACTGTTTGTCCCAGAAAAGGCCGACCTCGCATCGGAACAGACATCGCTGTTCAACCTACCACTGGCGCCGGCCACCAACCGGGGACAGTCGCCAGCGGCAAGCAGCAGCCCGATCATAATCGCCTTGTCCGGGCCGCAGAGCCGCACCACCATCGAACAACACATGTGCAGCGCGCTCAATCCGCCCTACTCGGCGGTTCGCAACTGGGTTTTTTATGACCTCGACCAACGTACCTGTATCAAGCTGTCGGTCGGGCCGATGCAGGACAATGCGCATGGGCCCTTCATGAACTCTTGAGGCACAGAAACAAAAAAACCGGCCATGGCCGGTTTTCTTGTCGCTAACGCTCGACTTACAGCATCGAACGGCCTTTGTTGGCCGCAATGCGCATGCGCAGTGCGTTGAGCTTGATGAAGCCAGCGGCATCGGCCTGGTTGTAGGCGCCGCCATCTTCTTCGAAGGTCGCGATGTTGGCATCGAACAGGGTGTCGTCCGACTGGCGGCCAACCACGCTGACGCTGCCCTTGTACAGCTTCAGGCGTACCACGCCGTTCACGTTGGCCTGCGAAGCGTCGATCATCTGTTGCAGCATCAGACGCTCCGGGCTCCACCAGTAGCCGGTGTAAATCAGGCTGGCGTACTTGGGCATCAGCTCGTCTTTCAGGTGAGCGACTTCGCGGTCCAGGGTGATCGACTCGATGGCACGGTGCGCCTTGAGCATGATGGTGCCGCCAGGCGTCTGGTAGCAACCGCGGGACTTCATGCCGACGTAGCGGTTTTCAACGATGTCCAGACGGCCGATGCCGTTGGCACCGCCGACGCGGTTCAGTTCGGCCAGCACGGTGGCCGGGGACTTCTCGACGCCGTCGATGGCGACGATGTCACCGTTGCGGTAGGTCAGCTCGATGTAGGTCGCCTGGTCTGGCGCAGCTTCCGGAGAAACGCCCCAGCTTGGCAGCCACATGTCGTCTTCGGCCTCGGCCCACGGGTCCTCCAGCACGCCACCCTCGTAGGAGATGTGCAGCAGGTTGGCGTCCATCGAGTATGGCGACTTCTTCTTGCCGCTGTTCTCGATCTTGATGCCGTGCTTCTCGGCGTAGCCCATCAGCTTCTCGCGGGACAGCAGGTCCCACTCGCGCCAGGGTGCGATGACCTTGACGCCTGGCTTGAGCGCGTAGGCACCCAGCTCGAAACGTACCTGGTCGTTACCCTTGCCGGTTGCGCCGTGGGAAATGGCGTCGGCGCCGGTTTCGTTGGCGATTTCGATCAGGCGCTTGGCGATCAGCGGGCGAGCGATGGAAGTACCCAGCAGGTACTCGCCTTCGTAGACGGTGTTGGCACGGAACATCGGGAACACGAAGTCGCGCACGAACTCTTCGCGCAGGTCGTCGATGTAGATTTCTTTAATGCCCAGCGCCTCGGCTTTGGCGCGGGCCGGCTCGACCTCTTCGCCCTGGCCCAGGTCAGCGGTGAAGGTCACCACTTCGCAGTTGTAGGTGTCCTGCAGCCACTTGAGAATCACCGAAGTATCAAGGCCGCCGGAATACGCCAGTACGACCTTTTTTACGTCCGCCATGCCATCACTCCACGGGGTTGTACGGAAAGCCTTCGATTCTAACGGCCTTGCCGCAAAATTTACAGTGGGGCGACAGCTTGTGATGACAAAGCGACAGGAACTGTCGCCAGCGCGACCAACGGTCGCGCTCAGGCCTTCTTCGCGGGGGCTGCCTGCGCCGCAGGTGCAGCAGGGGCTGCAGCCGGGCTGGCTGGCGCTGCTGCCGGGGCTGGCGGCGCTACCGGTGCTTCCACCGGTTTTTCGACAGGCGTGACGCGGTCGAGCTGGATGTTCACCCGACGGTTGCGTGCGCGGTTGGCGGCGCTGTTGTTCTTCACCAGCGGGTAGCGCTCGCCATGGAAGCGCACGGTGATCTGCTCTTCCGGCACACCATGGGCCTTGAGGTACTCAGCCACCGCCAGGGCACGGCGCCGCGAGTTGTCACGGTTGGTCAGGCGGTTGCCGCTGTTGTCGGAGTGGCCGTCGAGCTCGATGTGGTTGACCGACGGGTCAGCGCGCAGGTAGTCGAGGATCACGTCCAGGCGCGCCCGCGCCGAGCTGTCCAGCTCAAGGCCCGTGCCCGGGAAGCCGATCTGGGTCTGGCGGATCTGGTCGTAGTTCATCGGCAGCAGCTTGGCCGCACACACTTGATAGTCGCTGTAGGCCTTGGCGAAGCTGACCGGCAGCATGCGCACCTCCATCGGGCGCCCGCCTTCACCGGTGTAGTTGCGCACCACCGTGCTGCGCCCGTCCAGCAGCCCGTTGATCAGGCGGCTGGCCTGGCCTTGGCTAGAAGTGAACAGCACCCCGGTACGGGCCATGCGTACCGCGCCCAGGTTGATGTCGCCACGCCCCGGCTGCCAAGGCGCCGCCGCGGCCAGCAGGGTGGCGGAGCCTGCGCCCAGTACGTTGCTGTCCGAACGCAGTTGGAAGGTCGGCTGCTCGCCGGCGCGGCGCACGAACTCGCCACTGCCGAAACCTTCGATCGGCTGGGTCAGGCGGCATTCGAACTGGTCCCCCTCAACCTTCCAGGCGACGCTCTCGACGCGGGTCTGGAAAGTCATTGCCCCGGCCGGAAGGCTGGCAACGAGAGTGAACAGGGCTAGATAACGCTGGCGCACGGGCGGCTCCACAAATTCTGACGGCTTACCCCAAGGCTATCGGACGCCCCGCAGAAAACTTGATAGCCGTGCTCGTGCCGGGGTTTTCCGGTAGCATTGGCGCCTGAGTTCGACCCGCCTGGAATCCCCAATGTCCGATCGCCTGACCCTCCTGCGTCCCGACGACTGGCACATCCATCTGCGCGATGGTGCCGTCCTGCCCCATACCGTTGCTGATGTGGCCCGCACCTTCGGCCGTGCCATCATCATGCCCAACCTGGTCCCGCCGGTACGCAATGCCGTCGAAGCCGCTGCCTACCGCGAGCGCATCCTCGCTGCCCGCCCGGCCGGCAGCCGCTTCGAGCCGCTGATGGTGCTGTACCTCACCGACCGCACCAGCCCCGAGGACGTTCGCGCAGCCAAGGCCAGCGGCTTCGTGTACGCTGCCAAGCTGTACCCGGCCGGCGCTACCACCAACTCCGATTCCGGCGTTACCAGCATCGACAACATCTTCCCGGCCATCGAAGCGCTGGCCGAAACCGGCATGCCGCTGCTGGTACACGGTGAAGTGACGCGCAGCGAGATCGACGTGTTCGACCGCGAGAAGCGCTTCATCGACGAGCACATGCGCCGCCTGGTCGAACGCTTCCCCACGCTCAAAGTGGTGTTCGAGCACATCACCACCAGCGACGCCGCGCAGTTCGTCGCCGAGGCGCCGGCCAACGTCGGCGCCACCATCACCGCCCAGCACCTGCTGTACAACCGCAACCACATGCTGGTCGGTGGTATTCGCCCGCACTTCTATTGCCTGCCGATCCTCAAGCGCAACACCCACCAGGTGGCGTTGCTGGACGCGGCCACCAGCGGCAGCCCGAAGTTCTTCCTCGGCACCGACTCGGCACCCCACGCCCAGCACGCCAAAGAAAACGCCTGCGGCTGTGCCGGCTGCTACACCGCCTACGCCGCCATCGAGCTGTATGCCGAGGCGTTCGAGCAGCGCAACGCGCTGGACAAGCTCGAAGGCTTCGCCAGCAAGCACGGCCCGGACTTCTACGGCCTGCCACGCAACACCGACACCATCACCCTGGTGCGTGACGAGTGGACCGCACCGGCCAGCCTGCCGTTCGGCGACAACACCGTGATCCCGCTGCGTGCCGGTGAAAAACTGCACTGGCGTCTGCTGGAGGACAACGCGTGAGCGAAGACCTCTACGACGACGAACAGGACGGCCAGGCCAGCAGCGGCTCGCGCCACCCCATGGCCGAGCGCTTTCGCGGCTACCTGCCGGTAGTGGTGGATGTCGAGACCGGCGGCTTCAACAGCGCCACCGACGCCCTGCTGGAAATCGCCGCGGTGACCATCGGCATGGACGAAAAGGGCTTCCTGTTCCCCGAGCACACCTACTTCTTCCGGGTCGAACCGTTCGAAGGGGCCAACATCGAACAGGCGGCGCTGGAGTTCACCGGCATCAAGCTGGACCACCCGCTGCGCATGGCGGTCAGTGAAGAGAGCGCGCTGACCGACATTTTCCGTGGTGTGCGCAAGGCGCTGAAGGCCAACGGCTGCAAGCGGGCGATCCTGGTCGGCCACAACAGCAGCTTCGACCTGGGCTTCCTCAACGCCGCGGTGGCGCGCAACGACATCAAGCGCAACCCGTTCCACCCGTTCTCCAGCTTCGACACCGCAACGCTGGCCGGCCTTGCCTACGGCCAGACCGTACTGGCGCGGGCCTGCCAGAGCGCCGACATCGACTTCGACGGGCGTGAGGCGCATTCGGCGCGATACGACACCGAGAAGACCGCCGAGCTGTTCTGCGGCATCGTCAATCGCTGGAAAGAAATGGGCGGCTGGCGCGACTTCAACGATTGAAGGCAGTTGCAAGCTGCAAGCTATAAGCCGCAAGAGAGCGCAGACCGCGTACGCCGTGCCTTCTCTTGCAGCTTGCAGCTTGAAACTCGAAGCAAAAAAAACCGGCCACCAGGGCCGGTTTTTTTATACGTGGCGATTACAGCTTGCCAGCGTTCTCGCTCAGGTAGGCGGCAACGCCTTCTGGCGAAGCGTTCATGCCCTTGTCGCCTTTCTTCCAGTTGGCAGGGCAGACTTCGCCGTGCTCTTCGTGGAATTGCAGGGCGTCGACCAGGCGCAGCAGCTCGTCCATGTTACGACCCAGTGGCAGGTCGTTGATGATCTGCGAACGGACCACACCGTTGGTGTCGATCAGGAACGCGCCACGGAAAGCCACGCCGCCTTCGGACTCGACGTCGTAGGCCTTGCAGATTTCGTGGGTCATGTCGGCCGCCAGGGTGTACTTGACCTGGCCGATGCCGCCGTTGTTGACCGGGGTGTTACGCCAGGCGTTGTGGGTGAAGTGCGAGTCGATCGACACGCCGATCACTTCGACGTTGCGCGCCTGGAAGTCAGGGATGCGGTGGTCCAGGGCGATCAGCTCGGACGGGCAGACGAAGGTGAAGTCCAGCGGGTAGAAGAACACCAGGCCGTACTTGCCCTTGATGGCCGAGGCCAGGTTGAAGCTGTCGACGATTTCGCCGTTGCCCAGAACAGCCGGGACGGTGAAGTCAGGGGCTTTTTTACCAACGAGTACGCTCATGCGATTTCTCCTGATGAGGGGTGGAAAACCTTGCCCGGGCGGAACGCGTCCCCCGGAACCGGCAAAGGCCGACCATCATACACGGCTTATCGTGACAGGCCGAATCTGTGCCACCGGTCGCTCAAGCACGGCCCTTCCAGAAAGTGCTTTGACAAGCATTCTCATTACCATTACTCTGCAAACCATCGAATCAACCCGCGATGGTCAGCCTTTATGTATGTGTGTCTTTGTGTCGGTGTTACCGACGGACAGATCCGCGATGCGATCTACGAAGGATGCTGCAGCTACAAGGAAGTTCGAGCCGCCACCAACGTCGCCAGCCAGTGCGGCAAATGCGCCTGCCTCGCCAAGCAGGTGGTACGCGAGACCCTGACCGAGCTGCAACTCAGTCAGCAGGCTGCGCTGCCCTACCCCGTTGAATTCAACGCGGCGTAAACAACCCATTTTCGAAGAACCGGGCCCAGTGCCCGGTTTTTTTATGCCTGTAATTCAATAAGTTAGCGTTCTAACGCGGTTCACAAACATTCTTATTCCGATTAAATTTCACTTATTATTCAATAACTTAGGTTTGACATAGGTAGTTGTCGGGCTCAAACTTGTTTTCATTGGCTCAACTTCTACAGGGCAGGACCCCATCATGAAAGGCGACGTAAGCGTCATCCAGCATCTCAACAAGATCCTCGGAAACGAGCTGGTCGCAATCAACCAGTACTTCCTGCATGCACGCATGTACGAAGATTGGGGCCTGAACAAGATCGGCAAGCTTGAGTACAAAGAGTCCATCCAGGCGATGAAGGACGCTGACAAGCTGATCAAGCGCATCCTCTTCCTCGAAGGCATCCCCAACGTCCAGGACCTGGGCAAGCTGATGATCGGCGAGCACACCAAAGAGATGCTCGACTGCGACCTGAAGCTTGAAAAACGGGCCCACGGCGACCTCAAGGCCGCCATCGCCCACTGCGAAACTGCTGGCGACTTCGGCTCGCGCGATGTGCTTGAAGACATCCTCGAAGACCAGGAAGAACACATCGACTGGCTGGAAACCCAGCTGGGCCTGATCGACAAGATCACGATCGAGAACTACCTGCAATCGCAGATGGGCGAAGAGTAAGTTCCTGGCCTGAACAGCATCGCCGGCAAGCCGGCTCCTACAGGGTTATGCGATCCCCTGTAGGAGCCGGCTTGCCGGCGATGCTGTTTAAGGCCCAACACGGACTTAGGCCCCAACAAAAAAGCCCCGCATTCGCGGGGCTTTTGCATTCCGGCTGAAACGCAATCAGGCTTCGGAAGCCTTGGCCTTGGCGGCCGCGTCCTTGATCAGGGTCTGCAGCTCACCCTTTTCGAACATTTCCAGCATGATGTCGCTGCCGCCGACCAGTTCACCGGCCACCCACAGTTGCGGGAAAGTCGGCCAGTTGGCGTACTTGGGCAGGTTGGCGCGGATTTCCGGGTTCTGCAGGATGTCGACGTAGGCGAACTTTTCGCCACAACCCATCACAGCTTGCGATGCCTTGGCCGAGAAGCCGCACTGCGGGGCATTCGGCGAACCTTTCATGTAAAGCAGAATGGTGTTGTTGGCGATCTGCTCTTTGATTGTATCGATGATATCCATGAAGCACCTCGGCTGAACTTTGCGACGTGATCGTCGCCACGGTGGCGCATTGTATCGGAAAGCCGAGCAGCGTGCTCGGCCTTGCCGATCTTCATGCGGCCTCCACGTGCACCGGCACGCCATTGAGCGCGGCATTGCCCGACACGCCGTCGCGCAGGTGCTCATCGGTCAGGTCGTTGGCGCTCACCCCGGGCTGCGCTGCAGCCACCTGCAGCTGCGCACCCGCGCGGCTATGGCCGTAGCCATGGGGCAGGCTGACCACCCCGGGCATCATCTCCTCGCTGGCCTGCACCGGCACCTCGATCACCCCGGTGCGCGAACGGATGCGCACGGTCTGGCCGTCCTGCAACTGGCGCTGGCGCAAATCGTCGGGGTGCATCAGCAGGTGGTGGCGCGGCTTGCCTTTTACCAGGCGGTGGAAGTTGTGCATCCACGAGTTGTTGCTGCGCACATGGCGGCGGCCGATCAGCAGCAGTTGGCCAGGCTCTGAAGGTGCCTGGCTGGCCAAGCGCTGCAGGTCGGCCAGCAACACCGCTGGCGCCGCCTCCACGGCCTGGCTTGGGGTACGCAGGCGGGCGGCCAGGTTCGGCTGCAACGGCCCCAGGTCCAGGCCGTGGGGGTGCTGGTCGAGGGCCTTAAGCGACAAGCGCTGCGGCGCATCATCACCATAACGGCCCTTGCGCAGGGCATGGTCGATCATCTGCGCCGGTGGCAGGGTCGGTTTGAGCTCGACCTGGGCGCGCGCGGCGAAGGCCTTGGCCAGCCCGACGAAAATCTCCCAGTCATGCAGCGCCCCTTCAGGCTTGCGCAGGATCGCCCGGTTGAAACGGGTGACATTGCGCACCGCCAGCAGGTTGAAGGTGGAATCGTAGTGGTCGTTCTCCAGCGCCGAGGTGGACGGCAGAATCAGGTCGGCGTGGCGGGTGGTCTCGTTGATGTACAGGTCGATGCTGAGCATGAAGTCGAGCCCCTCGAGCGCCTGGTCCAGGCGCCGCCCGTTGGGGGTGGACAGCACCGGGTTGCCGGCCACCGTCACCAGTGCCCGCACCTGGCCCTCGCCGGGTACCAGGACTTCCTCGGCCAGGGCCGACACCGGCAGCTCGCCGCCGTACTCCGGCAGCCCGGACACACGGCTCTGCCACTGGTTGAAATGCCCGCCCGAGGTGGTTGCCACCAGGTCCACCGCAGGCTCGGTGCACAGTGCCCCGCCGACGCGATCAAGGTTGCCGGTGATCAGGTTGATCAGTTGCACCAGCCAGTGGCACAGCGAGCCGAAGGCTTGGGTCGACACGCCCATGCGCCCATAGCACACCGCCTTGCCGGCGCTGGCGAAGTCCCGCGCCAACTGGCGGATGGCATCTGCCGGGATGCCGCAATGGGCGCTCATGCGGTCGGCGTCGAACGGCTGAATGGCCTGCTGCACCTGCTCCAGGCCATTGATTGGCAGGTGCGAGCCCTTGGCTAGGTGTTCTGCAAACAAAGTATGCAACAGCGCGGCCAGCAGCGCCGCATCGCCGCCGGGGCGTATGAGCAGATGCTGGTCGGCCAGTGCCGCCGTCTCGCTGCGCCGCGGGTCGATGACCACCAACCGCCCACCGCGGACTTTCAGCGCCTTCAGGCGCTTCTCCACGTCGGGCACGGTCATGATGCTGCCGTTGGACGCCAGCGGGTTGCCGCCAAGAATCAGCATGAAGTCGGTGTGGTCGATGTCGGGAATAGGCAACAGCAACCCATGCCCGTACATCAGGTGGCTGGTCAGGTGCTGGGGCAACTGGTCCACGGAAGTCGCAGAAAAGCGGTTACGGGTTTTCAGCAAACCGAGGAAGTAGTTGCTGTGGGTCATCAGCCCGTAGTTGTGCACGCTCGGGTTGCCCTGGTACACCGCCACCGCGTTGCGCCCATGGGCCTGCTGCACCGCCCACAGTCGCTCGGCAGCCAGGGCGAAGGCCTCCTCCCAACCGATCGCCTGCCACTGCCCATCAACCCGCCGGTGCGGCTGGCGCAGGCGGTCCGGGTCTTCCTGAATGTCTTGCAGGGCCACCGCCTTGGGGCAGATGTGCCCGCGGCTGAACGGGTCTTGGGCATCGCCCTTGATCGAGGCGATACGGGCCCGGCCGTCGGGCTCGACGCTGACTTCGATGTTCAGGCCGCAGATGGCCTCGCACAGGTGACAGGCTCGGTGATGCAGGGTCGTGGTCATGGCCGCCTCTGCCTTGTTGTTGTTGAACGCCGACTATGCGCCGGCGCAACAGGCCCGGCCAGCGCACTTCGCGGCGTGAATCGGCCGACATCAGGCAGGCGATTCGCGACAGCGGGTTTGCCAAAGGCGCGCCGGGCCGTGTACAACCGCTGTAGCAAATAAAAAACAGCACGTCTGCAAGGGGTTACGACACTCGCTGACACAGACGCACTGTTTCCCCTCTTGGTTTGAGGCGACATTTAATTATAGTATTGCGCCTTTCCCTATTCCGTCCGCCCCGTGCGGCTTACGCCGCAGGTCACTCCCGTTGTCAACAAAACCCATACGGTCGACCTGCACACCGTTGCAGATAAGGTAGTCAATCATGAGCGCTAGGCACTTTCTCTCCCTGCTGGATTTCACCACCGACGAATTGCTCGGTGTGATCCGCCGAGGCATCGAGCTGAAGGACCTGCGCAAGCGCGGCGTGCTGTTCGAGCCCCTGAAGAACCGCGTGCTGGGGATGATCTTCGAAAAATCCTCCACCCGCACCCGTGTGTCGTTCGAGGCCGGCATGATCCAGCTCGGTGGCCAGGCCATCTTCCTGTCGCCGCGCGACACGCAACTGGGCCGTGGCGAGCCCATCGCCGACAGCGCCATCGTGCTGTCGAGCATGGTCGATGCGGTGATGATCCGCACCCATGCCCACAGCACCCTCACCGAATTCGCCGCCAACTCGAAAGTACCGGTGATCAACGGCCTGTCAGACGAATCGCACCCGTGCCAGCTGCTGGCCGACATGCAGACCTTCTTCGAACACCGCGGCTCGATCCAGGGCAAGACCGTCACCTGGATCGGCGACGGCTTCAACATGTGCAACTCGTACATCGAGGCCGCCTGCCAGTTCGACTTCCAGCTGCGCATCACCTGCCCCGAAGGCTATGAGCCCGATGCCCGCTTCCTGCAACTGGGTGGCGAGCGCGTGCAGATCATCCGCGACCCGAAAGAAGCCGTGCGCGGCGCGCACCTGGTGACCACGGATGTCTGGACTTCCATGGGCCAGGAAGAGGAAACTGCACGGCGCCTGGCGCATTTCGCGCCTTATCAGGTCACCCGCGAACTGCTCGACCTGGCGGCACCCGACGCCCTGTTCATGCATTGCCTGCCCGCCCATCGCGGCGAGGAAATCAGCAACGACCTGCTCGACGACCCCCGTTCGGTCGCCTGGGACGAAGCTGAAAACCGCCTGCATGCACAGAAGGCCCTTCTGGAATTCCTTGTAGAACCGGCTTACCACCACGCATGAGTCAACCCCTACTGCTCAACCTGCGCAACCTCGCCTGCGGCTATGGCGACCAGCGCATCGTCCAGAACCTCAACCTGCACCTGAACGCAGGCGACATCGGTTGCCTGCTGGGCTCGTCCGGTTGCGGCAAGACCACCACGCTGCGCGCCATCGCCGGCTTCGAGCCGGTGCACGACGGTGAAATCCAGCTGGCCGGCGAGGTCATCTCCCGCGCAGGCTTCACCCTGGCGCCCGAGAAGCGCCGCATCGGCATGGTGTTCCAGGACTACGCGCTGTTCCCGCACCTCACCGTGGCGCAGAACATCGCGTTCGGCATCGGCAAGCACCCCAAGCAGGCCGAGGTGGTCGAAGAGATGCTCGAGCTGGTCAAGCTCGGCGGCCTCGGCGGGCGCTACCCGCACGAGCTGTCCGGCGGCCAGCAGCAACGTGTCGCCCTGGCCCGCGCCCTGGCCCCCGAGCCGCAACTGCTGCTGCTCGACGAGCCGTTCTCCAACCTCGACGTAGAGCTGCGCCGGCGCCTGAGCCACGAGGTACGCGACATTCTGAAAAGCCGCGGCACCAGCGCCATCCTGGTCACCCACGATCAGGAAGAAGCCTTCGCCGTCAGCGACCAGGTCGGCGTGTTCAAGGAAGGCCGCCTGGAGCAGTGGGACACCCCCTACAACCTCTACCACGAACCGCAAACACCGTTCGTGGCCAGCTTCATCGGCCAGGGTTATTTCATCCGCGGCCAGATGAGCAGCCACGAGGCGGTCACCACCGAGCTTGGTGAGCTGCGCGGCAACCGCGCCTACACCATGGCCCTGGGCAGTTCGGTAGATGTGCTGCTGCGCCCGGACGACATCATCCACGCGCCCGACAGCGCACTGCGTGCACAGATCGTCGGCAAGAGCTTCCTCGGCGCCTCCACCCTGTACCGCCTGCAACTGCCCACCGGCAGCCAGCTCGAGGCGATCTTCCCCAGCCACATCGACCACCAGGTCGGGCAGGACGTGGGGATTGCCGTGGCGGCGGACCACCTGGTGCTGTTCCCGGTGCCAGGCAGCGTGGCCGCGCAACTGAGCGCGCAGGAGAACGGCGTGCGCCGCTACAGCTCGGCGCATTGAGCAACGGCTGATAACGCTGTATCGCTCCCTGTAGGAGCCGGCTTGCGCATCAGCACTTGCTCAGAGCGTCAGCGTACCGCTGGCCACCCGCGTGGCATGCCCGCCAATTTTCACCCGCTCCCCTTCCAGCCTGCAAAACAGCTCGCCGCCCCGCGCCGAGCGCTGGGCCGCGCGCAGTTCGGTCTTGTCCAAACGTTCGGCCCAGTACGGAATGAGCAGGCAGTGGGTAGAGCCGGTCACCGGGTCCTCAGGGATACCGATGGCCGGAGCGAAGTAGCGCGAGACGAAATCATGCTGGTCACCACGCGCGGTGACGATTACCCCAAGCCCTGGCAGGTTGGCCACTGCAGCCATGTCCGGCGTGCAATCGCGCACGGCCTGCTCCGAAGGCAACACCACAAACAGCTCCTTGCCCTTGCTGTGGCGCACCTCGAGCACCTCGCAACCCAGCGCCTCGGCCACCGGTAGCGGCTGGTCCACCGGTTGCGGGTCGATGCGCGGGAAGTCCAGTAGCAGGCGGTCACCCTCACGGCTGACACTCAAGGGGCCGGACTGGCTGTGGAAGTCCAGGCGCGGCTTCTGCTCGCCGTACACCTCGAACAGTACATAGGCACTGGCCAGGGTGGCATGGCCGCACAGCGGCACTTCGGTGGTGGGGGTGAACCAGCGGATCTCGTAGGCTTCGCCCCTGGCCACCACAAAAGCGGTCTCGGCCAGGTTGTGCTCGGCGGCGATGCGCTGCATCAGCGCTTCGTCGAGCCACTGTTCGAGCAGGTAGACCATGGCGGGGTTGCCGGCGAACGGGCGGTCACTGAAGGCGTCGACCTGATGAAAGTGCAACTGCATGACACGGTCCTTCTGTCCTGGTTATCGAGGGCCGAGCATGGGGCAAGGCGCGCCAGGCGAACAGTGACAGAGTGCGGATATTTGTGACCATACAGATCAGGGTGCTGCAGAGCTTTGCAGCTCATGCGATCCCTGTGGGCGCAACTGTCTTGTGCTGCCTGAACCGGCCTCATCGCCGGCAAGCCGGCTCCTACAGGTACGGCACTGGCCTGAAGCTTATGCAGTCCCTGTGGGAGCGGCTTTAGCCGCGAAGCAGACGACGCGGTGGATGGCACCGGCTCTGCCGGTGTTCGCGGCTAAAGCCGCTCCCACACCAACCCATCACATGTGGGCCTGGGCAAAGGTCAGCCGCGGCCAATCCCGGCAAACTGCCCCTGGGTGTGCTCGGCCAGCACCGCTGCCGCCAGTTCCACCTCCAGCCCGCGCCGGCCAGCGCTCACATGAATGGTTTCATGCTGTTGCGCAGACTGGTCGATGAAGGTGCGCAAGCGCTTCTTCTGCCCCAGCGGGCTGATGCCGCCCACCAGGTAACCGGTAGAGCGCTGGGCCGCCTGGGGGTCGGCCATTTCGCATTTCTTGACCCCGGCAGCCTGGGCCAGCGCCTTGAGGTCAAGGGTGCCCACCACCGGCACCACCGCCACCAGCAGCTCGCCCTTCTCGCTGCTGGCCAGCAATGTCTTGAACACCCGCTGCGGGTCAAGGCCGAGCTTTTCCGCCGCCTCCAGCCCGTAAGAGGCGGTTTTCGGGTCATGTTCGTAGCTGTGCACGCGGTGTTCGGCACGCGCCTTCTTCAGCAGGTCCAGGGCGGGGGTCATCAACGGCTCCAGTCGATCACAGGTCGGCGCTACTTTAGGGCAAATGCCCGGCGCCATCCAGCGCGCCCCCGGGCTAGAGCAGCGGCTGTGGATTCACAGGGCGCCGCAGCAGTCAGAATGTGGCTGAACGTTCATTTTCGACCTTTGACATCAGCGTTTCTTGTCTATATTTTTTCGTTTCTGAATAAGCGGTGCACTTATTAGGTGCACCTGATGCTACCCGTCCGACGTCAATGGGGATTGGCGCCGGGCCTATTGCTGTCGAGCGCCCAGCGCCTCACAACAACAAGAACCGAGGTCAATACATGACGACTGCTCTACGCCAGCCCACGCTGTCCGCCCAATGCATGGCCGAGTTCATCGGCACCGCACTGCTCATCTTCTTCGGCACCGGCTGCGTCGCCGCGCTCAAGGTCGCAGGCGCCAGCTTCGGCCTTTGGGAAATCAGCATCATCTGGGGGGTGGGCGTGAGCATGGCCATCTACCTCACCGCCGGTGTTTCCGGCGCGCACCTGAACCCGGCAGTGAGCATCGCCCTCACCCTGTTCGCCGGCTTCGAAAAGCGCAAACTGCCCTTCTACATCCTCGCCCAAGTGTGCGGCGCGTTCTGCGGCGCCGCGCTCGTATACACGCTATACAGCAACCTGTTCTTCGATTTCGAACAGGCCCACGGCATGCTGCGCGGCAGCCAGGCCAGCCTGGAGCTGGCCTCGGTGTTCTCCACCTACCCGCACCCGGCGCTGTCCACCGGCCAGGCGTTCCTGGTCGAGGTGGTGATCACCGCCATCCTGATGGCCGTGATCATGGCCCTGACCGACGACAACAACGGCCTGCCCCGGGGCGCCACTGCGCCGCTGCTGATCGGCCTGCTGATTGCCGTGATCGGCAGCGCCATGGGCCCGCTGACCGGCTTTGCGATGAACCCGGCGCGTGATTTCGGGCCCAAGCTGATGACCTTCCTGGCCGGCTGGGGCGAAGTGGCCTTTACTGGCGGGCGCGACATCCCGTATTTCCTGGTGCCGGTGTTCGCCCCGATCCTCGGCGCCAGCCTGGGCGCGGCCCTGTACCGCGGGCTGATTGCCCGCAACCTGCCAAGCGCGCAGGCCGCAGCCCCACAAGCAGACGATACTCCGCAGGGCGACACCCAGGTTTCCTGACGCCAGCGCCGGGCGAGAACGCCCGCCACGCCCTGACCTACTCCCATTTCGTGCAAGGCCATCGACATGACAGACACCCTGGACAAGAACTACATCATCGCCCTGGACCAGGGCACCACCAGTTCGCGGGCCATCATCTTCGACCGCGACGCCAACGTGGTCGGCACCTCGCAGCGCGAGTTCGCCCAGCACTACCCGCAAGCGGGCTGGGTCGAGCACGACCCGATGGAAATCTTCGCCACACAAAGCGCAACCATGGTCGAGGCCCTGGCCCAGGCGGGCATCAGCCACGCCCAGGTGGCCGCCATCGGCATCACCAACCAGCGTGAAACCACCGTGGTGTGGGACAAGCAAACCGGCCGCCCGGTGTACAACGCCATCGTCTGGCAATGCCGGCGCAGCACCGAGATCTGCGCCCAGCTCAAGCGTGACGGCCACGAAGACTACATCCGCGAAACCACGGGCCTGGTCACTGACCCGTACTTCTCCGGCACCAAGCTCAAGTGGATTCTCGACAATGTCGAAGGCGCCCGCGAACGCGCCGAGCGCGGCGAGCTGCTGTTCGGCACCGTCGACAGCTGGCTGATCTGGAAATTCTCCGGTGGCAAGGTGCACGTCACCGACTACACCAACGCCTCGCGCACCCTGATGTTCAACATCCACAGCCTGCAGTGGGACGACAAGCTGCTGGAAATCCTCGGCATCCCACGGCAGATGCTGCCCGAAGTACGCCCATCGTCCGAGGTCTACGGCCACACCAAAAGCGGCATCGCCATCGCCGGTATCGCCGGCGACCAGCAATCGGCGCTGTTCGGCCAGATGTGCGTGGAGGCCGGCCAGGCCAAGAACACCTACGGCACCGGCTGCTTCCTGCTGATGAACACCGGCAGCCAGGCGGTGAAATCGTCCCACGGCCTGCTCACCACCATCGCCTGCGGCCCGCGTGGCGAGGTGGCCTACGCGCTGGAAGGCGCGGTATTCAACGGAGGTTCCACCGTGCAGTGGCTGCGTGACGAGCTGAAGATCGTCAACGACGCCCACGACACCGAGTACTTCGCCAGCAAGGTCAAGGACAGCAACGGCGTGTACCTGGTGCCCGCCTTCACCGGCCTGGGCGCCCCCTACTGGGACCCGTATGCCCGTGGCGCGCTGTTCGGCCTGACCCGCGGGGTCAAGGTCGACCACATCATCCGCGCAGCGCTCGAGTCGATCGCCTACCAGACCCGCGACGTGCTCGACGCCATGCAGCAGGACTGCGGCCAACGCCTGAGCGAGCTGCGTGTGGACGGCGGCGCGGTGGCCAACAACTTCCTCATGCAGTTCCAGGCCGACATCCTCGGCACCTGCGTCGAGCGCCCGAAAATGCGCGAAACCACCGCCCTGGGCGCCGCCTACCTGGCCGGCCTTGCCTGCGGCTTCTGGAGCGGCCTGGACGAGCTGCGCGACAAGGCGATCATCGAACGCGAGTTCAGCCCGCAGCTGGATGAAGCCTCGAAAGAAAAACTCTACAAAGGCTGGCGCAAGGCCGTGGACCGTACCCGCGACTGGGAAGATCACGACGCCTGATATCGACCGCAGCGCAGGGCACCCGTGGAGCAACTGTCTTGTGCTGCCTGAGCCGGCCTCATCGCCGGCAAGCCGGCTCCTACAGGTACAGCGCAGGCCTGAATGTAGGAGCCGGCTTGCCGGCGATGAGGCCGGTGTGGGCAACATCAATCCGTGGCTGGTTTGGCATCGGCAAGCCCCTACCGCCCCTAGTGGTTCAAACGCCGAGCCTGCCGCGATGGCTAGCTGATCGTTTGCGCAAAAACCACGCTGGTCCTACACAACGTCCTACGGCATCATTGCAGCATTTGTCCGGCAGCCCCCAAGGACCGCCCATGAATCTGCCCCCACGCCAACAACAAATCCTCGAGCTGGTACGCGAACGCGGTTACGTCAGCATCGAGGAAATGGCGCAGCTGTTCGTCGTCACCCCCCAGACCATCCGCCGCGATATCAACCAACTCGCCGAAGTGAACCTGCTGCGCCGCTACCACGGTGGCGCGGCGTATGACTCGAGCATCGAGAACACCGCCTACGCCATGCGCGCCGACCAGATGCGCGACGAAAAGCAGCGCATCGCCGAAGCCGTGGCCCGGCAGATCCCCGACCACGCCTCGCTGTTCATCAACATCGGCACCACCACCGAATCCATCGCCCGCGCGCTGCTCAACCACAACCACCTGAAGATCATCACCAACAACCTGCACGTGGCGGCCATCCTTGGCGCCAAGGATGATTTCGAGGTGCTGGTGGCCGGCGGCACGGTGCGCCGCGACGGCGGCGTGGTCGGCCAGGCCAGCGTCGACTTCATCAGCCAGTTCAAGGTCGACTTCGCCGTGGTCGGCATCAGCGGCATCGACGAGGACGGCAGCCTGCTGGACTTCGACTATCAAGAGGTACGGGTTTCCCAGGCGATCATCGCCAATGCCCGCCAGGTGATCCTCGCCGCCGACTCCAGCAAGTTCGGCCGTAATGCCATGGTACGCCTGGGCCCGATCAGCCTGATCGACTGCCTGGTGACCGACCAGCCCCCCACCCCCGCCCTCACCCAGCAGCTCAACCAGCACAAGATCCGCCTCGAGGTGGTTTGAGCCCCCTGTAGGAGCCGGCTTGCCGGCGATAGGGCCGGCCCTGCAATAGCGCCTACCTGCACGGACGCTATCGCCGGCAAGCCGGCTCCTACAAGTTATCTGTTCGTTTATGTTCATTTGATTGTCATCTGATCAGTTTTTTCTATGAAGACTGACTGGCGACCGCCTGTTCATTGCGCTAGTATTTTCGAAAACGAACATCAATGTTCATATTCGCTATGAGCAGCCCCAGGAGGCCTTGCCGTGTCCCAGCCCGTTTCGCCACAACCGCTCGACTGTTACGACCTCGCCGTGATCGGCGGTGGCATCAATGGCGTGGGTATCGCCGCCGATGCCGCCGGGCGTGGCCTGAGCGTGTTCCTGTGCGAAAAGGACGACCTGGCCCGGCACACCTCGTCGGCCAGCAGCAAGCTGATCCACGGCGGCTTGCGCTATCTGGAACACTACGAATTCCGCCTGGTACGCGAAGCCCTGGCCGAGCGCGAAGTGTTGCTGGCCAAGGCCCCGCACATCGTCAAGCCGATGCGCTTCGTGCTGCCGCACCGCCCGCACCTGCGCCCCGCCTGGATGATCCGCGCCGGCCTGTTCCTGTATGACCACCTGGGTAAACGCAAGCGCCTGGGCGCCTCGCGCAGCCTGCGCTTCGGCCCGGGCTACCCGCTCAAGCCGGCGATTACCTGCGGCTTCGAATACGCTGACTGCGCCGTGGACGACGCCCGCTTGGTGGTGACCAACGCCATGGCCGCCCGTGAAAAGGGCGCGCACATCCATACCCGTACCCGCTGCCTGCGTGCCGAGCGTGTCGATGGCCTGTGGCAAGTCGAACTGCAGCACGCCGACGGCAGCCTGCAGACCATTCGCGCCCGCGCCCTGGTCAACGCCGCCGGCCCCTGGGTCGCCAGCTTCATCAAGGACGACCTCAAGCTCGACGCGCCGTATGGCATCCGCCTGATCCAGGGCAGCCACCTGATCGTGCCGCGCCTGTACGAGGGCGAGCACGCCTACATCCTGCAGAACGAAGACCAGCGCATCGTGTTCTGCATCCCCTACCTGGACCGCTTCACCCTGGTCGGCACCACCGACCGCGAGTACAGCGGCGACCCGGCCCAGGTGGCGATCACCGAACAGGAGACCGACTACCTGCTCAAGGTGGTCAACGAACACTTCAACCACCAGCTGGACCGGGCCGACATCCTGCATACCTACTCCGGCGTACGCCCACTGTGCAACGACGAGTCGGACAACCCCTCGGCGGTGACCCGCGACTACACCCTGGCGCTGTCTGCCGGCGCAGGCGAGGCGCCGCTGCTGTCGGTGTTCGGCGGCAAGCTCACCACCTACCGCAAGCTGGCCGAATCGGCCATGGCCGAACTCAAGCCGTTCTTCACCCAGATGCGCGGCAGCTGGACCGCCGACGCACCGCTGCCAGGCGGCGAAAACATGACCACCGTGCAAGCCCTGGTCGACTCCGTGCTGGCAAGCCACGGCTGGCTGCCAGTGGATATCGCCAAGCGTTGGGCGGTCACCTACGGTAGCCGCGTGTGGCAGTTGCTGGATGGCGTACAAGGGCCGCAAGACCTGGGCCAGGCCATCGGTGGCGGCCTGTTCACCCGTGAAGTGGAATACCTGTGCAGCCAGGAGTGGGCGGTCAGCGCCGATGACATCCTCTGGCGCCGCACCAAGCTCGGCCTGTTCACCAGTGCCGCCGAGCAGCAGGCACTGGCCGATTACCTGGCAAACGCCGAGCAGAGCCGCGGGCGCGTTCGCGCGGCGTAAGGCAGCGCAGGCGTGCTTGGGCCACATCGCAGGCAAGCCTGCTCCTACAGAGGCGCTTGAACTCAAGGGTTCGAGCGCTCATAGGCCTCCTGCGCCAGGGTACGAATGAGCGCCCGCTCGGCACGCTCAAGCTCGACCATCAATGCATTGCTCTGCTCCAGGTACAGTTGCTCACCGGTTTCCCCAACCGCCGCCTCGATCACTTCGAGGCGCTGATGGAAAGGTTCGGCCAAGGTCTCGAAGCGCTCCAGATAATGTTCACGCACGTAACGCTCCCAGAACGGCCGTTGCGCCAACGACTCGATCACCCGCTCGCGGGTCTCCGTGGCCAGCACCTGCGCCTGGGCACGCTTGAGGTCACTGGTGGTGACCTTGGCGAAACTTTCGTAATGCATGGCTGACGGCTGCGCAGGCAGGCGTAACGCCGCCGCCAGCCTTATGCGCAAGAACAGCCGCACCTCGATTTCATCGATCAGGGCGATGTCGCGCTCATGCAAGGCTTGCACATGCCGGGCAGCGAAGCGGTCCAGCTCATCCAGGCGCAGCAAGCTGCGCCCCAGTTGCACAAGCCGCCTTTCCACATGGGCCGCAGGCCCGTCGAACACCGCCTGTTCGGCCAGTACCGCCAGCTCGAGCTGGCTCAGGGTCAGCAGCAGGCGGTCTTCGCAGGTGCGCGGGCCACTGGCTTCGCTGAACAGACGCAAGCGCAGCGGCTCATGGGCATCGCAGGCTTCAAGTATGTGCCAGACCCGATTGCGGTAGTACTCCGGGTATTCGTCGAAATCATCGATCTGCGCGAAGTCGGCCAAAAAACGAAACAGGTCAGCCGAGTCAGGCTCGGCCTGCAGCGCATCCCATATCCTCTGGTGCTGCTGGCGGGCTTCGCCGCGCTCCTGCCCCAACCACAGCTCGCGCAAGGCGAAATCAGCCGCGCCATGCTCACCCCTTGGCTCATTCACGCCACTGGCCTGCTCCAGCAGCGCTTCGTCGGCTTCGTCCAGCGGGTTGTCGTGCAGGCTCAGGCGGCCCAGGCGCAGGCGCAGCGCGTTCAAATCGATGCGCAACTGGCGAATGCTGTTGTCGCGCAGGTCGGCCAGGCCACGCCAGGACAGGCGGCGCGCCGGGGTTGGCAGCGCATCCAGCCCGGTCGCCCGCAGCAGTACCCGGCGTAAATGGCGCAAACCCGCCAAATCCGGCGCCTGGCCCAACGGGTTGTGGCTCAGGTCCAGGGTATGCAGGCTGGTCAGCGGGGCCAGGCGGGCATTGCCGGCCGTGTCCAGGGTGATCTGGTTGCGCGCCAGGTGCAGTTGGCGCAACTGCGTCAGGCGCTCGACCCCGGGCGGAATCGCCTCCAGCGCATTTTCGCGCAGGTCCAACTCGACCAGGTTGGGGAAGCGCGCGAGAAAGTCCGCATCGACCTCCGTCAACCCCATGTTCCTCAACGTCAGGCGCCGCACATGGGAAAAATCCACGCCCGCCGGCAGCACCGGCAAGCGCCCCACCCGCTCCCCCTCGATCACCAGCACCGGGTCACCGCCCAGGTCGACCAGCTTGCGCCGCCAACTGCGGCGGATCGCATCTGCTACCCGCTGCCGCCTGAGCAGGTCCAGGGGGTTGGGCGCCGCGTCACGCCAGGCCCGCAGCTGCCCACGCAGCTCGGCAAGCTGGCGTTGCAACAGGCTGTAATGCTCCCACAGGTCCACCCGCCGGCTGAGCAGGTCCAGCACATACGCCTCCATCTGCAGGTGGGTCAGGGTCGGGAAGATCTGGTGAATGCCCCGCCGTATCGCTTGCCGGCTGCTCTCGCCCCGGCCACTGAGCGAGTAACCGATGCGCCCGTCACCCAGCCGCCGGGGCGCTCGCAACCCGCGCCCGACGGGCGCCATGCCGATCAACCCGGCAGCCTGCTCACGATCAGCACCAGCACTGGCAGCCAAACGCTCGGCAAGCGCCTGGTCATCCTCCACTGCCGCCCCCAAATGGGCCTTCTGCCCGTCGTCCAGGCTCAGCCATAACGCCCGCAGCAGACTGTCGCGGGTGGTGGCCTGCCCGGCACCCGGCCCTTTCTGCAGCGCATATCCCGTTTTCATCTTGACCACCCGATACACCTTGCCCGCCTCTGCGGCCCCCTGGGAGGCCAGCAGAGCGCCATCGGCCTTTGCCTCGCGCAACTCGATACGCACATCAGCCGGCCAGGGGGCCAGGCGATCAACCAACCCCAAGGCCAGCCGCTCGCAATCGGGGTTGACCGCCTGGGGCAGGCGCAGGCCGGCGCAGGCGCGATCCAGGCGGCTGTCGCGTAACTGCCAGCGTGCCCGCTCGGCCAAGGCCAGCGGAATGCGCCCATGTTCCAGCATCCGCTCTACCTGCTCGCTACTGGCCTGGTCGACGATTTCTTCGGCGCAGCGCGCCGTCAGCCCAGGGAAGTCCCGGCGCAACACGCTGGCGGCTGTGCCTGGCACCCTCTCGCGCTCAGCCAGGTAGCCATCGAAAGCCGCACCACGCAGGGCCGGATACTGCTGGTGCAACTCACGGCGCTCGAAAGCATCGAGCAAGCGTGCTGGCGGCGGCGCATTCTCCAGGTGCAATTGGCGCAGGTGCGCCTCAGCAAAACCGGTGGCCTCGACCAGCGCCCGCGCGGCATCGTCCGGGACCGCCGCCAACTGGCGGCCCAGGCGCCGCAGCAACAGGCCAGCGCCTTGCCACTGCTGCGGCTGCTCCAGCTCATGACGCCAGCCGCCGCTGCCATTGTGTTCGAGTTTCGGGGCATAGGCGGCGCTGCGTAGCGGGTGCCCGATGCGCCATTGCCCGCTGGCCGCTTGCTGGTGCACCTGGTAGGCGCCGTCATGCATGCGCAAGCGCCAGCCATCCCCCTCACGCACCTGATGGCCCACAGCAAGCGCCTGGTCGTCCTGCCGGTAAGCGTCCAGCGCCTCGCTGGCCAGCTTTACCGAACCTGCGTCGGTGCGCACCGGCTGCATGTCGTCGACGAACGGCAGCCGGCGGGTCAGGCGCAAGGCCGTCGCCCCTGCCTTGCCGACCAGCACCCCGACCGCCAGGCTCTGGGCCACACCAAAGACACGGTCCAGCGCCCCTTCGCGATCGCCGATCGCCCAGTCTTCGTACCCCTCATAGACCTGCCCGGCAATCTGCACCGCCGTCACCACCAGCATCACCTGCCCCAACACAGGCACGAACATACTGGCCAGGGCCAGCAGGTCGAACCCTGCCGCAAGCATGCCCTCAAGCCGCTCATGGCGGTCGACCTCGTCTTCATCCCCGGTCGGTACCGCCAGTACGCGGGCGTCGTCCAGCAGCTTTTCCAGTTGCAGCTTGCGCAGGTGCACAAACAGTTTGTCGTCGAGCGCCAGGTTGCGCCCGTCCAGCTCGACCGCAGCATCGGGCCCGGCACCCCGTTGCAGGGCCTTGAGCCGGCCGAAGAACTTGCCACGGTCACGCTCGCTGATAAAACGCCCGAAAAACCCGCGAAACGCAGGCTCGCGCAAGCGCAGTGCCAATGCCAGGTACAGTGCCTCCCATGAAGCGTGCCGGCTCAGCGGCAACTGGGTATCCCCAGGCAGCCAGGCAATCACCGCATTGACCGGCTGGCCCGGCGCATCACGCACCTCCAGGGTGACCACGCCGCGTACCTTCCTGCCCAGCAGGTAAAGTTGCCGGGCAACGACTTGCTGGGCTACCGAGGGCACTGTGGGAGGGGACGCGAAGATAGACAGAAGCTCAAGGTAGCTTTGCTCATCGAGTTGCTGCCTGAGCCTGGCCATGCGCACCGCAACTTCCATCTGCGCCCGCAGGTTCTCTTCGATCTGCAGCTCGATTTCATGGGCGCCCCCGTCGGCTGTCGTCGCCGGCATGAACTGCAACTTGAGCAAAAACTGGTAGCTGGCGCCCAGGTCCAGCTTGCGGCAAACGGCGGTGAAGGCTTCGTAGCCGAGCCTCAACGGCCTGCCGTTTTCGTCGCTCAAATAACTGCGGCGGAAAATCGAGCTCCGGGTCTCGCTTTCATGGAAATTGTGCAGCGCAGCAGCCAGCAAGCTCTGGGTCGAACTGTACACACGCCAGGGCGACTTAAGATGAGGCGATGCACTGGGCAATTCGACATCCCGGCTCACCTGCACCTTGCAACGGCGCACATCGAGCTTGCCGGCGCCCGCGTCCTCAAGCGCCTTTTCCAGCAAGGGCGCGGCGAAAGCCTCCAGTGAAGGGAGGCTATCGAACAACGGCGCAAGTTTGAGCGCGCTCGCCTGCTGTTGCTGCAAGGCACGCTGGAAGGCGCCCAGGTGCGACACATCGGCCTGGCCCAGCCAATTCGGCAAACGGCTGGCAATCAATGCATCGATTGAATCGAACGGGATGGCAATGTCGGTCATGCCGGATGCTCCTGCTGAAAACCCCCAGCAGAACACCGCCCGTTGCCCGGCCCGCGTTAAATAGATCTTGCCGGCCACTCATTCGGTTTTCCGAACGCATTACAGCCACTCATTCGGAAACCCGCACGGCAAAGCCGCTCGCAGAATCGTCAAAAAACATTAATCCCTAGTATTTTCGCGCCGTTATGATCACTCTCAGAGCTTGGCACGACTCATGCTCTACACTTGGGAGCCGAATGCACCACGCTTGATGCTGTATTCGTTGAACGAAAGAGTCCGCCAACGGCTCCATAAAAAAAACAAACACGTCGAGGAAAATTTGATGCGCATCGTTCGTCAATTGCTGGGCGCCGCCATCGCGGCTGCTGTCATCTCGTCGCCAGTCATGGCTGAAGAACTGACCGGCACGCTCAAGAAGATCAAGGACTCGGGCACCATTACCCTGGGCCACCGCGACTCCTCCATCCCGTTCTCCTACCTGGCAGGCAGCACTACGCCGGTGGGCTACTCCCACGACATCCAGCTGGCCGTCGTCGAAGCGCTCAAGAAGCAACTGGGCACCGACATCAAGGTCAAGTACAACCTGGTCACCTCGCAAACCCGCATCCCGCTGGTACAAAACGGCACCGTCGACCTGGAGTGCGGCTCCACCACCAACAACGTCGAGCGCCAGCAGCAGGTCGGTTTCACCGTGGGCATCTTCGAAGTCGGTACCCGCCTGCTGACCAAGGTCAAGGATGGCCAGCCATCCTATAAAGACTTCCCGGACCTGGCCGGCAAGAACGTGGTAACCACCGCAGGCACCACCTCCGAGCGCCTGCTCAAGGCGATGAACGCCGACAAGCAGATGAAGATGAACGTGATCTCGGCAAAAGACCACGGCGAAGCCTTCAACATGCTCGAAAGCGGCCGCGCCGTGGCCTTCATGATGGACGACGCCCTGCTGGCCGGTGAAATGGCCAAGGCGCGCAAGCCGTCTGACTGGGTCATCACCGGCACCCCGCAGTCGTACGAAATCTACGGCTGCATGGTGCGCAAGGAAGACGCGGCGTTCAAGAAAGCCGTCGATGACGCCATCGTTGCTTATTACAAGTCCGGTGAAGTCAACAAGAGCTACGACAAGTGGTTCCAGCAGCCGATCCCACCGAAAGGCCTGAACCTGCAGTTCAAGATGAGCGACGAGCTGAAGAAACTGATCGCCGAGCCGACCGACAAGGCCGCCGACGACAAGCAGTCCTGATCCTCAGCTGCAGATAGTGGCCTGGCGCTCAACTGCGCGAATCGTTCCGACAGGCCACTGATTAAGTGTCTACCCTTCTTCCGAGGGCGCCCAGCGCCCTTGGAAGCTCGAAGGTGCCCGTGAAACAACCGTCTGAGGGGAAATCCCGATGAATTACAACTGGGACTGGGGCGTGTTCTTCAAGTCCACCGGCGTGGGCAGCGAGACCTATCTGGACTGGTACATCACCGGTCTGGGCTGGACCATCGCCATCGCCATCTCCGCCTGGATCATCGCGCTGCTGCTGGGGTCTATCCTCGGCGTCATGCGCACCGTGCCCAACCGTCTGGTGTCAGGGATCGCCACCGCCTACGTCGAGCTGTTCCGCAACGTACCGCTGCTGGTGCAGCTGTTCATCTGGTACTTCCTGGTCCCCGACCTGCTGCCCGAAGGCCTGCAGGAGTGGTTCAAGCAGGACCTCAACCCGACCACCTCGGCGCTGATCAGCGTGGTCATCTGCCTGGGCCTGTTCACCGCTGCCCGGGTGTGCGAACAGGTGCGTACCGGTATCCAGGCGCTGCCCCGCGGCCAGGAAGCCGCTGCCCGCGCCATGGGCTTCAGCCTGTCGCAGATCTACAGCAACGTGCTGCTGCCACAAGCCTACCGGATCATCATTCCGCCGCTTACCTCCGAATTTCTCAACGTGTTCAAGAACTCCTCGGTGGCCTCGCTGATCGGCCTGATGGAGCTGTTGGCACAAACCAAACAGACGGCCGAGTTCTCCGCCAACCTGTTCGAGGCGTTCACCCTGGCCACGCTGATCTACTTCACCCTGAACATGGGCCTGATGCTGCTGATGCGCATGATCGAGAAGAAAGTCGCCGTGCCTGGCCTGATTTCCGTGGGGGGCAAGTAAATGGAAATGGACTTCAGCGAAATCATCCCGGCCCTGCCAGCGCTGTGGGACGGCATGGTCCTGACCCTGCAACTGATGGTGATGGGCGTGGTCGGCGGTATCGCCCTGGGCACCGTGCTGGCCCTGATGCGCCTGTCGTCGAGCAAGCTACTGGCCAATATTGCCGGCGCCTACGTCAACTACTTCCGCTCCATCCCGCTGCTGCTGGTGATCACCTGGTTCTACCTGGCGGTGCCGTTCGTGCTGCGCTGGATCACCGGCGAAGACACCCCGGTCGGTGCGTTCACCTCGTGCGTGGTGGCGTTCATGATGTTCGAGGCGGCGTACTTCTGCGAAATCGTGCGTGCCGGCGTGCAGTCGATCTCCAAGGGCCAGATGGGCGCCGCCCAGGCCCTGGGCATGACCTATGGCCAGGTCATGCGCCTGATCATCCTGCCCCAGGCGTTTCGCAAGATGACCCCGCTGCTGCTGCAGCAGAGCATCATCCTGTTCCAGGACACCTCGCTGGTGTACACCGTGGGCCTGGTCGACTTCCTCAACTCTTCGCGTGCCAACGGCGACATCATCGGGCGCTCCCATGAGTTCCTGATCTTCGCCGGTGTCGTCTACTTCATCATCAGCTTCTCCGCTTCGTGGCTGGTCAAGCGCCTGCAAAAAAGGATCACCGTATGATTTCCATCAAGAACGTCAACAAGTGGTACGGGGACTTCCAGGTGCTGACCGACTGCAGCACCGAGGTGAAGAAAGGTGAAGTGGTGGTGGTGTGCGGGCCGTCCGGTTCGGGCAAATCCACCCTGATCAAGTGCGTCAACGCGCTGGAGCCGTTCCAGAAAGGCGACATCGTGGTCGACGGCACCTCCATCGCCGACCCCAAGACCAACCTGCCCAAGCTGCGTTCGCGGGTGGGAATGGTGTTCCAGCACTTCGAGCTGTTCCCGCACCTGACCATCACCGAAAACCTCACCATCGCCCAGCGCAAGGTGCTCGGTCGCAGCGAAGCCGAAGCCACCAAGAAGGGCCTCGCCCTGCTCGACCGCGTCGGCCTTGGCGCCCACGCCAAGAAGCACCCCGGCCAGCTGTCCGGCGGCCAGCAGCAGCGCGTGGCGATCGCCCGCGCGCTGTCCATGGACCCGATCGTCATGCTGTTCGACGAACCGACCTCGGCGCTGGACCCTGAAATGGTCAACGAAGTACTGGACGTGATGGTCGAACTGGCCCACGAAGGCATGACCATGATGTGCGTGACCCACGAGATGGGCTTTGCCCGCAAGGTCGCCAACCGGGTGATCTTCATGGACAAGGGCAACATCATCGAGGACTGCCAGAAGGAAGACTTCTTCGGCAACCCCGAGGGCCGCCACGAACGCACCCAGCACTTCCTCAGCAAGATCCTGCAACACTAAACAGGGCCCGGCTCCGCTGCCCGCCCGGGCAGCGGATGCTGGTCGTGACAAGGCCACTGTGATGAAATGCGACCCTTCGCTCCTTCGCCCTGCCCAGCCCGCCGTGAAATCCCGCCTGATCCGCCAATTGCTGCTGCCGCCCCTGGTCATCCTGCTGATGGTCGGGTTGGGTTTTGCCGGCTTCATGATCAGCGAGAACAACGGCATCCGCACCCTGAGCGAGAACGGCGAGCGCGCCCTCGAGCTGCACGCGCGCACGGTCGAGAGCGAAATCAGCAAGTACACCTACCTGCCCAGCCTGCTGGAGCTGGAAGACAGCGTGTCACGCTTGCTCACCGACCCCGACGGCGGCAACCGCCAGGCCGTCAACGAATACCTCGAAGGCTTGAACCGGCGCAGCCGCAGCCGGGCGATCTTCGTGCTCGACACCAATGGCCGGGTACAGGCCACCAGCAACTGGCGCGACGCCGACTCGTTCCTCGGTGAAGACCTGGCCTTTCGTGCGTACTTCCAGGACGCCGTGCGCGGCGAGCCCGGGCGCTTCTACGGCATCGGCAGCACCACCGGTGAAGCTGGCTACTACCTGGCCCACGGGCTTGAAGAACACGGCAAGATCATCGGCGTGGCGGTGATCAAGGTGCGCCTGGATACGCTGGAAGAGCGCTGGCAGCGCGCCCGCCTGGAAGCCTTCGTCAGCGACGAGAACGGCATCATCATCCTTTCCAGCGACCCGGCGCGGCGGCTCAAATCGGTGCGCCCGCTGACCCCGCAGATCAAGGAGCGCCTGGCGCGCAGCCTGCAGTACTACTGGTGGCCGCTCAACGAGCTGCAGCCCCTGGCCCGCGAGACCCTGGCCGATGGCGTCGAGAAGCTGACCTTCCCGGCCAACAGCGAGACCGACAAAGGCAAGCAGCGCGAGGTGGCCTACCTGGCCCAGACCCGGCGCCTGGTCGACACCCCCTGGCACTTCACCCTGCTGACCCCGCTGCAGGACCTGCGCCGCGAGTCCATGGTGCAGGGCATCCTCGTAGGCGTGGCCTTCGCCCTGCTGGCGATCCTCGGTATTGCCTGGAACGAGCGGCGCAAGGTGATCGCCACACGCCTGGCCGCCCGCGAGGCGCTGGAAGAAGCCAACAGCCAGCTGGAACGGCGCATCACCGAGCGCACCACCGACCTGCGCGCCAGCAACGAACGCCTCAAGGGGCAGATTCGCGAACGCCGCCACGCCGAACAGACCCTGCGCCACGCCCAGGACGAGCTGGTGCAGGCCGGCAAGCTGGCCGCCATCGGGCAGATGTCCACCAGCATCGCCCACGAGCTCAACCAGCCACTGGCGGCGCTGCGTACGCTCTCGGGCAATACCGTGCGTTTTCTCGAGCGCGGCGCGCTGGACACCGCCAGCACCAACCTGCGCACCATGAACGAGCTGATCGACCGCATGGGCCGCATCACCGCCAGCCTGCGTTCGTTCGCCCGGCGCGGCGACGACAGCGGCCAGGCCTCGCTGGACAAGGCCGTCGATGCCACCTTGCAGGTACTCAACGAACGCATCGGCGCCTGCCACCTGCACCGACAGTTCGACGACCAGCAACTGGCCATCGACCAGACCCGCCTGGAGCAGATCCTGGTCAACCTGATCGGCAACGCCCTCGACGCCATGGCCAGCCAGCCGCAGCCGCAGCTGTGGCTCGAAGGCGAAGTGCTGGGCGACAAGTACCGCCTGCGGGTGCGCGACAATGGCCACGGCATCGACCCCGAGGCGCGCAAGCACCTGTTCGAACCCTTCTTCACCACCAAACCGGGCGAGCACGGCCTGGGCCTGGGCCTGACCTTGTCGGCCAGCCTGGCCACCGCCGCCAGGGGCACCCTGAGCGTCGAACACCCCGCCGGTGGCGGTACCGCGTTCGTCCTCGCCCTGCCCCTGGCCACTCCCCCCAGCGAAACGGCAGAGCAACCATGACCCAAGCGCCCCTTACCGTCCTGATCGTCGAAGACGACCCGCATGTGCTGCTCGGCTGCCAGCAGGCGCTGGCCCTGGAATACATCGCCTGCGAGGGCGTCGGCACCGCCGAGCAGGCCCTCGAGCGCATCGGCGATGACTTTGCCGGCATCGTCGTCAGCGATATCCGCCTGCCCGGCATCGATGGCCTGGAGCTGCTCAACCGGCTCAAGGCCCGCGACCGCAGCCTGCCGGTGGTGTTGATCACCGGCCACGGCGACATCGACATGGCAGTGGGGGCCATGCGCAATGGCGCCTACGATTTCATGGAAAAACCCTTTTCACCGGAGCGCCTGGTGGATGTGGTACGCCGCGCGCTGGAACAGCGCGGGCTGTCCCGCGAGGTGGTGGCCCTGCGCCGCCAGCTGGCCGGGCAAAGCAACCTGGAAAGCCGCATCATCGGCCGCTCACCGGCCATGGAGCAGTTGCGCGAGCTGATCGCCAACGTCGCCGACACCTCGGCCAACGTGCTGATCGAAGGCGAAACCGGCACCGGCAAGGAGCTGGTCGCCCGCTGCCTGCACGACTTCAGCCGGCGCCAGGGCCAGCCGTTCGTGGCGCTGAACTGCGGCGGCCTGCCAGAGAACCTGTTCGAGAGCGAGATTTTCGGCCACGAGGCCAACGCCTTCACCGGTGCCGGCAAGCGCCGCATCGGCAAGATCGAGCACGCCAACGGCGGCACGCTGTTCCTCGATGAGGTGGAGAGCATGCCGGTCAACCTGCAGATCAAGCTGCTGCGCGTGCTGCAGGAGCGCACCCTGGAACGCCTGGGGTCGAACCAGAGCATCCCGGTGGACTGCCGGGTGATCGCCGCCACCAAGTCCGACCTCGATGCACTGGGCCAGAGCGGGCAATTTCGCAGCGACCTGTACTACCGGCTGAACGTGGTCACCCTGGAGCTGCCGCCGCTGCGCGAGCGCCGCGAGGACGTGCGCCAGCTGTTCGAGCATTTTTTGCAGCAGTCGGCGCTGCGCTTCGACCGCGAAACACCCGAGCTCGACAGCCAGACCCTGTCGCGCCTGCTGGCCCACGACTGGCCCGGCAACGTGCGCGAACTGCGCAACGTCGCCGAGCGCTACGCCCTGGGCCTGCCGGCGTTCAAGAAGGGCCCCAGCGGCGGAGCCAGCCAGGGCCTGGGCTTTGCCGAGGCGGTGGAAGCCTTCGAGCGCAACCTGCTCGGCGACGCTCTGCAGCGCACCGGTGGCAACCTCAGCCAGGCCAGCCAGGAGCTGGGCATGGCCAAGACCACCCTGTTCGACAAAGTGAAGAAATACGGCCTCGGCTGACCCGACCCCAACCTGGAAAGACAACGTGGACCTGGTATTCAAAGCGGCGCTCGGCGCCGGCGTGGTGGTGCTTCTGGCGATCCTGTCGAAGACCCGCAACTATTACATCGCAGGGCTGGTGCCGCTGTTCCCGACCTTCGCCCTGATCGCCCACTACATTGTCGGCAAGGGCCGCTCGCTGGCGGACCTGAAGACCACCATCCTGTTTGGCATGTGGTCGATCATTCCGTACTTCGTGTACCTGGCCACGCTGTATGTGCTGGTCGACCGCATGCGCCTGGAGGCCTCGCTGGCCCTGGCAACGGTGGCCTGGCTGATGGCCGCGACGGTGCTGGTGACCTTGTGGGTGCGCTTGCACTGAGCAGGCCGACCTATCCCCTGTAGGAGCCGGCTTGCCGGCGATGGGGCCGGGCCTGCCAACCAGAACCCAGGCCTTGTACCGGGGCTGATGGCCCTATCGCCGGCAAGCCGGCTCCTACAGGTAACGATGCAAGCCGGCCCCTACAGGGGTGTGCTCCGGCTCACAGCCCGGCGATATGCGTCACATCCTGGCGGTGCGCCTGCAGGTAGGGCAGCACCGCCCCCAGCAGCGGCTGCTTGAACGGCTCCTGGAAGCGGTGTGCCAACCCCGGTATCAAGCGCAGCTGACTGCCCTGGATATGCGCCGCCAGGTGCACCCCGTGCATCACCGGCAACAGCGGGTCGGCGGTGCCATGCACCACAAGCGTTGGCACCCGTAGCTGGTTGAGCAGCTCTACCCGGCTGGGCTCGGCCAGTATCGCCATGATCTGGCGCTTCACACCCTCGGGGTTGAACGACCGGTCATAGGCCAGCGCTGCCTGCTGCAACAGCACCGCGCGATCGTCCTTCACTTGCGGGCTGCCCAAGGCCGCCAACAGGTCGGCCTGCTGTTCCAGGGCCACCTCGCGGTTGGGCGCGCTACGCTGCGCCAGCAACTGCACCAGTGCAGGGTTGGGTGCCGGCAGCCCGGCAGCCCCTGAGCTGGACATCACCAGCGTCAGGCTGCGTACCCGCTCTGGCGCCATGGCCGCGATGTGCTGTGCGATCATCCCGCCCATGCTCACCCCAAGCACGTGGAACTGGCGAATTTCCAACGCATCCATAAGCCGCACGCCGTCATTGGCCATGTCGGTCAAGGTGTAAGGCGCCGACACCGGCAGGCCGAGCTTGTAGCGCACCAGCTCGACGGTGAGGTTGGCGCTGGCCGGCAGCTGGTTCCAGCGCGACAGGCCGACATCGCGGTTGTCGTAGCGGATCACCCGAAAGCCCTGGCGGCACAGCGCCTCGACCACGTCGTCAGGCCAGTGGATCAACTGCCCGCCCAGCCCCATGACCAACAGCAACGCAGGGTCGCGCGCAGCGCCCACGCTCTGGTAGACCAGGCTCAGTTCACCCAGCTCGGCACGTTGCACCGGCACGTGAGGGTTACAGCGATCATCGGCGAAGGCCGCCGGCGCGCTGACCAGAAAAAAGAAGAAAAGTAGTAAAGCCCGCATGAAAAGAAACACCAGAATGCAGATCCCCAGTAGAGCGCGAGTCTGATGAAAAACATTCGGGCGCGCTGCCACAAAACCGTGACAGTTTCATGAACCTTGCCGAGCGGTCATCGCCAGCACACAGTCGACAGGCCGGGGCAACATGAGCGAAACTCAACACAATCCTGCCTTTAGTCAAATATTGTTCACGGAGCCACTGTGCTGGAAATCCGCCATCTGAAAACCCTTCATGCCCTGCGCGAGGCCGACAGCCTGGTGGAGGCCGCCGAACGCCTGCACCTGACCCAGTCGGCGCTGTCGCACCAGTTCAAGGAGCTGGAAGAACGCCTGGGCCTGCCGCTGTTCGTGCGCAAGAGCAAACCCATTCGCTTCACCAGCGCCGGCCTGCGCCTGCTGCAACTGGCCGACGCCACCCTGCCGCTGCTGCGCGGCGCCGAGCGCGACATCGCGCGCCTGGCCGGTGGCACTGCCGGGCGCCTGCACATGGCCATCGAATGCCACAGCTGCTTCCAGTGGCTGATGCCGACCATCGACCAGTTCCGCGACGCCTGGCCGGAAGTGGAGCTGGACCTGGCTTCGGGCTTTGCCTTCGCCCCGCTACCAGCGCTGGCCCGCGGCGACCTCGACCTGGTGGTGACCTCCGACCCGCTGGACCTGGCCGGCATCACCTATGTGCCGCTGTTCACCTACGAGGCCATGCTGGCGGTGGCCAACCAGCACCCGCTGGCCAGCAAGCCGTACATGGTGCCCCAGGACCTGCTCGACCAGACCCTGATCACCTACCCGGTGGAGCGCGACCGCCTGGATATCTTCACCCGCTTTTTGGAGCCGGCCGACATCGAGCCGGCCGCGGTGCGCACTTCGGAGCTGACGGTGATGATGATGCAGCTGGTGGCCAGCGGGCGTGGCGTGTGCGGCATGCCGCACTGGGCGCTGCACGAGTACAGCTCGCGCGGCTATGTGAAGGGCAAGCGCCTGGGCGAGAAGGGGCTGTTCGCCACGCTTTATGCGGCAGTGCGCACCGACATGCTCGATGCGCCGTACATGCGCGATTTTTTGCTGACCGCCAAGGACACTTCGTTCGCCACCTTGGACGGGGTCAGCGCGGTGCGTTGAGGCTTTCGCGCCACAGCGGCAGGATCAGGTCGCGGGTCAGAGGCGCCAGGTCCAGGCCCGGGGTTTCGTCTGCCGCCAGCCATAGCACTTCTTCGATTTCTGCGGCCGGGGCCACGGCCTGGTCGCAGTCGACCCGAAACAGCTCGGCCTGCACCTCAAAGCCCGGCTCATTGGCGGCCGGGGCGCTGAAACGGCCCAGATGAGTGGCCTGTGCAGGGTCCAAGTGCAGGCCGAGTTCTTCGTGCAGCTCGCGCACCAGGGCCTGGGCCGGGGTTTCGCCGGCGTCGATCTTGCCGCCGGGCTGCATGAAGGCCTGGGTGCCGCGCTTGCGTACCAGCAGGGTGCGGCCTTGGGCGTCGATCAGCAGGGCGGCGGCGATGTGGATGGTTTTGGACATGGGAGGGGTCGCGGTTTTCTGAAGGAAGGCAGGATACCTGACAGGGCTCTGTTGCGGGGGGATCGGTGGAGAATTCAGGGTGGTTTTTTTGGAGATGTAAGCGCATTCATTGAGGATGGCGAGATTTAGTCAGCTTTTCGCCCTTAAGACCATCCCTTTCAAGATATTCGCGTCAGGGCTGCCAGGTGCTCGCCACAACCCTTGCAGCGCCTATCAGATCGAGCGCCGCCCGCGCGGCGCTTCGCGGGTAAACCCGCTCCCACAGTTTGTTTCGGGCCAATTATTCCTGTGCAAGTACCGGCGCCTGCCTTGGTGCATGCCTTGAGTCATGTGGAGCGGCGGCAACGCCCACGCTGAAACCGCGTCGAACCAACAAGGCGGACCAGGTGATGGCACAGGACAGACTGGCCCGAAACAAACTGTGGGAGCGGGTTTACCCGCGAAGCGCCGCGCGGGCGGCGCTCGATCTCATAGGCGCTGCAAGGGTTGTGGCGAACACCTAGCAGCCCTGACGCAAACTTCCGGCGAACACCTGCCAGCCCTGACGCGCCCCCCTTGAAAGGAATGCCCCTTAAGGCAGATAACGATCCCCGCTACTTGCCGGTAAACCCGGCAAAGCGCTTGTTGAAGCCTGCCACCCGCCCTTCCACGGCGGTCTTGCGCTGCTGCCCGGTGTACACCGGGTGCGAGGCACTGGATACATCCAGCGCCACGTAGGGGTAGGTCTGGCCGTCGCTATGCACCTGGGTGCGGTCGGTGTCCACGGTCGAGCCGATCAGAAAATACGCATCGGCGGCAGTGTCGTGAAAAAGCACGGTACGGTAGGCGGGGTGAATGCCGGCTTTCATGTCGAAGGTCTCCTCGGGATTAATTGCGTTACTTTATAACATAAATAATCGCGAATGATTTTCGATACGTGAATTTTCATTTTTTCGCTTGCGCACCAAGCTGGCGAAGCGCCGCCCAACCGGGCTATGGTCGGGGTTTGTTCCAGGCCCTGAGCCTGACCGAGCCATTCGCAAGGACCCCGTATGAGCCTGTCACTTCTCAGTCGCTATGCCTTCTTTGCTGCCTGCGTGCTGTTCACCCTGGCCAGCCTGCCGTTCCTGCATCACGAGTGGCTGTGGCCATTCACCCTGACTACCGGCGTGCTCAGCCTGATCGGCCTGTTCGACCTGCTGCAGCAACGCCACGCGGTGCGCCGCAACTACCCGATCCTCGGCAACATCCGCTACCTGGTGGAGGGCATCCGCCCGGAGATCCGCCAGTACCTGCTCGAGTCCGACAGCGATGCCCTGCCCTTCTCCCGCGCGCAGCGTTCGCTGGTGTACGCCCGGGCCAAGAACGAAGCCTCGGACAAACCCTTCGGCACCCTGATCGACGTGTACCAGTCAGGCTTCGAGTTCATCGGCCACTCCATGCGCCCGGCGCCGTTGGCCGACCCGGCCAGCTTCCGCATCGTGGTTGGCGGGCCGCAGTGCACCCAGCCGTATTCGGCGTCGATCTTCAACATTTCGGCCATGAGCTTCGGCTCGCTCAGCGCCAACGCCATTCGCGCCCTCAACCAGGGTGCCAAGCTGGGCAACTTCGCCCACGACACCGGCGAAGGCAGCATCAGCCCCTACCACCGCGAACACGGCGGCGACCTGACCTGGGAACTGGGCAGTGGCTACTTCGGTTGCCGCACCCCGGACGGGCGCTTCGACCCCGAGCGCTTCGCCGCCCAGGCGCAGAACCCGCAGGTGCGCATGATCGAGATCAAGATGAGCCAGGGCGCCAAACCCGGCCACGGCGGCATCCTGCCCAAGCACAAGGTGACCCAGGAAATCGCCGAGACCCGCGGCATCCTGATGGGCGAGGACTGCATCTCGCCGTCGCGTCACAGCGCCTTCTCCACCCCGCTCGAACTGATGCAGTTCATCGCCCAGTTGCGTGAGTTGTCCGGCGGCAAGCCGGTGGGCTTCAAGTTCTGCCTGGGCCACCCGTGGGAGTTCATGGGCATTGCCAAGGCCATGCTGGAAACCGGCATCCTGCCGGACTTCATCGTGGTCGACGGCAAGGAGGGCGGCACCGGGGCCGCGCCTGTGGAGTTCACCGACCATATCGGCGTGCCGCTGCGCGAGGGCTTGCTGTTCGTACACAACACCCTGGTGGGCCTGAACCTGCGCGACAAGATCAAGCTCGGTGCCAGCGGCAAGATCGTCAGCGCCTTCGACATCGCCAGCGTGCTGGCCATCGGCGCCGACTGGGCCAACTCGGCGCGCGGCTTCATGTTCGCCATCGGCTGCATCCAGTCGCAGAGCTGCCACACCAACAAGTGCCCCACCGGCGTTGCCACCCAGGATGCCCTGCGCCAACGCGCGCTGGTGGTGCCGGACAAGGCCCAGCGGGTGCTCAACTTCCACCACAACACCCTCAAGGCACTGGCCGAAATGCTCGCCGCCGCAGGGCTGGAGCACCCGGCGCAGCTGGAGGCCAAGCACCTGGTGCGGCGCATTTCGGCCACCGAGATCAAGCTGTTCTCGCAGATGCACGTGTTCCTCAAGCCCGGCGAGTTGCTGACCGGCGAGGTGAACGGGCAGTTCTATTCGCGCATGTGGCAGCTGGCCCGGGCCGACAGCTTCGAGCCGCACAGCGAAGTGGCAGCCTGACACCCCCGAAACTGGTGCGCCCGTGACGCACCAGGCAGGAAAGAGAAATACCCTACAAAACCTTGGGAATGGTCCTGCGCGCAGGTTAAGTGCCACTTAACCCAGTTCGAGGACCGTCGATGCTCCGCCATCACTTCCAAGGAAACGCAACATGCCCTCGATTCTGCTTACTGCAAATGCCCAAAGCGACATGACGCCCCTTCAGCGCAAGCTCCTGCGCCTGGGCAGAGCCATCGCCCTGGCAGGCGTCATCCTACCCATGCTGCTGATCGGCCTGCTCAAGTTCACCGATATCGAGGTCCAGGCCCTGCAGCCATTGATCGGCAATACGCCATGGCTCAGCTGGCTCTATACCGGGTTTGGCGAGGCAGGAGCGTCCTACCTGCTGGGCGTTGTCGAGCTGACGACCGCCGCCTTGCTCATCGCCTCCCCGTGGTCGGCCAGGGCAGCCATTGCCGGCGGTGCGCTGTGCGCCGTCACCTTCATCACCACCCTGTCGATCCTGTTCGCCGTGCCCGTCTGGGAGGAGGCCTCAGGCGGTTTCCCCTGGCTCAATGGCCTGGGTGCCTTCCTGGTGAAAGACCTGGCACTGCTGGGGGTAAGCCTGGTGGTACTCGCCGACGGCCTGTTGCGCTTGCACAAGCCCACTGCGCAGCCCTGAAAACAAAGCCCCGGCACTGGCCGGGGCTTTGTTCATCAGCAGGCGCGACTCACCGCGCCTTGCAACTCCGTGGGCAACTCCTTGGGCGCCAGCCGGAACGCGTAATACAGCACGGTCAGCAGCACCAGGAACGCCGGGCCGATATACAGCGCCACGCGGGTGTCCGGGAAGTACGCCATCAGCCCCACCACCAGCACCAGAAACGCCAGCGCCAGGTACGAGCTCAGCGGCCACAGCCACATGCGGTACTTCAGCGCCTTGCGCTCGGCAGTGGAAAGGCCTGCGCGGAACTTCAGTTGCGCCAGCAAAATCATCACCCAGGTCCAGATTGCGCCGAAGGTGGCGATCGAGGTCACCCACACGAACACTTTCTCGGGGACCAGGTAGTTGGCCAGCACGCCCAGCAGCAACGCGCCGATCGACAGCAGCAGGGCGTTGCGCGGCACGCCGCTGTTCGAGGTGCGGGCAAACAGCGCCGGGGCCTGGCCGTTCTGCGCCAGGCTGTAGAGCATGCGCCCGGTGCTGAAGATGCCGCCGTTGCACGACGACAGCGCGGCGGTGATCACCACGAAGTTGATGATGCCGGCAGCGGTCTTGATACCCAGGCGCTCGAAGGTCATGACGAACGGGCTGCCCTGGCTGCCGATCTCGTTCCACGGGTAGATCGACATGATCACGAACAACGCACCCACGTAGAACAGCAGGATGCGCCAGAACACCGAGCCGATGGCCTGGGGGATGGTTTTTTGCGGGTTGCGCGCTTCGCCGGCAGTCAGGCCGATCATCTCCACGCCCAGGTAGGCGAACATCACCATCTGCAGCGACATCAGCACGCCGGTCACCCCGTTGGGCATGAAACCGCCGTGGCTCCACAGGTTGCCCAGGCCCACCGCAACGCCGTCATTACCGAAGCCGAAGGCGATGATGCCGATGCCACCCAGCACCATGGCAATGATGGTGACGATCTTGATCAGGGCGAACCAGAACTCGAACTCGCCGAACGCCTTGACCGCGATCAGGTTGACCGCGCCCATGCTGCCCAGGGCCATCAACGCCCAGATCCAGCGCGGCACATCGGGGAACCAGATGCCCATGTAGATGGCCACTGCGGTGATTTCCGCGACGCAGGTCACCAGCCACAGGAACCAGTAGTTCCAGCCGGTCAGAAAGCCCGCCAGCGGGCCGAGGTAGTCTTGCGCGTAGCGGCTGAACGAGCCGGCCACCGGGTTGTGCACGGCCATTTCACCCAGGGCGCGCATGATCACCAGGATGGCCAGGCCGCCGATGATGTAGGAGAGCATGATGGCCGGGCCAGCCATCTCGATGGCCTTGGCCGAGCCGAGGAACAGGCCGACGCCGATACAGGCACCGAGGGCCATCAGACGGATGTGCCGTTCGCCCAGCTCGCGCTTGAGCGGGCCGCCCTGGGCGGATTGGCCTTGGGCCGCGTGGTTGCCGACTGGCATAAGGGTACAACCTCATTTTGTTATTGGATTTGACCTTCGTGCAGAGCCGGCCGCGCCGATAGGCAGGGCGTCGTCTTGCCAGGCCGGCCTTGTGGGCCGACCTGTCTGCCGCGCGGGGCGCAGGCAGGGCGAAGGGGGCGAGCAGTATAGGAAGGGGCTTGTAGGAGGATTCACTATAAAAGGCAGTAAATTTGGCGAGAATTCCCGGGCAAATGCGCATTTACCAAGGGGCATCAACGCCCTTTCGCGGCTATGCACAGGTTCCCTGTAGGAGCCGGCTTGCCGGCGATGAGGCCCGCTCGAGCAACGCCGTCTACCCTGCTGACGCCATCGCCGGCAAGCCGGCTTCTACACGGGACCTTTCATTCTCGGACGTTTCCCACAATTTTTTCACCGAACCCTGCCACCGTCTAAGCTTCAGGCAAGCAAGACGAAAAGTACCTGGCCGGACTCAAGACTATGGGCGCACTGTGGCAATCGGATCCACCCAGAACGGAAGCACCCAAAGCACCCCAGGCTGAAGCCCCGACGCCAAAGACTCCCCGCCAGCGCCGCCTGTGGTGGCGGCTGATCCTGCTGGTGCTGTTGCTGGCCATCGTCGCCGTGGGCTACGCCGCCTGGCAGGAAATCCAGACCTCGCGCCTGCAATCGCGCGAATTCAGCCGCCTGGCCAGCACCCTCACCTACAGCCTGCAACCCGGCCCGAGCGATGCCATCGTCTACCCAGGCGCCGGCCCGTTCGACAAACGCCTGGGCTACAGCGCCCTGGGCGAATTCCTGCCGCGTCTGCTCAAGCGCGACTACCTGATCAACCAGCAGGTGCGCTTTTCCCCCGCATTGATGAACTACGTCGACCACGGTCTGTTCGTGCCCTACGTCGAGAAGATCCAGGCCGGCCTGTCGATCACCGACTGCCGCGGCGACACCCTGTACCAGTACAACTACCCGCAGCACCTGTACCCCAACTTCGCGGCCATTCCGCCGGTGATGGTCAACAGCCTGCTGTTCATCGAGAACCGCGAACTGCTCGACCCGAAGGACCCGCAGAACAACCCGGCGGTGGACTGGCCGCGCTTTGCCAAGGCGGCCTACAGCCAGGTGGCCAAGTACCTGGCCCTGCCCGGCCAGTCGGCCGGCGGCAGCACCCTGGCCACCCAGCTCGAAAAATACCGCCACTCGCCGGACGGGCTGACGGTGTCTGGCGCCGAGAAGATCCGCCAGATGATCTCGGCCAGCGTACGCGCCTACCAGGGCGGCCCGGACACCACCGAGGCCCGTGAGCGCATCGTGCGCGACTACCTCAACAGCGTGCCGCTGTCGGCGGTGCCGGGCCACGGCGAAGTGCACGGCATGGCCGAAGGCCTGCGGGTGTGGTACGGCGCCGACTTCGACCAGGTCAATCAGGCGCTCAACTCCACCGCCACCGACGACAAGAGCCTGGCCGAGCGCGGCCTGGCGCTGCGTCAGGTGCTGTCGCTGATGATCGCCCAGCGCCGGCCTTCGCATTACCTGTCCAAGGGGCGCATCGAGCTTGCCGACCTCACCGACTCGCACATCCGCGTGCTGGCGGCCAACGCCATCATCGACCAGCCGCTGGCCAACGCCGCCCTGGCCAGCAAGGCGGTGTACCGCGACTGGGTGGCGCAGCCGACCATCGTGCCGATCATTACCAACAAGGGCATCAGCCTGGCCCGCAACCGCCTGGCAGCGATGCTCAACCGCCCGCTGTACGACCTCGACCGCCTCGACCTGTCGGCCACCAGCACCCTGCAGGCCGACCTGCAGGTGCAAGTCAGCCAGTACCTGAAAAACCTCGCCGACCCGGCGTTTGCCGCGCAGCTGGGGCTGATCGGCGAACGCCTGTTGACCAGCAAGACCACCGACCAGGTGAGCTACAGCTTCACCCTGTTCGAGCGCACCGCCGACGGCTCGCGGGTGCGGGTGCAGACCGACAGCACCGACCAGCCGTTCGACATCAACGAGGGCAGCAAGCTGGAGCTGGGCTCCACCGCCAAGCTGCGGGTGCTCACCACCTACCTTGAGATCATCGCCGAGCTGCACGACAAGTACGCCGGCAAGCCGGCTGCAGAGCTCAAGAAGGTGCCGGTGGCCGAACTCGACCGCATCAGCCAGTGGTCGCTGGAATGGCTGATGCAGAACAGCAAGAACCAGAGCCTGGACGCCATGCTCGACGCGGCCCTTGAGCGCAAATACTCGGCCAACACCGGTGAGGCGTTCTTCACCGGTGGCGGCATGCATGTGTTCAACAACTTCCGCAAGGAAGACAACAGCCGCAACCCCACGCTCAAAGACGCTCTGCGCGAGTCGATCAACCTGCCGTTCATTCGCCTGATGCGCGACATCGTGCGTTACGTCACCTACCAGCAGCCCTACAACCGCGAGCCGCTGCTGCGCGACGACGCCGACCCGCGCCGCCAGGAATACCTGGCGCGCTTCGCCGACCGCGAAGGCACCAACTACATGATGCGCTTTTGGAAGAAGTACCAGCGCAAGACCTCGCAGCAGCGCCTGGACACCTTCCTCGACAGCCTGCGGGTAACCCCGCAGCGCCTGGCCGCCGTGCACCGCTACCTGTTCCCCGAAGCCGGGCAAGAGACCTTCAACAGCTTCGTGCGCGCCCACAGCAAGGGCGACAAGCAGGCGATGGCCAAGCTCACCGACAGCCGCCTGGTGGAAATGTACGAAGCCTACGGCCCGGGCAAGTTCGACCTGCCAGACCAGGGCTTCATCGCCAAGGTGCACCCGCTGGATTTGTGGATGCTCGGCTACCTGCTGAAAAACCCCGGTGCCTCGCTCAAGGACACCCTCAACGCCAGCCGCTTCGAGCGCCAGGAAGTGTACGGCTGGCTGTTCAAGAGCCGCCACCAGGGCGCCCGCGACAGCCGCATCCGCACCATGGTCGAGATCGAGGCCTTCACCGACATTCATGCGCGCTGGAAGCGCGTGGGCTACCCGTTCGACCACCTGGTGCCGTCGCTGGCCACCGCCATCGGCAGCTCGGGTGACCGCCCGGCGGCGCTGTCCGAGCTGGTGGGGATCATCCAGAACGACGGCGTGCGCCTGCCCACCCTGCGCATCGACACCCTGCATTTCGCCCAGGGCACCCCGTTCGAGACACAACTGATCAGCGACCCGGACCGCGGCCAACGCATCCTCCCGGTGGAAGTGGCGCGGGCGCTCAAGGGCGCCATGTCGCAAGTGGTCGACGCCGGTACCGCGCGGCGCATCTCGGGCAGCTTCAAGCTGCACGACGGCACACCGCTGGTGATGGGCGGCAAGACCGGCACCGGCGACAACCGCATCGAAAGCTTCGGTGCAGGCGGCAGGCTGATCGGCTCGCGCTCGCTGAACCGCACCGCCACCTTTGTGTTCTACCTGGGCGACAACCACTTCGGCACCCTCACCGCGTTCGTTTCCGGGCGTTCGGCCGAGGCCTTCACCTTCACCTCGGCGTTGCCGGTACAGGTGCTCAAGGGCATGGCGCCGATCCTCATGCCGTACCTGGAGCCGGGTAACCCCAACGCCTGCAAGGCGCCGGAAATGGCCATGGTGCCGGTGGGCGGGCACGACTTATCAGCTAATTAGATGATAATCATCTGCATTTGAAGGCTTGTCTTTAGATATATCTTGAGTAATATCTTGCGATATATCGAAACAGACGGAGCCCTGCGCCATGCGCGACCACGACCCTTTCGAACGCCGCCCCGGCCGGGGCGAGCGCGGCCCGCGGGTATTCGCCCCGGGCGACCTCAAATTGCTGATTTTGTCGATGCTGGCCGAGCAGCCCGGCCACGGCTATGACCTGATCCGCCAGATCGAAAACCTCTTCGATGGCAGCTACAGCCCCAGCCCCGGGGTGATCTACCCGACCCTCAACTACCTCGAAGAAGCCGAGCTGATCGGCGGCCAGGTTCAGGGCAGCAAGCGCCTGTACGCCATCACCGACGCCGGCCGCACGGCCCTGGCCGAACAGGCCGTGGCCCTGGACGGTGTGCGCATGCGCATCGAGGTGAGCAAGCGCGCCCTGCGCGGCCACGACCGCCCGCCAGAGATTCACGAAGCCGTCGGCAACCTGCGCCATGCCCTGCACATGCACAGCGGCCGCTGGACGCCCGACGAGATCGAGCGGGTACGCACCCTGCTCAACGACACTGCCAAGGCCATTGCCACCGGGCCCGCCACCACGGAGACCACCCCATGAGCGACTCCATCCATCGCGTCAACCACGAGATCCGCCAGCGCCGGCTGGTGGTGCTGAAGGTCACCGACCTGACCCCGCGCATGCGCCGCATCACTCTCGGCGGCGCCGAGCTGGCCGGCTTCACCAGCCTGGGCACGGACGACCACATCAAGCTGCTGTTCGCCAGCACGCCAGAGCAGCAACAAGCCCTCGACGCCCGCAACCTGGGCCGTGACGGCGGCGCCCGGCCGACCATGCGCGAGTACACGCCGCGGCGCATCGACCTGGTCAACCTGGAGCTGGACATCGACTTCGTCCTGCACGGCGACGGCCCCGCCTCTACCTGGGCAGCCCAGGCGGCGCCGGGGCAGGCCCTGAACATCGCAGGCCCCCGGGCCTCGATGGTGGTGCCGGACATCTTCGACAGCTACCTGCTGATCGGTGACGAAACCGCGATCCCGGCCATCGCCCGGCGCCTTGAAGCGTTGCCGGCGGGCCGCAAGGTACTGGCGGTGATTCAGGTAGAAGATGAGCAGGAGCGCCAGGCGCTGGCGAGCCAGGCGCAGGTCGAGGTGATCTGGGTACGCCGGCATGAGCAGGATTTGCTGGGCGTTGTACAGCACCTGGCGCTGCCCGAGGGCCGGCTGTACAGCTGGGTGGCGCTGGAAAAGTCGCTGACCCGCCAGGCCAAGACGTTGCTGCTGGAAAAGGGCGTGCAGGAAGATGCCTTGAAAGCCGCCGCCTACTGGCGCGCGGATGGGACTGCTGACGACGAATAAATTTCAGCCCCGCGGATGCCCCTGTGGGAGCGGCCTTGTGTCGCGATGGGCTGCGCAGCAGCCCCAGGATCTCGACCTCATGTGAAATCGCCGGGGCTGCTGCGCAGCCCATCGCGACACAAGGCCGCTTCCCACAAGGAGCGCCCCGACTTTCATAAATGGAGCAAGGCAGTTGCTCCCATACTCAACCTAGCTCGTACGCCCCCGCCACCGATCCAGCCCCAGCAACACCAACCCGATCCCCCAGAACCCCGCCAGCACCCCCAAGGCATTGAGCATCACCTGCCCGTACCCCAGCTGCGCCACATCCACGAACGGGTACGGGTACACCCCGATCTCATGCCCGCGCAGCAGCACAAAGGCAAAGTACAACGCCGGGTACAACGCCCAGGCCGCCAGGTGCCACAGGCGCAGGCGCCCCTTGGGTACCTCGAACCACCAGTACAGAACGAACAGCACCGGCATCACATCGTGCAGCAGTTCGTCCGCCAGCCATTGCCAGCCCTCGGGTTGCCACAGGTGGCGCAGCAACACGCTGTAACCCAGCCCCACCAGCACGATACTGGCGCAGATGCAGCTGCTGACCGGTGCTGACAGCAACCAGCGCCGCGCCGCTGACTCACGGCCGAACGCGGCCTGGCTGAGCAGCGTGGCCGCCAAGGTGTTGCTGAGCACGGTGAAATAGCAGAACAGGTTGACCAGCCCGCCGATCAGGCTGGCCTGCTCCTGCCAGCGCGCCAGCAGCACCAGGTACAGCTGCACCGCCAGCCCCGCCCAACCGAGCACGGCGGCCAGGGTCAGCCAGGGGCGCTGCGGCATCAGCCTTTGCGCTGCAGCTTCACGTACAGCTGCTCGACCTTCTCCCGGGCCCAGGGCGTCTTGCGCAGGAAGGTCAGGCTCGACTTGATGGTCGGGTCGCTCTTGAAGCAGCGGATATCGACACGCTCGGCCAGGCCCTGCCATTGGTAGTGCGCCACCAGCTCGGTGAGGATCTGCTCGAGGGTCTTGCCGTGCAGCGCGTTGTGTTGGGCCGTGCTCATGCCAGTGCTCCAGGTTCGGGAAGGTGCGCACATTACACGAGTGTAGCGGGCTGTAGGAGCGGCCTTGTGTCGCGAAAGGGGCGCGAAGCGGCCCCGACGATGTGTGCCGTGGCCGAGATCCCAGGGCCGCTGCGCAGCCCTTTCGCGACACAAGGCCGCTCCTACAGGGGACCGCGTCGTGCCACAAAACACTGGCCAGCGCCAAACAGCTTGTGCTGAAATAGTGATGTTATATTGTAACAACACATAATATCTGCCAAGGAACGCCACGTCCCCATGCGTCACATCCCCCTGCGCCTCACGCCCCTCGCCGCCGCCCTGTGGCTGGCCTCATCCCCCAGCCAGGCCGTGGAACTGCAACCCCAGGTGATCACCGCCAACCCGCTGGGCAACGCCCAACTGGCCGCCCCGAGCAGCGTGCTCGAAGGCGACGATTTGCTGCTGCAGCAGCACGCCAGCCTGGGAGAAACCCTCAACAAGCAACCCGGCGTCGCCTCCACCTGGTTCGGCCCCGGCGCCAGCCGCCCGGTGATCCGCGGCCTGGACGGCGACCGTATTCGCATCCTGCGTAACGGCGTCGGAGCCCTGGACGCCTCGTCGCTGTCCTACGACCACGCCGTGCCGCTGGACCCGATCAACGTCGACCGGGTCGAAATCGTCCGCGGCCCAGCCGCGCTGCTGTATGGCGGCAACGCCATCGGCGGGGTGGTCAACACCTTCGACAACCGCATCCCCGACTCGCCCATCGACGGCATTCACGGCGCGGGCGAGCTGCGCTACGGCGGCGCCGACACCACCCGCAGCAGCGCCGGCAAGCTCGAAGCCGGCAACGGCGAGTTCGCCCTGCACCTGGACGCCAGCAGCCGCTCGTTCAATGACCTGCGCATCCCGGGCTATGCCCGCAGCTCGAAGGTGCGCGACGCCGACGAACCCGGCAGCAAGCACCGCCTGGAAAACAGCGACGGGCGCCAGGACGGCGGTGCCATCGGCGGTTCGTACCACTGGGATCACGGCTATGCCGGCCTGTCCTACAGCCGCTACGACAGCAACTACGGCTCGGTGGCCGAAAGCGGCGTGCGCCTGGACATGAAGCAGGACCACTACGCCTTCGCCTCCGAGCTGCGCGACCTCGACGGACCGTTCACATCGGTCAAGCTCGATGCCGGCTACACCGACTACGAACACCGCGAAATCGAAGACGGCGAGGTGGGCACCACGTTCAAGAACAAGGGCTACGAGGCACGCATCGAAGCCCGCCACCAGCCGCTCGGCCCGGTGGAGGGGGTGGTTGGCGTGCAGGTCAACCGCAACGAGTTCTCGGCCCTCGGCGAAGAGGCCTTCGTGCCCCAGACCGACACCGACAGCCTGGCGCTGTTCATGCTCGAGCAATGGCAAGCCACCGACCGCCTCAACCTCAGCCTGGGCGCGCGCCTGGAGCACACCCGTGTCGACCCCGACGCCAAGGGCAACGAGAACTTCGCCGACGCCGACAGCAGCAGCTCGTTCAACGCCTTCAGCCTGAGCTCGGGCGCGGTCTACCAGCTGGACCCGGTGTGGGCACTGGCCGCAAGCCTGGGCTACACCGAGCGCGCCCCGACCTTCTACGAGCTGTACGCCAACGGCGCCCACGTGGCCACCGGCGCCTACGAGGTGGGTGATGCCAGCCTGAACAAGGAAAAGGCGATTTCTGCCGACCTGGCGCTGCGCTTCGACAACGGCACCCACAAGGGCAGCGTGGGGGTGTTCTACAGCCACTTTCGCAATTACATCGGCCTGATCGACAGCGGCAACACGCACCTTACCGACGAGGGCGACGAGTTCCCCGAGCTGCTCTACCAGGGCGTGCGGGCACGCTTCTACGGGGTCGAGGCCCAGGACCGCTGGCAACTGCTGAAAAACCAGTACGGCAGCTTCGCCCTGGAGCTGTCGGGTGATTACACCCGGGCCAAGAACCTCGACAGCGGCGAGCCGCTGCCGCGCATCGCCCCGCTGCGCCTGAACAGCGGGCTGGTGTGGGAGCTGGACCGCTGGCAGGCGCGGGTAGACGTGCAGCATGCATCCTCGCAGCACCGCAAGCCGAGCAACGAGACCAGCACCGACGGCTATACCACCCTGGGTGCGAGCGTGGGTTATCGCTTCGATATCGGCAAAAGCGAGTGGCTGGCGTTCGTGCGTGGCGAGAACCTGACCGACCAGACCGTGCGCTATGCAAGCTCGATCCTGCGGGATATTGCGCCGGCGCCGGGGCGCAGTGTCGAGGTGGGGTTGCGCACCACGTTCTGATTCATTGACTGCAAGCCTGCCTTGCGCAATGTCTGAAAGCTGACGCTCCCACAGGACTGTGCAAATCCCGGCTCCTGCGCCGTACCTGTGGGAGCGGGTTTACCCGCGAAGCAGACGACGTGGTGGATGGCATGGGCTTCGCCCGTGTTCGCGGTGGTCCGGCAAGCCCGCTCCCACAGGACTGTGCAAAACCCCCGCTCTGCTCCTACAGGACTGTGCAAAAACCGGCTCCAGCACCGTACCTGTGGGAGCGGGCTTGCCCGCGAAGCAGGCACCGCGGTGGATGGCACCGGCTTTGCCGGTGTTCGCGGTGGTCCGGCACTCCGGTAAACCCGCTCCCACAGGAATCGCGCCAACTTTTAAAAATTGGGCAAGACAGTTGCTCCCGCTCCTGGACCTCGGTTCGCTGCAAATAACTCGATTATTACCATCAAAGCAACAATCCCCTGCGACAATTTGTCTTTTTTTCTTACAAATTCCCCTATATCCTCCCCGCCGCAAGCTGAAACGCTTCACCCGCACTCCTTGACCGCCATTTCCCTCGAAGACCTCACGCTTCGATGCGTTTGCCGTTTTCTCAATAATCAAAAGATAGCGCTATCTCATGTCCGTCGTCGTTCGTCACCTAGCCCTCGCCGCCTTGCTCGGCCCCCTGCCCCTCACCACCAGCGCCAGCGAGATGTTCGCCAAGGACTCACCCTGGATGCTCGGCGACTGGGGCGGCACCCGCAGCGAATTGCTCGAGCAAGGCTACGACTTCACCCTCGGCTACACCGGCGAAATGGGCAGTAACCTGCACGGCGGCTACAGCCACGACCGCGCCGCGCGCTACAGCGACCAGTTCACCCTGGGCGCGCACATGGACCTGGAAAAGATCCTCGGCTGGCAGGCCGCCGAGTTTCAGCTCACCGTCACCGAACGCCACGGCGACAACATCAGCAACGACCGCATCAACGACCCGCGGGTCGGCGGCTTCACCTCGGCCCAGGAAGTCTGGGGCCGCGGCGAAACCTGGCGGCTGACGCAAATGTGGGTCAAACAGAAGTACTTCGACGGCGCGCTGGATGTAAAAGTCGGCCGCTTCGGTGAAGGCGAGGATTTCAACAGCTTCCCCTGCGACTTCCAGAACCTGGCCTTCTGCGGCTCGCAGGTGGGCAACTGGGTGGGCGGCATCTGGTACAACTGGCCGGTCAGCCAATGGGCGCTGCGGGTGCGCTACAACCTCAGCGACCAGCTCTACGCCCAGGTCGGCGTATTCGAGCAGAACCCCTCCAACCTTGAGTCGGGCAACGGCTTCAAGCTCAGCGGTAGCGGCACCCAGGGCGCGGTAATGCCGGTGGAACTGGTGTGGAGCCCGCAGGTATTTGGCCTGAAAGGGGAATATCGCGCCGGCTACTACTACAGTAATGCCAAGGCTCAGGATGTGCTCAAGGACCGCAACGGCCAGCCTGCCGCCATCAGCGGCGCAGCTTATCGCAGCAGTTCGAGCAAGCATGGCCTGTGGCTCGGAGCCCAGCAGCAGGTGACTGCGCAGGCGTCCGACCAGTCCCGCGGCCTGAGCCTGTTCGCCAACGCCACGGTGCACGACAAGAAGACCAATGCCATCGACAACTATGTGCAGGCAGGTTTGCTTTACAAGGGCCCCTTCGATGCCCGCGCCAAGGACGACATCGGTTTCGCCCTGGCACGCGTGCACGTCAACCCCGGCTACCGCAAGAACGCCCGCCTCATCAACCAGGCCGCCGGCCTGGACGACTACGACAACCCCGGCTACCTGCCCGTGCAGGACACCGAGTACAGCGCCGAACTTTATTACGGCATCCATCTGGCCGACTGGCTCACCGTGCGCCCGAACCTGCAGTACATCCGCCACCCGGGCGGGGTGTCGCGGGTCGACGACGCGCTGATCGGCGGCCTGAAGATCCAAAGCAGTTTCTGACCTGACTTTTCACACATACGGAGAACCTTTGATGAGCACCGAAAGTGCCAAGACTGGACCCCGCTGGCTACCCCGCCTGATGGGCGTGCTGCTGTTGCTGATGGGCCTGGCCCTGGTGGCCGGCGGCATCAAGCTGAGCCAGCTGGGTGGCTCGCTCTACTACCTGATCGCCGGTATCGGCTTCGCCCTGTCGGGCATCCTGCTGCTGGCCATGCGCCGCATTGCCTTGGGCCTGTACGCCGTGGTGCTGCTGTGCAGCACCGTCTGGGCCCTGCTGGAAGTCGGCCTGGACTGGTGGCAACTGGTGCCGCGCCTGGCCATCTGGTTCGCCATCGGCGTGGTACTGCTGCTGCCCTGGGCACGCCGCCCGCTGTTCGGCCCGGCCGCCAGGCTCAACACCGCGCTGCTGAGCGTTGCCGTGGTGGCCTCCGGCGCTACTGCCGTGGCCAGCCAGTTCACCCACCCGGGCGAGATCCGCGGCCACTTCACCCGCGACAGCAGCGAGATGGCCAGCGCCGCACCGGCCATGCCCGATGGCGACTGGCAGGCGTACGGGCGCAGCGAGCACGGCGACCGCTACTCGCCGCTGCGCCAGATCACCCCGCAGAACGCCTACCAGCTCACCGAAGCCTGGCGCATCCGCACCGGTGACCTGCCCACCGACAACGACCCGGTAGAGCTGACCAACGAGAACACCCCGCTCAAGGCCAACGGCATGCTGTATGCCTGCACGCCCCACGGCCGGGTGCTGGCCCTGGACCCGGACAGCGGCGCCGAGATCTGGCGCTACGACCCGCAGATCACCAGCCCGACCAAGACCTTCAAGGGTTTTGCCCACATGACCTGCCGCGGCGTCTCGTACTACGACGAGAACAGCTACGTGAGCCGTGACGGCAGCCCGGCACCAAAAATCAGCGACGCCGGCCAGGCCGTGGCCCAGGCGTGCCCGCGCCGCCTCTACCTGCCCACCGCCGACGCCCGCCTGATCGCCATCAACGCCGACAACGGCAAGGTCTGCGAAGGCTTCGCCAACCAGGGCCAGATCGACCTGACCCGCGGCATCGGCCCGTTCACCGCCGGTGGCTACTACTCCACCTCGCCGGCGGCGATCACCCGTGACCTGGTGATCATCGGCGGCCACGTGACCGACAACGAGTCGACCAACGAGCCGTCCGGGGTGATCCGCGCCTATGACGTGCACGACGGCCGCCTGGTGTGGAACTGGGACAGCAACAACCCCGACGACACCAAGCCTTTGGCCGACGGCAAGTTCTACAGCCGCAACTCGGCCAACATGTGGTCGCTGGCCAGCGTCGACGAAGAGCTGGGCATGGTCTACCTGCCACTGGGCAACCAGACTCCTGACCAGTGGGGCGCCGACCGCACCCCGGGCGCCGAGAAGTACAGCGCCGGCATCGTCGCCCTGGACCTGGCCACCGGCAAGGCGCGCTGGAACTACCAGTTCACCCACCACGACCTGTGGGACATGGACGTCGGCAGCCAGCCGACCCTGGTGCACCTGAAGACCGACGACGGGGTAAAACCTGCGGTCATCGTGCCGACCAAGCAGGGCAGCCTGTACGTGCTCGACCGCCGCGACGGCACGCCGATCGTGCCGATTCGCGAAATCCCGGTACCGCAGGGCGCGGTCAAGGGTGACCGTACCGCACCGACCCAGGCCCGCTCCGACCTCAACCTGCTCGGCCCTGAACTGACCGAACAGGCCATGTGGGGCGCCACGCCGTTCGACCAGATGCTCTGCCGCATCCAGTTCCGCGAGCTGCGCTACGAAGGCCAGTACACCCCGCCGTCCGAGCAGGGCACGCTGGTCTACCCGGGCAACGTCGGTGTGTTCAACTGGGGCAGCGTGTCGGTCGACCCGGTGCGCCAGCTGCTGTTCACCTCGCCCAACTACATGGCCTTCGTGTCGAAGATGGTGCCGCGCGAGCAAGTGGCTGCCGGCAGCAAGCGCGAAAGCGAAACCAGCGGCGTACAGCCGAACACCGGCGCACCTTACGCGGTGACCATGCACCCGTTCATGTCGCCGCTGGGCGTACCTTGCCAGGCACCGGCCTGGGGCTATGTGGCGGCCATCGACCTGTTCACCAACAAGGTGGTGTGGAAGTACAAGAACGGCACCACCCGCGACAGCACCCCGGTGCCGATCGGCCTGCCGGTCGGTGTGCCAAGCATGGGCGGCTCGATCGTCACTGCAGGTGGCGTGGGCTTCCTCAGCGGCACCCTCGACCAGTACCTGCGCGCCTACGACGTGAGCAACGGCAAGCAGCTGTGGAGCGCCCGCCTGCCGGCTGGCGGCCAGGCCACGCCAATGACCTACACCGGCAAGGACGGCAAGCAGTACGTGCTGATCGTTGCCGGCGGGCACGGCTCGCTGGGTACCAAGATGGGTGACTACATCATCGCCTACAAACTCGGCGAGTAAGCGGCTGCATCGCGCTGCCTGCTTCGCGGCTAAAGCCGCTCCCACAGGGAATGCATAAGCTTCAGGCCAGTGCCGTACCTGTAGGAGCCGGCTTGCCGGCGATGGGGCCAGTACAGGTAGTACAAGACCGTTGCTCCCACGTGGGAGCAACGGTCCACTGATGCAACTTACCCCGCGATGAGCAGCAATCCCCTCACATGGCGTACTGCCGGGTCCACTGCCTGGCGGTATCGTCAAACGCCTTGCGATTGCGCAACCACTGCTCGGCAATCTGTGGCTGAAACGCAGGCTCCGGGTTGGGGTCGCGCAACAGCGACATGATGCTCAGCAGCACCTTGCCCACGGTCAGCGCCGGTGACCAGTTGTCGCCAAGGATATCCAGCCCGACCTCCCCCCCGCTGCCAATATTCGGGTGGTAGATGCGGGTCTGGAACTTCACCTGCAACGCCGATAGCGGGTAGTCCTGCGGGAAAACCAGCTCCAGAAAGAACACCCCTTGCTCGTAGGGCGTCCCCGACGGCCCCATGATCGAAGCCTTCCACACGAACAGGTCACCATCTGCGAACGGCCCTGCCGAACACCCCGCCGGCGGGTCCTTGACCATCAGTTCCAGCTCTTTTCGAATCCTTTGCAACGTCGCCATCGGCAGCCTCATATCCGGTTGGGTGGAGCACAACTTCGCCGCCGCGACAGTGACAGATCGTTCATCCGCCGGCCATTGAAACCTGCAGCGCCGCTCCCCATCTAAGCTCCCATAGCCATTCAAGCAGGTGCCCCATGAGCGACCAGCAGGATTTCCCGGAACATCCCGACGAACACAGCGAAGTCGAACACCTCGATAAAGCGGCCAGCACCGGCCACCACCTCGCCCTGCCCGGCCAGCAACTGCCGGACAAGGTCTACGTGATCCCGATCCACAACCGCCCGTTCTTCCCCGCGCAGGTGCTGCCGGTGATCGTCAACGAGGAACCCTGGGCCGAAACCCTCGACCTGGTGGCCAAGTCCGAACACCACAGCCTGGCGCTGTTCTTCATGGATACCCCGCCGGAAGACCACCGCCACTTCGACACCAAGGCACTGCCCGAGTACGGCACCCTGGTGAAGGTGCACCATGCCAGCCGCGAAGGCGGCAAGCTGCAGTTCGTCGCCCAGGGCCTGAGCCGGGTACGCATCCGCACCTGGCTCAAACACCACCGCCCGCCCTATCTGGTTGAAGTGGAGTACCCGCGCCAGCCGGCCGAGCCCACCGACGAGGTCAAGGCCTACGGCATGGCCCTGATCAACGCGATCAAGGAGCTGCTGCCGCTCAACCCGCTGTACAGCGAAGAGCTGAAGAACTACCTCAACCGCTTCAGCCCCAACGACCCGTCGCCGTTGACCGACTTCGCCGCCGCCCTGACCTCCGCCACCGGCAACCAGTTGCAGGAAGTACTCGACTGCGTGCCCATGCTCAAGCGCATGGAAAAGGTGCTGCCGATGCTGCGCAAGGAGGTCGAGGTCGCCCGCCTGCAAAACGAGATCTCCGCCGAGGTGAACCGGCAGATCGGCGAGCACCAGCGCGAGTTCTTCCTCAAGGAACAGCTCAAGGTGATCCAGCAGGAGCTGGGCCTGACCAAGGACGACCGCAGCGCCGACCTTGAACAGTTCCAGCAGCGCCTGGACGGCAAAACCCTGCCCGAGCAGGCTAAAAAGCGCATCGACGAAGAAATGGGCAAGCTGGGCATCCTCGAAACCGGCTCGCCCGAGTACGCCGTCACCCGCAACTACCTGGAATGGGCCACCGCCCTGCCCTGGGGCGTGTATGGCGCCGACAAGCTTGACCTCAAACACGCGCGCAAGGTGCTCGACCGCCACCATGCCGGGCTGGACGACATCAAGGAGCGCATCCTCGAATTCCTCGCCGTGGGCGCCTGGAAGGGCGAGATCAGCGGCTCCATCGTGCTGCTGGTGGGCCCGCCCGGGGTGGGCAAGACCAGCATCGGCAAGTCCATCGCCGAGTCGCTCGGCCGGCCGTTCTACCGCTTCAGCGTCGGCGGCATGCGCGACGAGGCCGAGATCAAGGGCCACCGGCGCACCTACATCGGCGCCCAGCCGGGCAAGCTGGTGCAGGCGCTGAAGGAAGTCGAGGTGATGAACCCGGTGATCATGCTCGACGAGATCGACAAGATGGGCCAGAGCTACCAGGGCGACCCGGCCTCGGCGCTGCTGGAAACCCTCGACCCCGAACAGAACGTCGACTTCCTCGACCATTACCTGGACCTGCGCCTGGACCTGTCCAAGGTGTTGTTCGTGTGCACCGCCAACACCCTGGACTCGATCCCGGGCCCTCTGCTCGACCGTATGGAAGTGATTCGCCTGTCGGGCTACATCACCGAAGAGAAGCTCGCCATCGCCAAGCGCCACCTGTGGCCCAAGCAGCTGGACAAGGCCGGCGTGTCGAAAAGCAGCCTGACCATCAGCGACAGCGCCCTGCGCACGGTGATCGAGGGCTACGCCCGCGAAGCCGGCGTGCGCCAGCTGGAAAAACAGCTGGGCAAGCTGGTGCGCAAAGCCGTGGTCAAGCTGCTGGACGACCCGGATGCAAAACTGAAGATCGCCAACAAGGACCTGGAGGCCGCCCTCGGCATGCCGGTGTTCCGCAGCGAGCAGGTGCTGGCCGGCAAGGGTGTGATCACCGGCCTTGCCTGGACCAGCATGGGCGGCGCCACCTTGCCGATCGAGGCCACACGCATCCACACCCTCAACCGCGGCTTGAAGCTCACCGGCCAGTTGGGTGATGTCATGAAAGAGTCCGCCGAGATCGCCTACAGCTACATCAGCTCGAACCTGAAAGCCTTCGGCGGCGAAGCGGGCTATTTCAACGAGGCGTTCATCCACCTGCACGTACCCGAAGGGGCCACGCCCAAAGACGGCCCCAGCGCCGGCGTGACCATGGCCAGCGCCTTGCTGTCGCTGGCCCGTGACCAGGCTCCGAAAAAAGGCGTGGCCATGACCGGCGAGCTGACGCTCACCGGGCAGGTGCTGCCGATTGGCGGGGTGCGTGAGAAGGTCATTGCCGCGCGCCGGCAGAAGATTTTCGAGCTGATCCTGCCTGAGCCCAACCGGGGTGATTTTGAGGAGTTGCCCGACTACCTGAAAGAAGGCCTGACGGTGCATTTCGCCAAGCGCTACAGCGACGTGGCGAAAGTGCTGTTCTGACCGCCATCATGGAGCGAGCCCGTTGCTGTTTTTGGGAGCAACGGGTTTGCTCTGCTTGTACCGGCCTCATCGCCGGCAAGCCGGCTCCTACAGGTAAAGCACAGGCCTGAAGGCCAGGCTTAACCTGTGCACCGTTGCCTGGTGAACACCCTGCCACCCGCTTCAGGTATCCTCCAGGCAACAACAGCCTTCGGAGCCACCATGACTGCCCCTCGTCTGCTCGTTCCCCTGAGCCTTGCCCTGCTTGCCGCCTGTGCCCAACAACCCAAGGGCCCGGTCGAACTCGACGCCGAAAGTGAATGCCCGACACGCTTGCAAGTGGGCCAGAGCATGACCCTCACCCTGCCCAGCAACCCCACCACCGGCTACCGCTGGCTGGTGCAAAACCCGGCACCGAACATCCTGCGCAGCCTCGGCCCCGAGGTGTACAGCGCCCCGGAAGAAGCCGGCATCGTCGGCAGCGCCGGCATTTCCACCTGGCGCTTCCAGGCCAAGGAAGCCGGGGAGGGGCATCTGGTACTGGTCTACCAGCAGCCCTGGGCCCCTGAAGTACGGCCAGTCCAGACCTTCGATTGCGCCATCCGAGTGAAATGACCGGCCCGCGCCGGTCAGCCAGTCATGCAAGCAAGCCGGGGTTTGGCTAGAATGCGCCCCCTCTGAGTTGCAAGCCGCCTGGACCCACCGTGAGCAAAGAACCCGACCGCCTATTCGCCCAACCCTTGGAACAGGTGCCCGACTTCGTCTTCAACGAGGCCGTGGTGCAGGTGTTCCCGGACATGATCAAGCGCTCGGTGCCCGGCTACCCCACCATCGTCGAGAACCTCGGTGTGCTGGCCGCGCGCTTCGCCCAACCCAATACCGCGCTGTACGACCTGGGTGCCTCGCTGGGTGCAGTGACCCAGGCGCTGCGCCGGCATGTGCGTGCCGATGGCTGCCAGGTGATCGCGGTAGACAACTCCGCGGCCATGGTCGAGCGCTGCCGCCAGTACCTCACTGCCCAGGACTCGATGTTCCAGGAGCTGCTGCCGGTACAGGTGCTCGAAGCCGATATCCTGACCTTGCCGCTGCAACCGGCCTCGGTGGTGGCGATGAACTTCACCCTGCAGTTCATCGCCCCCGAGCAGCGCCTGGAGCTGCTCGGGCGCATTCGTCAGGCCCTGCTGCCGGGCGGTGCGCTGATTCTTTCGGAAAAGCTGCGCTTCGAGGATGAAGAGCAGCAGCAGTTGCTCAATGAACTGCACCTGGACTTCAAGCGGGCCAATGGCTACAGCGAGCTGGAAATCGCCCAGAAACGCAGCGCCATCGAGCACGTGATGAAGCCCGACACCCTGCAAACCCACGAACAACGCCTGCTGGCCGCTGGTTTCAGCAAGGTCGTGCCGTGGTTCCAATGCCTGAATTTCGCCTCGCTGATAGCCCTGCCATGATCGATCTGTCCCCACTCGTCCGCCGCCTGGCGGGCACGCCCCTTGCCACCTGGTCCCAAGGCCTGCAGGCACAACTCGACGCCAAGATGGACAAAGGCCACGGCGACCTCGACCGCTGGCGCGGCGCGCTTGAGGCCCTGCCGAAGCTGAAGCCCAGCGAGGTCGACCTGGCCAACGGCCTGCGCCTGGACTGCGCTTGCGATGATGCCACCCGCGCTCAGGTGCGCGAGGCGTTGATGGGGCTGTCGCCCTGGCGCAAGGGCCCGTTCGAGCTGTTCGGCGTGCACGTCGACACCGAATGGCGCTCGGACTGGAAATGGTCGCGGGTTGGCCCGCACCTGGACCTCAAGGGCAAGCGCGTGCTGGATGTCGGCTGTGGCAACGGCTACTACCAGTGGCGCATGCTCGGTGCCGGCGCCGACATGGTCATCGGCGTTGACCCCAACTGGCTGTTCTTCTGCCAGTTCCAGGCGGTGCAGCAGTACCTGCCAGAACTGCCAGCCTGGCACCTGCCGTTCGCCCTGGAAGACCTGCCAGCCAACCTGGAGGGCTTCGACACGGTGTTCTCGATGGGGGTGTTCTACCATCGCCGCTCGCCCATCGAACACCTGCTGGCGCTCAAGGACTGCCTGGTGAAAGGCGGTGAGCTGGTGCTGGAAACCCTGGTCATCGAAGGGGACGAAAACCAGGTGCTGGTGCCCGAGGACCGCTACGCGCAGATGCGCAACGTCTGGTATCTGCCGTCGGTGCCGGCGCTGGAGCGCTGGCTGCGCCGGGCCGGGTTCAGCGATGTGCGCTGCGTCGACGTCAGCGTCACCAGCGTCGAGGAGCAGCGCAGCACCGAGTGGATGCGCTACCAGTCGCTGGGCGACTTCCTCGACCCCAACGACCACGGCAAGACCGTCGAAGGCCTGCCGGCGCCGCGCCGGGCGACGCTGCTGGCACGCAAGTAAGCTGAACAGCGCGAACCGGGGCTGCGCTGCAGCCCTTCGCGGGTAAACCCGCTCCCACAGGACCGCGCAGAGCCTGCACCAGGCGCAGTACCTGTGGGAGCGGGTTCACCCGCGAAGGGGCGCAACGCGCGCCCTGTTGACCAACCACTCAGTCCCTGGCCACCTCGCGGGCCTTTTCCTCGGCCTTGCGCTCGCGCTCGGCCAGCGCTTGCTGCCGGTCATCGCCATGCAGACGCGCCTGGTCCTCGCGGAACGCCTGCCAGAACTGCTTCGAGCGCTCCGCGCCACCCTCGGCGACAACGCTGGTGCTGCCCAGGGCGAGGATCGCCAGCAGCAGGTATTTGCTCGGGTTCATCATGCTTGCCTCGTGATAACCGTTTTGACAGGGCCATCTTGGCAAGGGGCAGCTAACGCCAAGGTGAGGCGTGGATTACAGTCTTGCAAGGCAAGGATGCCCATCGCGGGGCAAGCCCGCTCCCACGCAGGTAATGCGCGTCTGCGACAAGGCCTGCCCTGTCCGGCACATGACCTGAACATTACAAATCCGTTATCCCCGCCGCTTCCCCGTTCGCATCCCGTAACATCCCCGGCGCTTGACCCTGATCCCGCTACAGGGTCAAGAATCGCCACCCTTTCCACCACCGAGCCCGACCATGCGCCTACTGATCATCGAGGACGAACCGCGTACCGCCGACTACCTGCAGCAAGGCCTGCGCGAAAACGGCTACGTGGTGGACTGCGCCCACACCGGCACCGACGGCCTGCACCTGGCCCGCCAGCAGCCGTACGACCTGGTGATCCTCGACGTCAACCTGCCCGAACTGGACGGCTGGGGCGTGCTGCAGCGCCTGCGCGCCGAATCCGCCACGCGGATCATGATGCTCACCGCCCACGGCCGCCTGGCCGACCGGGTCAAGGGCCTGGACCTGGGCGCCGACGACTACCTGCTCAAGCCGTTCGAGTTTCCCGAACTGCTGGCGCGTATCCGTAGCCTGCTGCGGCGCAACGACCAGCGCCTGCAACCAAGCACCCTGAAAGTCGCCGACCTGGAGCTCGACCCTAGCCGGCACCGCGCCTTCCGCGGTGGCCAGCGCATCGACCTGACCGCCAAGGAGTTCGCCCTGCTGCACCTGTTGATGCGCCAGAGCGGCGAGGTGCTGTCACGCACCCAGATCATCTCGCTGGTGTGGGACATGAACTTCGATTGCGACACCAACGTGGTGGAGGTGTCGATCCGCCGCCTGCGGGCGAAAATCGACGACCCCTTTGAAGACAAGCTGATCCACACCCTGCGCGGCGTGGGCTACGTACTCGAGGCACGGGTGTGAAGCGCAGCACCCTGTCGCTGCGCCTGGGCCTCACCGTCACCCTGCTGGGCGCGGCGCTGGTGCTGCTGCTGGCCTGCCTTGCGGTGTTTGCCCTGGACCACGAACTGGACAGCCGGGCGCGCAAGGATTTGACCCGCAAGATGCAGCAGGTGGAGCACAACCTGCGGGTAGACCTGCGCAGCGACGACCTCGGCGCCCGCGCCCACCCGCTGCTCGACCTGGTGATGGGCCACGACAACCTCAGCCTGAGCGTGCTGGCGGTTGGCAGCCGCCACCCTGCCCTGCTGAGCCTGGGCCCGGCACTGCAATCGCAGCACCTGCTGGCGCTTGAGGCCGACAACCGGCTGGCCTTCCACGAATGGCGCGACGCCGAAGGCCGGCAGATGCTCACCGCCAGCCGCCTGATGCGCCTGCGCGACGACACCCCGGTGAAAGTGCTGATGTCGCTGGAGCGCGGCGACGACAACGCTTTGCTCCAGGCCTACCTGCACTCGACCCTGCTGGCCCTGCCGCTGCTGTTGCTGCTGATCGGCATGGTCGCCTGGAAGCTGGTGCAGCGCGGCCTGCGCCCACTGCGCCACTTCCGGCGCATTGCCGGGCAGGTGTCGGCCCACGACCTGGGCCACCGCCTGCCCCAGGACGGCCTACCGGAAGAGCTCGCCGAGCTGGCCCGGGCCATCAATGTCATGCTCGACCGCCTGGACCAAGGGGTCAGCCAGCTGTCGCAGTTTTCCGATGACCTGGCCCATGAGCTACGCACGCCCATCGGCAATCTGATGGGCAAGGCCCAGGTGACCCTGGCCCGGGAGCGCGATGGCGACAAGTACCGCGAAGCGCTCGAAGACAGTGTCGAAGAGCTGACCCGGCTCAGCCGCATCATCAACGACATGCTGTTCCTCGCTCAGGTGAGCCAGCCGCAGAGCCAGTTGAATCGGGTGCCGGTGGCGCTGGCCGATGAAGTGTCACGGGTCAGCGAGCTGTTCGCCTACAGCGCCGAACTCAAGGATATTTCGCTGTACCTGCACGGCTGGGGCACCGCCATGGCCGACCGGCTGATGTTCCAGCGCGCGCTGTCCAACCTGCTGAGCAATGCCATACGCCATGGGCCGGCGGGGCAGCCGGTGGCGGTGGGGATCGAACGCCTGGCAAACGAGGTGGCCATCTGGGTGGAAAACAGCGGGCCGGGGATCGGTGAAGCGCACCTGCCGCACCTGTTCGAACGTTTCTATCGGGCCGGGGCCGGGCGTTCACGGCTGGAGGGCGGGACGGGGTTGGGGCTGGCGATCGTGAAGTCGATCATGCAGTTGCATGGCGGGCGGGTCGAGGTGAGCAGCCCGGCTTGCGGGCCGACGCGGTTTACCTTGGTGTTTGCAACAGAGTGAGGATTACCTGTTCTGGCCTCTTCGCGGGTAAACCCGCTCCCACAGATTTTGCGCATGCCTGAGGTACCGGCTCCTGCAGGGAAATCGCAGGCCTGAAGCTCATGCGATCCCTGTGGGAGCGGGTTTACCCGCGAAGAGGCCGGAACAGGCGGCCTAGGTGTCAGCGCGAAGCAGCGACGATCAGCGCCTTCATTTCGGCCACTGCGGCCTTGAAGCCGACGAACAGCGCATGGGCCACCAGCGCGTGGCCGATGTTCAGCTCGTTGATGCCCTTGATCGCCGCCACCGCCTCGACGTTGTGGTAGTGCAGGCCGTGGCCGGCGTTGACGATCAGGCCCTGGCCGAGGCCAAAGGCCACGCCATCCTTGATGCGTTGCAGCTCATCGGCCACTTCGGTTGGCGTTTCGGCATCGGCGTAGCGGCCGGTGTGCAGCTCGATGGCCGGGGCACCCACGCGGCGCGAGGCCTCGATCTGCCGCTCGTCGGCATCGATGAACAGCGACACCTCGGCGCCGGTGCGCGCCAGGCGCTCCACTGCGGCCTTGATGCGTGCTTCCTGGCCGGCCACATCCAGGCCACCTTCTGTGGTCAGCTCCTGGCGGGTTTCCGGCACCAGGCAGATGTGCGCCGGGCGGATCTTCTCGGCGAACGCCATCATCTCTTCGGTGACGCCCATCTCGAAGTTCATGCGGGTCTGCAGCACGTCCTTGAGCACCACCACGTCACGCTCCTGGATATGCCGGCGGTCTTCGCGCAGGTGCACAGTGATGCCGTCGGCACCCGCTTCCTCGGCGTCCAGCGCGGCCTTGACCGGGTCTGGGTAACGCGTGCCCCGGGCCTGGCGCAGGGTCGCCACGTGGTCGATGTTGACGCCAAGAAGCATGCGGTTGCTGTGAGTCACGAAGGGGCACTCCTGAGGGTTGAGGCCGACAGCATACGTGCTGATCAACGCTTGCGAAACAGTTCCCGGCTGACCAGCGGCTTGGGCCCCAGATGAACGGCCAGGGCCTGGCGCATCAGGCGCTTGGCGGCCAGCAAGGCGCCGGGCGCCTCCCACTCGGCCTGGGCCAGGGCCAGCAGCTCGGCGCCCTTGAACAGGCCGGGCTGGAACAGCTCGACGCGCTCAAGGCCTGCGTCCACCTGCAAGCGGTAAAGCCCCTCGTCGACCACTGGCAGGCCGTTGGCGTCGTGGTCCAGGGCGAAGGCGTAGCCCAGCTCGTCCAGCAGGCGCCATTCGAACGAACGCAGCAAAGGTTCCAGTGGCCGGCCGGCGGCCAAAGCCTGGAGCGTGAGGGTGTAGTGCTCGAACAGTGCAGGGTGCGGCGCTTCGGCGGGCAGCAGGCGCATCAACAGTTCGTTGAGGTACAGCCCGCTGAACAACGCGTCGCCGTGCAGCCAGGCAGCGATGCCGCTGCTGTCCAGGCGCCCGACGTTCTTCAGCTCGCCGCGCCCGCGCAGCTCCACCTCCAGCGGCACGAACGGGCGCACCAGGCTGCCACCCTTGCCCCGCGCCCGGCGCAGTACCGCGCGCACTCGCCCCTGGGGGGTGAGGAAGTCCACCAGCGCGCTGGTTTCCTTGTAGGCGCGGCTGTGCAGCACATAGGCGGGTTGCGGGGTGGGTTGGTCCATGGGGGATCACTCAATGCCAGAAATGCTTGTGGGAGCGGGCTTGCCCCGCGATCGCCATCGCGGGGCAAGCCCGCTCCCACAAGAGATACGGGGCAAGCCTGACAGTTACAGGTCGCCGTAACCCAGCGAACGCAAGGCGCGTTCGTCGTCGGACCAGCCGCCCTTGACCTTGACCCACAGGTTGAGCATGACCTTGGAGTCGAACAGCACTTCCATGTCCTTGCGCGCCTCGGAGCCGATGCGCTTGATGCGCTCGCCCTTGTCGCCAATGATGATCTTCTTCTGGCCGTCGCGTTCCACCAGGATCAGCGCATGGATGTGCAGCACATGGCCCTGCTGCTTGAACTCTTCGATTTCCACGGTGATCTGGTACGGCAGCTCCGCACCCAGCTGGCGCATGATCTTCTCGCGTACCAGTTCGGCGGCCAGGAAGCGGCTGCTGCGGTCGGTGATCTGGTCTTCGGGGAAGAAGTGCTCGTTTTCCGGCAGGTGCTTGGCGATCTGCGCTTCCAGCGCCTCGAGGTTATGCCCCTGCTGCGCGGAAATCGGCATCACTTCGGCGTTGGGCAGTTGCTCCTGCAGCCACTGCAGGTGCGGGATCAGCTCGGCCTTCTCTTCCATGCGGTCGGTCTTGTTGACCGCGATGATCAGCGGGCCGGTGACGTACTGCACGCGCTCCAGCACCAGTTGGTCCTCGTCGGTCCACTTGGTGCGGTCGACCACGAAGATCACCACATCGACGTCTTTGAGCGCCGCCGAGGCGTTGCGGTTCATGTAGCGGTTCAGGGCCTTGTCGTTGGCCTTGTGCATGCCGGGGGTATCGACGTAGATCGCCTGCACGTCACCCTCGGTCTTGATGCCGAGCATGTTGTGGCGGGTGGTCTGCGGCTTGCGCGAGGTGATCGCGAGCTTTTGCCCGAGGATGTGGTTGAGCAGCGTGGACTTGCCCACGTTCGGGCGACCGACGATGGCTACATAGCCACAGCGGGTCGAAGTGTTCTCAGTCATTGCCATTCTCCACGCCCAGGGCGATCAATGCAGCGGCGGCGGCGACCTGTTCGGCGATACGCCGGCTCACGCCCTGGCCACGGCTCTTGTTGTTCAGCAGCACCACTTCGCATTCGACGAAGAAGGTCCGGCAGTGCGGTTCGCCCTGGATGTCCACCACTTCGTAGCGTGGCAGTTCGCAGGCACGGGACTGCAGGAATTCCTGCAGGCGGGTTTTCGGGTCCTTGTTGGTGTCTACCAGGGTGAGGCCGTCGAACTCGTCGGCCAGCCAGGCGAGGATCCGCTCGCGGGCGGTCTGCATGTCGGCGTCCTGGTAGATCGCGCCAATCAGGCCCTCAAGGGCGTCAGCGAGAATCGACTCACGGCGAAAACCGCCGCTCTTGAGCTCGCCCGAGCCAAGGCGCAGGTATTCACCCAAATCGAAGCCACGGGCCAGGCGGGCCAGGGTCTCGCCCTTGACCAGGCGTGCGCGCAGGCGCGACAGCTGGCCTTCGCGGGCCTGAGGGAAGCGCTCGAACAGCGCTTCGCCGGCCACGAAGTTGAGAATGGCGTCACCGAGGAATTCCAGGCGCTCGTTGTTGCGCCCGGCATAGCTGCGGTGAGTCAGGGCCAGCAGCATCAGCTCCTGGTTCTTGAAGGTGTAGCCGAGCTTGCGCTCCAGGCGGTCGAGAGAGGCGCTCATCGGGCCACTCCAGCGGTGTTCAACGGGTTATTCAAATCAACATCCTGAAAGACGGTTTGGCTGTGCTCGTCGTGCAAACGGCGAGAACTCGGTCCTTGAGAACACAAGCCTATGTCAGAAATGCAATCGGCGCTGTCCGCAGACAGCGCCGTCGATGCTCAGTGGATCAGGCCGACCCGCGACAGGTTCGGCAAGTGGCTCAGTTTTGGTTCCGGCCAGCTCATCCATACCGCGAAGGCCTTGCCGACGATGTTCCGGTCCGGAACCATGCCGTGCAGTTCTTTCGGGATGTTCGGGTCATCCCAGTAGCGGCTGTCGTTGGAGTTGTCGCGGTTGTCGCCCATCATGAAGTAATGCCCTGCCGGCACGGTCCATTGCTGGTCCGGCGGCATGCGGTAACGGGTCATTTCCTTGCGGATCAGGTGCTCGGCCTCGCCCAGTTTCTCCTTGTACAGCTGAGCGCTGCCCAAGGTGCCCGGCTCGCTGCCGACCAGCTGTTCAGCGACCGGCTGGCCATTGACGAACAGGCGCTTGTCATTGGTGTAGCTGATCTGGTCGCCCGGCAGGCCGACCACACGCTTGATGTAGTTGACGTTCGGGTCGCTCGGGTAGCGGAACACCATCACATCGCCGCGTTGCGGGTCACCCACTTCGATGACCTTCTTGTCGATCACCGGCAGGCGAATGCCGTAGGAGAACTTGTTCACCAGGATGAAGTCGCCCACTTCGAGGGTCGGCTTCATCGACCCCGAAGGGATCTGGAACGGCTCGACCAGGAACGAGCGCAGCACCAGCACGATGAACAGTACCGGGAAGAACGACTTGCCGTACTCCACCAGCAATGGTTCCTTGTTCAGCCGCTCCACCACGGCCATTTCTGGCTGGGTGACGCTGCCCTGGTAGGTGGCGATCGCCGCCCGCCGGCGCGGGGCCAGGAACAGCAGGTCGATCAGGCCCAACAGGCCACAGACGGCTACGGCAATGACGAGCAACAGCGGGAAATTTAGCGACATAGGACCTAGCTATCCAACCTGAGCACGGCGAGGAAGGCTTCCTGTGGAATCTCCACGTTACCCACCTGTTTCATGCGTTTCTTACCGGCCTTCTGCTTCTCGAGCAGCTTTTTCTTACGGCTGACGTCGCCACCGTAGCATTTGGCCAGTACGTTCTTTCTGAGCGCCTTGACGGTTGTCCGCGCGATGATCTGGCCGCCGATGGCTGCCTGGATCGCCACGTCGAACATCTGGCGAGGGATCAGTTCCTTCATCTTCTCGGTCAACGCGCGGCCTTTGTAGGCGGCGTTGTCACGGTGCACGATCAGTGCCAGGGCATCGACCTTGTCACCGTTGATCAGCACGTCCAGCTTGACCAGGTTGGCCGACTGGTAGCGATCGAAATGATAGTCCAGCGAAGCGTAGCCGCGGCTGGTGGACTTGAGGCGGTCGAAGAAGTCCAGCACCACCTCGTTCATCGGCATGTCATAGCGCACTTGCACCTGGCTGCCGAGGAACTGCATGTCGCGCTGCACACCGCGTTTTTCGATGCACAGGGTGATGACGTTGCCCAGGTGTTCCTGGGGCACGAGGATGGTGGCGGTGACGATCGGCTCGCGGAAATCGGTGACCGACGAGACGTCCGGCAGCTTCGACGGGTTGTCGACGATGATGGTTTCGCCGGTTTTCAGCTCCAGCTCGTAGATTACGCTTGGTGCGGTGGTGATCAGGTCCAGGTCGTATTCGCGCTCCAGGCGCTCCTGGATGATCTCCATGTGCAGCATGCCGAGGAAGCCGCAACGGAAGCCGAAGCCCAGTGCATCGGAGCTTTCCGGCATGTACTGCAGCGACGAGTCGTTGAGGGTCAGCTTTTGCAGCGCGTCGCGGAAGTCTTCGAAGTCGTCGGAGCTGACCGGGAACAGGCCGGCGTAGACCTGCGGCTGGATTTTCTTGAAGCCGGCCAGCACTTCGACCTCAGGGGTCGAGGACAGGGTCAGGGTGTCACCTACCGGCGCGCCGTGAATGTCCTTGATGCTGGCGATGATGAAGCCCACTTCACCGGCTTTCAGGTCGGCGGTTTGCGTGTGTTTCGGGGTGAACACGCCGACGCTGTCGACCAGGTGCACCTTGCCGGTGGACTTGACCAGGATCTTGTCGCCTTTCTTGACCCGGCCCTGGCGCACGCGCACCAGCGAGACCACGCCCAGGTAGTTGTCGAACCAGGAGTCGATGATCAGCGCCTGCAACGGCGCGTCGATTTCGCCTTCAGGGGCGGGGATGGTGTGCACCAGGCGCTCGAGCACTTCGTCCACGCCCATGCCGCTCTTGGCGCTGCAGGCCACGGCGTCGGTGGCGTCGATGCCGATGATCTTCTCGATCTCGTCCTTGACGCGGTCCGGGTCGGCCTGGGGCAGGTCCATCTTGTTCAGCACCGGCATGACTTCCAGGCCCTGCTCGATGGCGGTGTAGCAGTTGGCTACCGACTGGGCTTCGACGCCCTGGCCTGCATCGACCACCAGCAAGGCACCCTCGCACGCCGCCAGCGAACGCGAAACTTCATAGGTGAAGTCGACGTGGCCGGGGGTATCGATGAAGTTCAGCTGGTAGGTTTTGCCGTCCTGCGCCTTGTAGTGCAGGGTGACGCTGTGGGCCTTGATGGTGATCCCGCGCTCGCGCTCCAGGTCCATGGAGTCGAGGACCTGGGCCTCCATTTCGCGCGCCGACAGGCCACCGCACATCTGGATGAAACGGTCGGCCAGCGTCGACTTGCCATGGTCGATGTGGGCGATGATGGAGAAATTGCGGATATGACTCAAATCACTCACGGGTCAACACTCGAAAAGGCTGCGAGCCGGACGCCCGCCGAAAAATAGCCGGGAATTGTACCTCAAGCCGCAGGGATATGGGAGATTCCTCTATCGGCTGCTCTACATCCCTTGTGGGAGCGGGCTTGCCCCGCGATGAGGCCCGACCAGGCCCCCGTACTGCCTGATCAGGCCTCATCGCGGGGCAAGCCCGCTCCCACGTAGAGCTTTGTGATATTGACTGCTACGTAAAAGGGCAGCCGAAGCTGCCCTTTTCCTACTTTGTAATCAGCTTATTCAGCCAACTTGAAGGTGATGAAGCTGGCACGGCCCTGACGCAGTACACGCATCGACACCGAACGGTTCTTCGGCAGGCCCTTGGCAATTTCGGTGAATTCCTTGGCCGAGCCGATGGCCTGGTTGTTCAGGTGGCTGATGACATCACCCGGGCGCAGGCCGATCAGCGCTGCCGGGCCGTCCTGCACTTCCTTGATGACCACGCCGCCCTTGAGCTCCAGCGACTTCTTCTGTTCGGCGCTGAGGTCAGCCACCGAAACGCCCAGGCGGTTGCTGCTGCGCTCGGCGCTGCCTTCGCCACCGGTGCCGATGTCGGCATCGTCATCCGGCATGGCCCCCACGGTCACATCGAGGGTCTGGGGCTTGCCATCACGAATGATTTCCAGCTTGGCCTTCTCGCCGTCTTTCAGGCTGCCAACCAGGTGCGGCAGATCAGCCGACATGACGATCGGCTTGCCGTTCATGCTGAGGATCACGTCGCCCACCTTGAGCCCACCCTTGGCGGCCGGGCCGTTCTCCAGCACCTGGGCTACCAGCGCACCGGCCGGCTTGTCCAGGCCGAAGGATTCAGCGAGGTCCTTGTTGACCTCCTGGATGACCACGCCCAGCCAGCCGCGGCTGACCTTGCCGTCTTTCTTCAACTGGTTGGAGACATCGATGGCGACGTCGATCGGGATGGCGAAGGACAGGCCCATGAAGCCGCCGGAACGGGTGAAGATCTGTGAGTTGATACCCACCACCTCGCCCTTCATGTTGAACAGCGGGCCACCGGAGTTACCCGGGTTGATGGCCACGTCGGTCTGGATGAACGGCACGTAGGTGTCGTTGGGCAGGGTGCGGCCCTTGGCGCTGACGATACCTTTGGTCACCGAATGGTCGAAACCGAACGGCGAACCGATGGCCAGCACCCACTCACCCACCTTGAGCTTCTCGGAATCGCCCAATTTGACGATCGGCAGGTTCTTGCCCTCGACCTTGAGCAGGGCCACGTCGGTGCGCGGGTCAGTGCCCACCAGCTTGGCTTGCAGCTCGCTGCGGTCGGACAGGCGCACGATGATCTCGTCGGCGTCAGCAACCACGTGGTTGTTGGTCAGCACGTAACCATCGCTGGAAATGATGAACCCCGAGCCCAACGACTGCGCCTCACGCTGGCGGTCGCCACGGGGCGAACGCGGCTGCTGCGGCATGTTGCGCTCGAAGAACTCGCGGAACATCGGCGGCAGGCCTTCGAGGTCGGGCATCTGCCCAGCGGCGACGCGGCGGTCCGGCAGCTTCTGCTTGGTACTGATGTTGACCACGGCCGGCGAGGCCTGCTCGACCAGGGTGGTGAAGTCGGGCAGCGACTCCTCGGCCTGGGCGGTGAGCACCTGGCCGAGCATCAGCACGGCGGCGAACATCGATAGGTAGGTTTTCAAGCGTGGTATTGACATACGGCTCCCGTCACAACGAGCGTAGTTAGCAGTAAGGCCCTGCAAACGCAGGAAAGGCCAGACTCCGAGAAGCCTGACCTATAGAAAATTTGCGGCTGGATTGCAAATGACAATGCGTTAATTTCATGTCAGCACTGTGTAACAGAAGCTGTCAGGAAGACCACCGTCATTGACTGGCCTGGGCATCCTGGGCCCGCATCGACAGCGCCACGCGCTCGGCAGTGCCCAGCGGAATCTCGCCGACCACAGTGACCATCACCTTGCCCTTGGGCGTGGTGAGGTGGCGCGAAACCGCGACGGTTGGGCCAAGCTGGGCGCGGGTATCGGTGCCCGCCCCTTCGCTGACAGGCTCAAGGAACACCGAGAAACGCGCCAGGCCATCGTCGTACATCAGGCTGCTGACCGTGCTCTTGCGCTCGGGGTCACGGCGCACGCTGCTGTTGATCAGCTCGAAACCCGGCGGCAGCCAGTCGGAGCGCCAACCGGCAACGGCTTCGGCAGTGGTGGCCGCCACCGGCTCAACCGGCTTGCACGCGGCGCTGCCGGCCAAATCGGCATCGGTGAGGGTGTCGTCGGTGTCCAGGCGGGTCATCTGGAAGCGCTCGAGCAACTGCCCCTTGTCGTTGAGCATCAACGAGCGCAGCGGCAGGCCGGTCTGGCGGTCCAGGTGCAATTCGAAGGCGTAGCGGTGCTGATCGCGCGGGCGCAGGGTGACGATCACCGCATCACGCCCGGCGACGCGGGACTTCCCCGCGACGCTCAGGTCGTACCAGCTCATCAGCTTGAGGGGGTCGAGCACGCGCGCAGCAGAATCGGGCGGGGTGCCCACTCCGCTGACCAAGGCGCCGCTGACGCATTGCACCTTGCCATCCACACGCACGATTTCCTGGGCCGCGCCATCGAGCTGCAATAGCCGTTCGCTGACCTTGCCGGCCTGGACGCGATGCCAGATATCGTGGCTGGAAAAGCTGCCATTGCGTTCGTAGACGAACGAACCCTGGTAGCTCTGCGCTTGTTCGGCCCGGGCCAGCTTGTTCAGCCACTCACTCGCCTCGGGCGAGGAGTTGGCGGCCAGGGCCTGCACTGCCAGGCTGCTGCCAAGCAGCAGCGACAGAAGAGGGAGCGCGCGCATGATCCTCCTTACTAGCGGTTTTCCAGGCTGGCGGCGCGAGCGTAAGGCAAGGCGGTTTCAGTGCCCTTGAGCGCGGATTCCTGAGCGTGCTGGCGCAGGTAGTCCGGCAGACGCTTGTCCCAACCGGCCTGGTTTTGCAGCACACCGTTGGCCATCGGGCCGGTAGCCTGCTCGCTGACTTCACTATAGCCTGCCAGTACGGCCGGGCCTTGTGCCTGTGGCACGCTCAGGCCTTGCTGTACGGGCTGCTGGGCAGCCAGTTCCGCACCGGTGATTTCGTCCTGGTTGTAGAAGCGCACGCCCGCCAGCACGGCAACGGTCACCGAAGCGGCCACGGCCAGGCGGCCGATGCTGCGCCACGGGCCCTGCTTGACCTTGGCCGGCACGGCCTCGTCGGCCAGCGCCGCAGAGACTGCCGAGGCAATATCCAGCTTGGGCAGCAGCAGTTCCTTGTGCATGGCTGCACGGGCTACCTGGTAACGCGACCAGGTGGCACGGGTTTCGGCATCGTCGACGGCATTCAATACCCGACGCAGTTCCAGTTCGTCCGCTTCGTTATCCATTACCGCGGACAGCGATTCCTGCAAAGCTTCACGACTCATGGCGGTTCCTCTCTTGGCTGTCGCCGCTGTCTCAGGTGTCCTGCAACAGAGGTTGCAGGGCTTTATCTATGGCCTCCCGAGCGCGGAAGATTCGAGAGCGCACGGTACCCACCGGGCATTGCATGACACTGGCAATGTCCTCGTAACTCAGACCATCAAACTCACGCAGCGTCAGGGCCGTACGCAAATCTTCCGGCAGTTGCTGGATGGTGCGATGGACAGTGCCTTCGATTTCATCCCGCAACAACGAGCGTTCTGGGGACTCGAGATCCTTGAGACCATGATCGCCGTCGTAAAACTCCGCATCCTCGGAGCTCACATCGCTGTCTGGCGGCCGTCTTCCACGGGACACCAGATAGTTCTTCGCCGTGTTGATGGCGATGCGGTACAGCCAGGTATAAAAAGCACTGTCACCGCGGAAATTCCCGAGCGCCCGGTAAGCCTTGATGAAGGCTTCCTGCGCCACGTCCTGCGCTTCATGGGTGTCGTGTACGAAACGCACGATCAACCCGAGAATCTTGTGCTGATACTTCAGCACCAACAGATCGAACGCTCGCCTGTCGCCGCGCTGCACGCGCTCGACAAGCTGCTGATCCTCTTCCTGGGTTAGCATGAACACTCCTCAGTAAGCTCGAAGGAGCGTTGCGATTGCCATCGTTCAGGCTTGCAACCATAGACTCGGGCTTTGCGCAAAAGTTCTCCCCCTCCAAGCAAGTTTCCTGCGGCCCTTGGTCGGCTCGCACGAAAGTCGCAGCGCGGTCACGGCCGGCTGCGTCGATAATCAGGTTTCGTTACACAGGTGCCAGCCCAAGATAGAGCTGCCGCCCTGCGTCGCCGCGGCAAAATGTGGCGTGCGGGCAGCCTTCATAGGATTTCCGCGGGTGTAGGAAAGTTCCCAAGAAGATCGCCAGCGGCACGCAAGCGCCATTGGAAATCAGGCACCTATGGCTGCTATAAAGGCATCCCGGCCCGATTTCACGATAGTTTCACAATGCCATCTGCGCTCGACTATTGTGCCGCGCCCCCTCCAAAGATTACTAGTGCCCCGACATGAGCCAACAATTCCAACATGATGTCCTGGTGATCGGCAGCGGTGCCGCTGGCCTGAGCCTGGCACTGAACCTTCCCGGCCACCTGCGCATTGCCGTGCTGAGCAAGGGCGACCTGGCCAACGGCTCGACCTTCTGGGCCCAGGGCGGCGTCGCGGCGGTGCTCGACGACACCGACACCGTGCAGTCCCATGTCGAGGATACCCTCAACGCCGGCGGCGGCCTGTGCGACGAAGACGCCGTGCGTTTCACCGTCGAGCACAGCCGCGAAGCCATCCAATGGCTGATCGAGCAGGGCGTGCCGTTCACCCGCGACGAGCACTACAGCGTCGATGACGGCGGCTTCGAGTTCCACCTCACCCGTGAGGGCGGCCATAGCCACCGGCGCATCATCCATGCCGCCGATGCCACCGGCGCGGCGATCTTCACCACCTTGCTGGAGCAGGCCCGCAAACGCCCCAACATCCAGTTGCTGGAACAGCGCGTGGCGGTCGACCTGATCACCGAGCGCCGCCTGGGCCTTGCCGGCGAACGCTGCCTGGGCGCCTACGTGCTGGACCGCAACAGCGGCGAAGTCGACACCTTCGGTGCGCGTTTCACCGTGCTGGCGACCGGCGGTGCGGCCAAGGTCTACCTCTATACCAGCAACCCCGACGGGGCCTGCGGCGACGGCATCGCCATGGCCTGGCGCGCCGGCTGCCGGGTGGCCAACCTTGAGTTCAACCAGTTCCACCCCACCTGCCTGTACCACCCCCAGGCCAAGAGTTTCCTGATCACCGAGGCCCTGCGCGGCGAAGGCGCCCTGCTGCGCCTGCCCAACGGCGAGCGCTTCATGCCGCGCTTCGACCCGCGCGAAGAACTGGCCCCGCGGGACATCGTCGCCCGCGCCATCGACCACGAGATGAAACGCCTGGGCGTGGACTGCGTGTACCTGGACATCACCCACAAGCCGGCCGACTTCATCAAGAGCCACTTCCCCACGGTGTACGAACGCTGCCTGGGCTTTGGCATCGACATCACCCGCCAACCCATCCCGGTGGTGCCGGCCGCCCACTACACCTGCGGCGGCGTGATGGTCGACGACCGCGGCCATACCGATGTGCCCGGCCTGTACGCTATCGGCGAAACCAGCTGCACCGGCCTGCACGGCGCCAACCGCATGGCCAGCAACTCGCTGCTCGAATGCTTCGTCTATGGCCGCGCCGCCGCAGCCGACATCGAGGCGCACCTGGGCCAGGTCAGCATGCCGCGCGCCCTGCCCTGCTGGGATGCCAGCCAGGTCACCGACTCGGACGAGGACGTGATCATCGCCCACAACTGGGATGAGCTGCGCCGGTTCATGTGGGACTACGTGGGCATCGTGCGCACCAGCAAGCGCCTGCAGCGCGCCGAGCACCGGGTGCGCATGCTGCTGGACGAGATCGACGAGTTCTACAGCAACTATAAAGTCAGCCGCGACCTGATCGAGCTGCGCAACCTGGCTCAGGTGGCCGAGCTGATGATCCGTTCGGCGATGCAGCGCAAGGAGAGCCGCGGGCTGCACTACACCCTGGATTACCCGGGCATGTTGCCGGAGGCGGTGGATACCGTTCTCAGCCCCCTGTAAGAGCCGGCTTGCCGGCGATAGGGCCGGGTCGGCTGGCACCGGCATTGCCGGTGATCGCCGGCAAGCCGGCTCCTACAGAAGGTCACCTGCAACGCAGGCTATTGCCCGCAAGCCTGCGCCCAGCGCCGCCGGCTGAACTTCAGCCTCACCCGCAGCCGCCTGTGCTGCTCATGCTCCAGCGCATCCCGCGCCACGCACTGCCCTTGCGCCCACCAGCGCCCCTGGCGCACGAACCTCAGCACCACCAGCCCAGGTAACGCCACGCTGTCCCGGCACAGGCGCACCGGCTGCCAGCCCTGGGCCTGGCTGAACAGCTGCCAGCCGCGCGCGTCGCGGCGCAGCCCGGTTATGGCACTTGGGTGGGTCAGCAGGATTCGACGGGGAATGGCCCAACAGGCGTGGGCAAGGCAAGCCACCAGCAATAGCAGGCGCAACCAGAAAGGGATGGAGATGACAGCCAGGGTGACGATTGCCGCCACCCAACTCGCGACATAGGCCGTCAGCAGCAGGCGTGAGCCCTGCCAACGGCATTCGAAACGGTCACTTGGGCTGGACACGGTCCAGGATGATGCGAACCATGCGCTGCAGCTCGGCGTCTTCCGATTCGTTGCGCTCCATGAACCAGCCGAACATGTCCTGGTCTTCACAGGTCAGCAGGCGACGGTACAGCTCGCGGTCTTCTTCGCTCAGGGTCGGGTAGACCTCCTGGGTGAAAGGCACCAGCAGCACGTCGAGCTCCAGCATGCCGCGGCGGCTGTGCCAGAAAAGCCGGTTGAGTTCAGTTTGTTCGACCATGGGGCCCTCCTCGAATGGTCGCGCAGTATACCGCGCACCGAGCGAAGCGACACCGGGCGTTGGTCTAGTCACCTACCTATTTTGTTACCGGCGTTCTATGATGGCCGCCAGTCTTTAAGCCACCGCGATGACCCATGGCCGATTCCGCTTTCTTCTGCACGCTCACCCACGAGGGTGTCCTCGCTGTCCGCGGCTCCGATGCCGGCAAGTTCCTGCAAGGCCAGCTGACCTGCAATATCAACTACCTCAGCGATGACCACGCGAGCCTTGGCGCCCGCTGCATGGTCAAGGGCCGCATGCAGTCGAGCTTCCGTATTCTGCCCGAAGGCAACGGCTACCTGCTGGCCATGGCCGGCGAGCTGCTCGAGGCGCAACTGGCCGACCTTAAAAAGTACGCCGTATTCTCCAAGGCCACCCTCAGCGACGACAGCGCCGCCTGGGTGCGCTTCGGCCTGCAGCACGGCGACGCCGCACTCCAGGCCCTGGGCCTGGCTCTATCGGATGCCACCGGAGCGACCGTTCGTCATGAAGGCCTGATCGCCATCCGCGCAAGTGTCGGCCGTGCCGAGCTGTGGGCACCTGCCACGCAAGCCGATGCCGTGCGCGAACAACTCGCCGCCACGCTGGCCGAAGGCACGCTCAATGACTGGCTGCTGGGGCAGGTGCGCGCCGGTATCGGTCAAGTCATGGGCCCCACCCGCGAACTATTCATCCCGCAGATGATCAACCTGCAGGCGGTTGACGGCGTGAGCTTCAAGAAAGGCTGCTACACCGGCCAGGAAATCGTCGCGCGCATGCAGTACCTGGGCAAGCTCAAGCGCCGCCAGTACCGCCTGGCGCTCAATCAGGCCGAACTGCCGGCGCCGGGTGCCGAGATCTTTTCGCCCACCCACGGCTCGTCGGTCGGCGAGGTGGTGATTGCCGCCAGCACCGGCCACAACATCGAGCTGCTGGCAGTGCTCAGCGCCGATGCCGTGGCCGATGACAACCTGCACCTGGGCAGCCTGGAAGGCCCGCGCCTGACGCTGCTCGACCTGCCATACGAACTGGACCGCGACCGGGAAATCCAACGCTGACCAACCCGCCCCGCCAACACTGCGGGGCCGCACCACCTTTGCGGTAGAGAAGTCCATGAACAAGCTGGCCGAGATGGTCCAAGCACAATTGCTGGCAGCCATCGACAACGACGACCTGGTGCTGCCGACCCTGCCAGAGGTAGCGCTGAGCATTCGCGAGGCCGCCGAGGACAGCGAGATCAGCGTATCGGCCCTGAGCAAGGTGATCGGCCGCGACGCCGCCCTCTCGGCGCGCCTGATCAAGGTGGTCAACAGCCCGCTGCTGCGCGCCGCCGTCGAAGTCACCGACCTGCACACCGCCATCACCCGCTTGGGGATCAACTACAGCTGCAACCTGGCCATCGGCCTGGTGATCGAGCAGATCTTCCATGCCCGGGCCCCGGCGGTGGAGAACAAATTACGTGATATCTGGGCCAACAGCCTGGAAGTGGCCGGCATCAGCTATGAACTGTGCCGGCGCTACACCCCTGAATTGAAGCCCGACCAGGCCACCCTGGGCGGGCTGGTCCACCAGATCGGCGCACTGCCGGTGCTGATCTACGCCGAAGAGCACAACGAGCTGCTCTCGGACCCGGTGTGCCTGCACTATGTGATCGAACAGATCCAGCCGGTGCTGGGTGACAAGATCCTGTCGTCGTGGGAGTTCCCCGAACAACTGGTGAAGCTGCCGAGCCAGGTACAGGACCTGGACCGGCGCACCGACAAAGTCGACTACATCGATGTGGTGCAGATTGCCAAGTGCGTGAGCCAGCGGGGCCGCAGCCGGCCATTGGCGGCGTTGCCGGCGTATCGGCACCTCGGGCTGCCGTACGGCACCGAGCTTGAGATCGGCGAGTTGCTGGAAGCGCGCAACATGTTGCGCTGAGCCTAGGCCCGCGCTTTACCTGTAGGAGCCGGCTTGCCGGCGATAGGGCCAGGCCTGCAAACAAACCTGTGTGCCAGGGCTGCCGGCCTCATCGCTGGCAAGCCAGCTCCTACAGGGATACAGGCTTAATCCGCAATAAAGCTCACCCGCACCTTCAACCCGCCCTTCTCGCCATCATGCAGGCTGATCTGCGCCAGATGTGCCCGGCAGATTTCGCCAACGATGGCCAAGCCCAAGCCACTGCCCTGCACACTGCGCCGGTAAAACCGCTCGAACACCCGCTCGCGCTCATCTTCAGGGATTCCGGGGCCATCATCCTCGACCTCCAGCACCGCCGGCGCCAGCACACGCAAGATCACATCGCCCCCAGCGGGAGTGTGCGCCAAGGCGTTGTCCACCAGGTTGCTGAGCAGTTCGTTGAGCAAGGTCGGCTCACCCTTGAGCCACACCGGCGCCTCGGCCTCCAGCGCCAGGGACACACCCCGGGCATGGGCCAGCGGCGCCATGGCCATGCCCAGCTCGCGGGCCAGCTGGCTCAGGTCCAGGCGCTGGGCGCCGCCCTCGGCGATGGCCCGGGCGCCGTTCTCGACCCGCGCCAGCGACAGCAACTGGTTGGCCAGGTGGGTCAGACGGTCGGTGCCTTGGGCCGCAGATTCAAGGGTTTGGCGCCACTCGTCCGCCTCCTTCGAGCGCAGCCCCAGCTCGACCCGCGCCTTGAGCGCCGCCAGCGGCGTGCGCAGTTCGTGGGCGGCATCGGCGATGAACTGCGCCTGGCGCTCGAACTGCCCGCGCAGCCGCTCGGTAAAGTGGTTCAGGGCGCGCACCAGCGGCCCCAGCTCGCGCTGCACCTGCACCACCGGCAAGGCCCGCAGGTCGTCGGGCTGGCGCTCCTCCACGGCGCTGCGCAGGCGCTCCAGCGGGCGTAGCGCGGCACTCACGGCAAACCACACCAGCACCAACGCACCAAGCGCCAGCATCCCTAAACGCAGCAAGGTATCGGCCATCAGGCTGCGGGCCATGCGCACCCGCGCTTCTTCGGTTTCGGCCACGCGAATTTCGGCCATGCCGTTCATGTTCGGCTCGCTGACCGCCTTGAGCAGGCTGACCACGCGCACGTCCTGGCCCAGGTAGGTGCCGTTGTAAAACCGCGCCAGGGCCGGGTAGTCGTCCGTGCGCGGGGTACCTGACGGCGGCGGCGGCAGGTGCTCGTAGCCGGAAATCAGCTTCTGGTTGATGTCCAGCACCTGGTAGTAGATGCGCCCGGCGCTGTCGTAGGCGAAGGTGTCCAGGGCCACGTAGGGCACATCGGCGCTGAGGGTGCCGTCACGCTGCGACAGGCCGGCGGCGATGGTCCGCGCCGAGGCCAGCAGGGTGCGGTCGTAGGCGGTGTCGGCGGCTTCGCGGCCGTTCCAGTAGGCACTCAGGCCGCTGGCCAGCATCAGCACCACCAGCAGCAGCGCCAGGTTGCCCAACAGGCGCCCGCGCAGGCTGCCGTTGTCACGCATCGCGGTGCTCGAGCAGGTAACCCAGGCCGCGGAAGGTGACGATGCCTACCGGCTGGCCGTCGAGCTTCTTGCGCAGGCGGTGGATGTAGATCTCGATGGCGTCAGGGCTGGCCTCTTCGTCCAGGCCGAACACCTGGGCGGCCAACTGCTCCTTGCTCATTACCCGGCCCGGCCGGGCGATCAGCGCTTCGAGCACACTCTGTTCGCGCTGGGTCAGGGTCAGCGGTTCGTCGCCCAGGCTGAAACGCCGGGTGTCCAGGTCGTAAACCAATGGCCCGCAGCGCTGCTGACGCTCGCCGCCGAGCACGCTGCGGCGCAGCAGCGCCTTGACCCGCGCCTCCAGCTCGCTCAGTTCGAACGGCTTGGCCAGGTAATCGTCGGCACCGAGGTTGAGCCCGTGCACCCGGTCCTTCACATCGCTGCGCGCGGTCAGCATCAAGACCGGCAGGGTCTTGCCGCGCCCGCGCAAACGCGCCAGCACCTCGAACCCGTCCAGCCTCGGCAAGCCGACATCAAGCACGGCCACGGCGTAGTCCTCGCTGGCCAAGGCCAGGTCGGCGGCCACGCCGTCATGCAAAACATCCACGGTCAGGCCTTGGCTCTTGAGGGCCTGGGCCACGCTTTCGGCCAGTTGCAGATGGTCTTCGACCAGCAGCACACGCATCGGATTCTCCCTGCTCGGGTGGGGCGGTGGCGCGGAGTGTACCGCTGCCGGGCGGCCTGTGAAGCCCCTTGTAACAAACCTTTCGCGCTGAAAGGTTAGCGAAAGGTTCGTTACCTAGCATCGCACCACGGTCGCGCCACGCGCCGAAAAAAGCACCAGCAAGGTGCAACGAATAAGAACAATAAACGGAGTCATCCCGATGCTGTCATCGCAGCCTCAGGCGTTCGCGCCTACCCGTTCCCTGTCCGCACGCCCGTCCGCCATTGCCAGCGCCCTCGCGCTTGCCGGTGTCGCCCCGCTGAGCCAGGCCGCCTTCTTCGAAGACAGCACGGCCACCTTCGAAACCCGCAACATGTACTTCAACCGCGACTTCCGCGACGGCACCAGCGCGCAGCAATCCAAGCGCGACGAATGGGCCCAGGGTTTCATGCTCAACTTCGAGTCCGGCTACACCGACGGCACCGTGGGCTTTGGCCTGGACGCGCTGGGCATGATGGGCATCAAGCTCGACTCCAGCCCCGACCGCACCGACACCGGCCTGCTGCCCACCCATGACGATGGCCGGGCCGCCAACGAGTATTCCAAGCTCGGCCTGACCGGCAAGGTGAAGATTTCCAAGACCGAATTGAAGATCGGCACCCTGATCCCCGAACTGCCGACCCTGCAGCCCAACGACGGGCGCATCCTGCCGCAAACCTTCGAAGGCGGCCTGCTCACCTCCCAGGAAATCAAGGGCCTGACCTTCACCGGCGGGCGACTGGACCACGCCAAGGACCGCAACGACAGCAACTGGGAAGAGCTGGCCCTGAACAACAAGAACGGCCGCTTCGGTGGCAGTTTCAGCGCCGACAACCTGAGCCTGGCCGGCCTTGACTACAAGTTCACCGACCGCATCACCGGCAGCTACCACTTCGCCCAGCTTGACGACATCTACCGCCAGCACTTCATCGGCATGCTCGCTACCCAGCCCTGGGGCCCGGGCACCTTCGGCGCCGACCTGCGCCTGGCGATCAGCGACGAGGCAGGCTCTGCAAAAGCCGGGCGCATCGACAACACCACCTTCAGCAGCATGTTCAGCTACGGCCTGGGCGGGCACAAACTCAGCGCCGGCTGGCAGCAACTGAGCGGCGACAGCGCCTTCCCCTATGTCGATGGCGCCGACCCGTACCTGGTCAACTTCGTCCAGATCAACGACTTCGCCGGTGCCGACGAGCGCTCCTGGCAGGCGCGCTACGACTACAACTTCGCAGCCCTGGGCGTACCCGGCCTGACCTTCATGACCCGCTACATCAACGGCGACAACGTCAGCCGCGCCGCCGGTGGCGAGGGCAAGGAGTGGGAACGCAACACCGAACTGAAGTACGTGGTACAAAGCGGCCCGTTGAAAAACGTCGCCGTGCGCCTGCGCAACGCCACCTTCCGCTCCAACTTCGCCCGCGATGCCGACGAAGTGCGGCTGCTGGTGAGCTACAGCGTAGCCCTCTGGTAAGCCACTCGCGCCACCCATAACAACAATGCTCACGGAGACCGACAATGACCTTTTCACTGCGCCGCCTCGCCCTCGCCACCGGCTGCCTGCTGCTGGCCGGCAACGCCCTGGCCGCCGAACCCAAACGCCCTGAATGCATCGCCCCGGCCTCGCCCGGCGGCGGTTTCGACCTGACCTGCAAGCTGGTGCAAAGCGCCCTGGTGCAGGAAAAGATCCTCAGCAAGCCGATGCGCGTCACCTACATGCCAGGCGGCGTGGGTGCGGTCGCCTACAACGCCGTGGTCGCCCAGCGCCCGGGCGATGCCGGCACCCTGGTAGCCTGGTCCAGCGGCTCGCTGCTGAACCTGGCCCAGGGCAAGTTCGGCCGCTTCGACGAAAACGCGGTCAAGTGGCTGGCAGCGGTCGGCACCAGCTACGGCGCCATCGCGGTGAAGAGCGATTCGCCCTACAAGACCCTCGACGACCTGGTCGCGGCGCTGAAAAAAGACCCGAGCAAGGTGGTGATCGGCTCCGGCGGCACCGTCGGCAGCCAGGACTGGATGCAGACCGCCCTGATTGCCAAGGCCGCCGGCATCAACCCGCGCGACCTGCGCTACGTAGCCCTGGAAGGCGGCGGCGAGATCGCCACCGCACTGCTGGGCGGGCACATCCAGGTCGGCTCCACCGACATTTCCGACTCCATGCCGCACATCCAGAGCGGCAACATGCGCATCCTCGCGGTGTTCTCGGAAAAGCGCCTGGACGAGCCGGAGATGAAAGACATCCCCACCGCCAAGGAGCAGGGCTACGACATCGTCTGGCCGGTGGTCCGCGGTTTCTACCTGGGGCCGAAGGTCAGCGACGAGGACTACGCCTGGTGGAAGGCCTCGTTCGACAAGATGCTGGCCTCGGAAGATTTCGCCAAGCTGCGTGACCAGCGCGAGCTGTTCCCGTTCGCCATGACCGGTGAAGAGCTGGACGGCTACGTGAAAAAACAGGTGGCTGACTACAAGGCCCTGGCTCGGGAATTCGGGTTGATTCAGTAAGCCTTCCGCGCCGCTCTTTGTAGGAGCGGCCTTGTGTCGCGAAAGGGGCGCGAAGCGGCCCCAGGGTTGCAGCTTCGCAGCGTCAACTGCCGGGGCTGCTTCGCAGCCCTTTCGCGACACCAGGCCGCTCCTACACAGGGACCGCGTCATGTCGATGAACCATGAGGATTTCTTCAATGATCCTGCAACGTATCTTCGCCCTGGTCCTGCTGGCCGTCTGCGCCGCCCTGGCGGTGATGGCCTGGCCTTACCAGGCCGCGTTTTCCTATGAACCGGTGGGCCCGCGCGCCTACCCGTTGCTGATGCTCGGGCTGATGGGCCTGGGCCTGCTGTACCTGGCCATCCGCCCCACGCCCATCGTGCGCAAGGACGATGAGCCGGAGCTGGACCGCGAAACTTTGATCAAGATCGCCGCCTGCGTGGGCCTGCTGATCGTCTTCGCCGCCACCTTCGAAGCGCTGGGCTTCATCCTCAGCGCGATCCTCGTCGGCCTGCCCATGGCACGCCTGTACGGCGGGCGCTGGTTGCACTCCGCCATCGTCGTGGTGGGCATGAGCATCTTCCTCTACTGGCTGTTCGACCGCGTGATGGACGTGCCCCTGCCCCTTGGCCTGCTGAGCGTACTGGAGAACTGACACATGGATACCTTTAGCTACCTCGGCCAGGGCTTCGGCGTCGCCCTGAGCCCCTACAACCTGGTCACCGCCCTGTGCGGCACCCTGATCGGCACCGTGGTCGGCCTGCTGCCAGGCCTGGGCCCGATCAACGGCGTGGCCCTGCTGATCCCCATCGCCTTCGCCCTGGGCCTGCCGCCGGAGTCGGCGCTGATCCTGCTGGCCGCGGTGTACCTGGGCTGCGAATACGGCGGGCGAATCAGCTCGATCCTGCTGAACATCCCCGGTGAAGCCTCCACCGTGATGACCACCCTCGACGGCTACCCCATGGCCCGCCAGGGCCTGGCCGGCGTTGCCCTGTCGCTGTCGGCGTGGAGCTCGTTCATCGGCGCCTTCATCGCCACCTGCGGCATGGTGCTGTTCGCCCCGCTACTGGCGAAATGGGCGATTGCCTTCGGCCCGGCGGAATACTTCGTGCTGATGGTGTTCGCCATCGTCGCCCTCGGCGGCATGGCCGGCGACAAGCCGCTGAAAACCTTCATTGCCGCGCTGATCGGGCTGTTCCTGTCGGCAGTCGGCATCGACGCCAACAGCGGCGTGTACCGCTTCACCGGCGACAGCGTGCACCTGGCCGACGGTATCCAGTTCGTGGTGCTGGTGCTGGGCCTGTTCTCCATCAGCGAAATCCTCCTGCTGCTGGAAAAGACCCACCATGGCCACATGGCAGTCAAGGCCACCGGGCGCATGCTGTTCAACTTCAAGGAAGCGGCTTCGGTGTTCGCGGTGAACATCCGTTGCGGCCTGCTGGGCTTCTTCATGGGCGTGCTGCCCGGTGCCGGCGCAACCCTGGCAAGCGCCGTAGCCTACATGACCGAAAAACGCATGGCCGGCGAAAAGGGCAAGTTCGGCAAGGGCGATGCCCGTGGCCTGGCTGCGCCTGAAACCGCCATCGGCGCCTCCTGCTGCGGCGCCCTGGTGCCGATGCTGACCCTCGGCGTACCCGGTTCGGGCACCACTGCAGTGATGATCGGTGCACTGACCCTGTACAACATCACCCCCGGCCCGCTGCTGTTCGAACAGCAACCAGACATCGTCTGGGGCCTGATTGCCTCGCTGTTCATCGCCAATATCATGCTGGTGATCCTGAACATCCCGATGATCCGCATCTTCACCCGCATTCTCGCCGTGCCGAACTGGGCGCTGGTGCCGGTGATCGCCATCATCACCGCAATCGGCGTGTACGCCGTGCATGCCACCACCTTCGACCTGTTCCTGATGGTCGGCATCGGCATCATGGGCTACATCCTGCGCAAGCTGGACTTCCCGCTGTCGCCGATCCTGCTGGGCTTCATCCTCGGCGGGCTGATGGAGCAGAACCTGCGCCGCGCGCTGTCGATCTCCAACGGCGAGCTGGGCATTCTCTGGGCGAGCCCGATCAGCATGGGCGTGTGGGCCCTGGTGGTGTGCATGCTGAGCCTGCCGCTGCTGCGCATCTGGCGCAAACGTGCCCAGCAGCGCCGGGCCCTGGCCGATGCCTGATCGGTCGTTGCCCCTGTTCTGGGCCACCGGGCTGGTCGGCCTGGCCGGCGGCTTTGCCGCCAGCCAGGTCGGCTGGCCTTTGCCATGGATGGTCGGCTCGCTGCTGGCGATCATCCTGGTGCGCTGCCTCACGCCCTGGCAGCTCAGTGAAATCCCCAATGGCCGCAAGTGCGGGCAATGGATCATCGGCATCGGCATCGGCCTGCACTTCACCCCGGCGGTGATCGAGCAGGTGGCCAGCCACTTCGCGCTGATCTTCTTCGGCGCACTGTTCACCACGCTTTCCAGCGTGATCAGCGTGTGGCTGCTGCGGCGCACCGGCGAGGACCGCGCCACGGCGTTCTTCGCCAGCATGCCGGGCGGCTCGGGCGAGATGGTCAACCTGGGCGCACGCAACGGCGCGGTACTCAGCCAGGTGGCGGCAGCGCAAAGCCTGCGGGTACTGGCGGTGGTGCTGTGCGTGCCGGCGCTGTTCAAGCTGCTGCTGGGTGATGGCGTGCCGCTGAACCATGCCGGTAGCGTGAGCTGGGGCTGGCTGGCACTGATCGCCCCGCTGGGCGTGGCGGTGGCGTTGCTCTGGCAGCGTTTGCGCCAACCCAACCCCTGGCTGTTCGGCCCGCTGCTGGTGGCGGCCAGCATAAGCCTGGCCGGCAACCTGCAGATCGGCCTGCCCGACGGCGCCAGCCAGATCGGCCAGTGGCTGATCGGCAGCGGCCTGGCCTGCCACTTCAACCGTGCGTTCTTCCGCCGCGCGCCGTCCTTCCTCGGCCGCACCCTGCTGGCCACCGCGCTGTGCATGCTGATTGCCGCCGCAGCAGCCTGGGCGCTGAGCCTGCTCACCCACCTGGACCTGCGTTCGCTGACCCTGGGCATGATGCCCGGCGGTATTGCCGAGATGAGCCTGACGGCGGAGACCCTGCAACTGTCGGTGCCGCTGGTGACCGCACTGCAGGTGATGCGCTTGCTGTTCGTGCTGTTTCTGGCCGAGCCGTTCTTCAGGCGCTGGAACGCCAGCTCGTAATATTGCGTCGCCTTCTTGCGGGTACTGCACTGCTCTCAAGGCATGTGCAGTACCTTGTAGGAGCCGGCTTGCCGGCGATAGGGCCTACAAGGCCGGCACCGCCCAGTTAATCGGCGCGATCCCACGCTGCTCCAAGAAGCCATTGGCCCGGCTGAAATGCCCGCAACCGAAGAACCCGCGATAAGCCGACAACGGCGACGGGTGCACGGATTTGAGCACCAGGTGCTTGCTTGCGTCGATCAGCTTCTGCTTGCTCTGGGCATGGGCGCCCCACAGCAGAAACACCACGTTCGGGCACTGCTCGCTGACCACCTGGATGACCCGGTCGGTGAAGAACTCCCAGCCCTTCTTGGCATGGGACGCTGCATTGGCACGCTCCACGGTCATGGTGGTGTTGAGCATCAACACGCCTTGGTCGGCCCAGCTTTGCAGGTAACCGTGGCTTGGGATCGGCAGGTTGAGGTCGCGCTGCAGCTCTTTATAGATGTTCACCAGCGACGGCGGCGTGGGCACCCCCGGCTGCACCGAGAAGCACAGGCCGTGGGCCTGGCCCGGGCCGTGGTACGGGTCCTGGCCGAGAATGACCACCTTTACCTGCTCGAGCGGCGTGGAATTCAAGGCGTTGAAGATCATCGGCCCCGGCGGGTAGATCTCCTTGCCGGCGGCATACTCGCCACGCAGGAACTCGCGCAGTTGGTGCATGTAAGGCTGGTCGAACTCGGCGCGCAGGGCGGCCTTCCAGCTGGGTTCGAGCTTGATGCGGTCGTCGTCGGTCATGGGGCGGTCCGGAAACAAAGTGGCGCGACACTAGGAAAGCTGGGCCGGCTTGTCAATCGAGGCGACCGGCGACCGGCAGCTTTGCCGGCGCCGGCCATACTGGTGGGACGACTTGCGCGAGGTAGTCCATGTCCATTCATTGCGAGGTACTCACCGGCGCCGACGGCGCCCGCATCGGCATCGCCAGCCTGGATGCCCCCAAGGCGCTCAACGCCCTGACCCTGCCCATGATCGAGCAGCTCGACCAGCAGCTCGACGCCTGGGCCCGCGACCCCGGCATCGTCTGCGTACTGCTGCGCGGCAACGGCGCCAAGGCTTTTTGCGCCGGCGGCGATGTACGCGCCCTGGCCCAGGCCTGCCGCGAACAACCCGGCAGCGTGCCGGCGCTGGCGGCCAGCTTCTTTGCCAGCGAATACCGCCTCGACCACCGCCTGCACACCTACCGCAAGCCCCTGCTGTGCTGGGGCCATGGCCATGTGCTGGGTGGCGGCATGGGGCTGTTGCAGGGCGCAGCAATCCGCATCGTCACCCCCAGCAGCCGGCTGGCGATGCCGGAGATCAGCATCGGCCTGTACCCGGACGTCGGCGCCAGCTGGTTCCTCGCCCGCCTGCCCGGCAAGCTCGGGCTGTTCCTCGGGCTGACCGGCGCCCCCATCAACGCCCGCGACGCCCTCGATCTTGGGTTGGCCGACCGTTTTCTGGGCGAGCAGCAACAGGAAGCCCTGATCGATGAGCTGCTGCAGCTGAACTGGCAGGAGCAGACCGCACTGCAACTCAACAGCCTGCTCAAGGCCGAGCAGCACCGCGCCTGGGCCGAGCTGCCCGAAGGGCAGTGGCTGGCGCGGCGCGCAATCATCGACGAGATGCTGGACGTGGCCGACCCGATGGCAGCCTGGCGCGCCCTCAGCGGCCTGGCCCGGCATGCCGACCCGTTGCTGGCCGATGCCGGCAAGCGCCTGCACGAAGGCTGCCCGCTGACTGCGCATTTGGTATGGGAGCAGATTCACCGGGCCCGGCACCTGTCGTTGGCGCAGGTGTTCCAGATGGAATACACCCTGAGCCTGAACTGCTGCCGTCACCCTGAGTTCAGCGAGGGCGTGCGCGCCCGGTTGCTGGACAAGGACAACGCCCCACACTGGCACTGGCCGGACGTGGCGCAGGTGCCGGCTGCGGTGGTGCAGGCGCATTTCAGCAAGGTGTGGGACGGGCGGCACCCGCTGGCCGATCTGGGTTGAAAGCATCGCGGGGCAAGCCCGCTCCCACGGAACTGCGCATGACTTGCTGATTCAATGGGAGCCTGTGGGAGCGGCTTCAGCCGCGAACACCGGCAGAGCCGGTGCCATCCACCGCGCCGCCTGCTTCGCGGCTAAAGCCGCTCCCACAGGGTATGAGCTGTGCACACATTGCATTCAACGCTGCCAGTTGCGGTCCCCGCCCCGCCCGTTGCCGGGGCCACGGTTCTGGTTGCCCTGCCCGTTGGAATGCCAGCGATCACCCTGGCTATTTCCCCGGTTGTTGTTGCGATAGTCGTTGCGATCCCGGTCACGCCCATAGTCATAGCGCTGGCGGTTGCCGTAGTCATGCCGCGGGTTGCCCTGCCACTGCGCCGGCCTGCCCGGGGGCGGGCCCGGGCGGTAATGCGGGGCAGGCTCCGGCCGGTAATAGCGCGGTGCAGGTTGGTAGTAGCGCGGCGCGGGCTGGTAGTAGTAACGCGGTTGCGGCGCCACGTAATAGCGGTCCTGGCGGTAATAGCCTGGGTACACGTAGCGGTCGCTGGTGTAATAGTCGCTGCGGTAATAGCCGTCGCTCTCGTAGTAAGGCGCGCAGGCAGAGGTCAAAAGCCCCAGCAGGACAATGATCAGAATTCGTGGGTACATGGCGGCCTCCTGGACCGCTGGGGTGCCCGGGTCAGCGGCGCTGACAGGCATCGGCGGAAATGCGATCACCGACACCAGATAAGACATCCGAGCCAGGGTTCAGTGCCATTTCGGCAACAATTTGAAACAGCTCGTATAACCCTGAAAAACATGCAGTCATTTCCCGGTCATCTCACTAGAATGTGACCTCTGGCACATGTCACGGGACGATCATGCCCTCGCCTTCCGCCCTGTTTTCGCAACGCTCGCTGATCTTCACCCTGCTGCTGTTGCTGGCCAGCGGCTTTTTGGCCACTTCGCTGCTGAGCTACTACGCCTCGCGCGGGGCGATCCGCGACGGCATCGTCAACACCGAGCTGCCACTGACCTCCGACACGGTGTATTCGGAGATCCAGAAAGACCTGATCCGCCCGGTGCAGATCTCGGCGATGATGGCGCAGAACACTTTCCTGCGTGACTGGGTGCTGGCCGGCGAGCAGAACCCGGAACGCATCACCCGCTACCTCGGCGAGGTGATGGACACCCAGAACACCTGCACCAGCTTTTTCGTCTCCGACCGCACCCTCACCTACTACCAGGCCAAGGGCGTGCTCAAGCAGGTCAAGCCCGACGCCTGGCGCGATGCCTGGTACTTTCGCCTGCGCAACCTGCAGCAGCCCTACGAAATCAACGTCGACCTGGACATGGCCAACCAGGACAAGCTCACCGTGTTCATCAACCACCAGGTGCTCGACTACCAGCAGCGCTTCATCGGCGCGGTGGGCGTGGGCCTGAGCGTGGAATCGGTGGTCAGGCTGATCGATGACTACCAGCGGCGTTACCAGCGGGCAGTACTGTTCACCGACAGCCAGGGCAAGATCGTGCTGACCGGCACCGGCGGCGGCCCCCACGGCCTGCGTGCTGGCCAGCAACTGGCCGACAGCGACCAGTGGCAGGACCTGCTGAGCCGCCTGCCGACGCCGACCGCCGGCAGCCATGAATACAAGGACAGCGAGGGCCATGCGCATTTTCTCAACGTGCGCCTGCTGCCGGAGCTTGACTGGTACCTGCTGGTGGACAAGCGCGAAACCGAAGCCCTGGACCGTATTCGCCAGTCGCTGTACCTGAACCTGGCCATCTGCACCATGATCACCCTGGTGGTGCTGTCGCTGCTGGGTGCCATGGTCAGGCGCCACCAGGCCAACGCCGAAGCGCTGGCCACCCTGGACAGCCTCACCGGCCTGCCCAACCGCCGCAGCTTCGACCTGCTGGCCGGCCAGGCGCTGATCGAGGCCCAGCGCGACAACGCGCCACTGGTGGCCCTGCTGATCGACCTCGACCACTTCAAGGCGCTCAACGACACCCACGGCCACCTGGCCGGCGACGAAGTGCTGCGCCAGTTCGCCAATGTGCTGCAGGGCAGCTTGCGCCAGTCCGATATACTCTGCCGCTGGGGCGGTGAGGAGTTCATCGTGCTGCTGCGTGAAACCGAGGGCCGCCAGGCCATCGAAGTGGCCGAGAAGATCCGCCGGCGCACCGAACAGCTGATTTTCAGCTACGCCGACCAGCCGCTGCGCCTGACCGTCAGCATCGGCCTGTCGGGCCTGCAACGCGGCGACTCGCTGCACGCCCTGCTGACCCGCGCCGACCACGCGCTGTACCGCGCCAAACAAAGCGGACGCAACCGCGTCTGCAGCGAAACACCCGGAACCGAGCATGCCTGATACCACCCTCTGCCCCGCCTGCGGTGCCACCAACCAGTGCGGCCTGGCCGACCCACGCACGGCCGCGCGCGGCTGCTGGTGCTTCGAGGTGAGCATCGACCCGGCAGTGCTCGAAGCCCTGCCCGCCGAGCTGCGCGACAAGGCCTGCCTGTGCCCGCGCTGCGCCCAGGTGGACGAGCAGCTCAAGGCAGCGCAGCGGCCGGCAATCCGCTAGACTGCGCGCCGATTCCTGCCGACCTGCCGCCATGCGCCTCGACCGCTTCCTCGCCAACCTGCCTGCCTACAACCGCCAGCAAGTGCGCCTGCTGCTGGTGCAACGGCGTGTGCGCGTGGATGGCGTGGCCACCGCCGACCCGCTGCACGAGGTGCGCGAGTTCAGCCGGGTGGAGGTGGACGAACAATTGCTGCAGGCCGGCCGCCCGGCGCGTTACCTGATGCTGCACAAGCCGCAAGGCTGCGTCAGCGCCACCCGCGACCCCGAGCACCGCACCGTGCTCGACCTGCTGCCAGCCGAGCTACGCGACGACCTGCACATCGCCGGGCGCCTGGACTTCAACACCACCGGGTTGCTGCTGCTGACCAACGACGGCCAGTGGTCACGCCGACTGACCCAGCCGGCCACCAAGCTGCCCAAGGTGTACCGGGTGCACACCGAGGACGAGATCGGCGCGCACTACGTCGACACCTTCCGCGAGGGGCTGTACTTCGCCTTCGAAGACCTCACCACCCAGCCTGCCCGGCTGGACATCCTCGGGCCGCGCGAAGCACGGCTGACGATCGTCGAGGGGCGCTACCATCAGGTCAAGCGCATGTTCGGGCACTTCCAGAACAAGGTGGTGGGGCTGCACCGGGAGAGCATGGGGCAGATCGCGCTGGACCCTGAACTGGCGCCTGGGGCTTTCAGGGCATTGAGCTGTGAAGAGATCGCAGCCGTCTGACCGCCCCGTATCCCTCTGTAGGAGATCACCCAGCCCTTCGGGCTGCGCTGTCGCGCAGAGAACTGGGCACGAGCCCGCCGCGGTACCTGTGGGAGCGGGCTTGCCGGAGTGCCGGACCACCGCGAAACAGGCGACGCGGTGTCTGGCACCGGCTTCGCCGGTGTTCGCGGGCAAGCCCGCTCCCACAGGCCCCTGCTAAATCAATGAGTTGTAGTTTGTTCTATGAGAGCCGGCTTGCCGGCGATAGGGCCTGGCCTGAAACAGCATTTCCCTGCGCCGGCCTCATCGCCGGCAAGCCGGCTCCTGCAGGGGCGGCGCCCGAGGCCTCAACCACGCCACTTCCCGCGCAAACGATTGGGTAGCCACCCCGCACCCGCACTACACGACCGCCGGCAAAAAATCCCTTCAACGGCACTTGCGCGACCCCGTACCCACTGCTTGACTGCTCACTTGTCGGTCTGCATGTGACCCAACAGTCACAGCCGTAGTCCAAGACACCTTTTTGCCGGCCACCCAGGGTCTCGATGCCTTGGGGCACGGCAGATCGCCCGCCACAACAATACCGTCGACACAAGCGTCAAGGATCGACACAAGGGCCCACCGCTTTCACTTCCAGGCAAATGCCTACCTGTCATAAAGCACGTGCACCCTAGGTGACGCGAATACCCTTTTTGCGCCAGGAGTCGACGACATGAGGCCAGAAATCGCTGTACTTGATATCCAAGGGCAGTACCGGGTTTACACGGAGTTCCATCGCGCAGAAGGCGCCGAAAAGACGATCATCCTGATCAACGGCTCGCTGGCCACGACGGCTTCATTTGCCCAGACGGTGCGCAACCTGCACCCGCAATTCAACGTGGTGCTGTACGACCAGCCGTATGCCGGCAAGTCCAAGCCGCACAACCGCCAGGAGCGTTTGCTCACCAAGGAGACCGAGGCGCACATCCTCCTTGAGCTGATCGAGCACTTCCAGGCCGACCACGTGATGTCGTTCTCCTGGGGTGGAGCCTGCGGGTTGCTGGCGCTGGCGCACCAGCCACGGCGGGTGAAAAAAGCCATCGTCAGCTCGTTCTCGCCGGTGATCAACGAACCGATGCGCGACTACCTGGAGCGCGGTTGCCAGTACCTGGCCGCCTGCGACCGCTACCAGGTGGGCAACCTGGTCAACGACACCATCGGCAAGTACCTGCCGTCGCTGTTCAAGCGCTTCAACTACCGGCATGTCAGCAGCCTGGACAGCCACGAATACACGCAGATGCTGTTCCACATCAACCAGGTGCTCGACCACGACCTGGAGCGGGCGCTGCGGGCTGCACGCAACATCGACATCCCGGTGCTGTTCATCAACGGCGACCGTGATGAGTACACCACCGTCGAAGATGCCCGCCAGTTCAGCCAGCACGTGGGGCAGAGCCACTTCAGCGTGATACGCGATGCCGGCCACTTCCTCGACATGGAGCACAAGGGCGCCTGTGAAGATACCCGCAGCGTGATGCTTGGTTTCCTCAAGCCGACCGTGCGCCAGCCCCGTCAACGCTACACACCTGTACAGGGGCAGCATGCACTGGCCATCTGAGCGCATCGGCGTCTTGCTGCCCCACCCACCCGCAGGCAGCAGGGCGCCGACCAGCTTTTTTTATAACCTGGGCTTCTATTTTGAGGGGAGTTCTGGTAAAAAGTCGTGCGCTGACGCGGGTATAGTTTAGTGGCAAAACGAAAGCTTCCCAAGCTTTAGTTGAGGGTTCGATTCCCTCTACCCGCTCCACATTGCATTCCCCGCATGACGTTCAATTAACGTCATCGCTGTCAAAAGGAGCCAAAGGCTCCTTTTTTCGTTTCTGCCTCCTTACATTGATCTGGCCCATGGCCGCCCTCTCGCCGATCGATTTCAATGCCCGGCCACGCCGCACTTGCCAGCCAGACGGCTTGCGCGCATAAACGCCCTACGCTTGTCGAAACATATCCAAAGGACTGCCCATGTTTCTCTCCCGCTGGCTACCGGGCCTGGCCAACCTGCTGCACTACCGCCGCGAGTGGTTCCACGCCGACCTGCAGGCCGGCTTGTCGGTGGCCGCCATCCAGATCCCCATCGCCATCGCCTACGCGCAGATCGTCGGCCTGCCGCCGCAGTACGGCTTGTACGCCTGCGTGCTGCCGATGATCGTCTATGCCCTGATCGGCAGCTCACGGCAGTTGATGGTCGGCCCCGACGCCGCCACCTGCGCCATGATCGGCGGCGCCGTGGCGCCATTGGCCATGGGTGACCCACACCGCATCGCCGAACTTTCAGTGATCGTCACCGTGCTGGTGGGGGCGATGCTGATCGCCGCCGGCGTGGCCCGGGCCGGGTTCATCGCCAGCTTCTTCTCGCGGCCGATCCTCATCGGCTACCTCAACGGCATCGGCCTGAGCCTGATCGCCGGGCAGTTGTCGAAGGTGGTGGGGTTCAAGATCGAGGGTGACGGGTTCATCCTCAGCGTGGTCAATTTCCTCGAACGCCTGGGCGAGATCCACTGGCTGACCCTGCTGATCGGCCTGGCCGGGCTGGGCCTGCTGATCTGGCTGCCGCGCCGCTACCCACGGCTGCCGGCGGCACTGGTCACCGTGGTGGTGTTCACCGCCCTGGCCGGGCTGTTCGGCCTGGACCGCTTTGGCGTGGCGATTCTCGGCCCGGTGCCGGCGGGTATCCCGGAGCTGGCCTGGCCACAAAGCAACCTGGCGGAGACCAAAAGCCTGCTGCGCGACGCCCTGGGTATCGCCACCATCAGTTTCTGCAGCGCCATGCTCACCGCCCGCAGCTTTGCCGCGCGGCACGGCTACGCGATCAACGCCAACCACGAATTCGTCGCTCTGGGGGTGAGCAACCTGGCTGCCGGCATCTCCCAGGGTTTTGCCATCAGCGGCGCCGACTCGCGCACCGCAGTCAATGACATGGTCGGCGGCAAGAGCCAGCTGGTGGGCATTATCGCCGCCTTGGTGATCGCCTTGATATTGCTGTTCTTCACCGCCCCCATGGCCTGGATCCCCCAGGCAGCCCTGGGCGCCGTGCTGCTGATGGCCGGTTGGGGGCTGATCGACGTAAGGTCGCTCAAGACCATCTACCAGCTCAGCCGCTTCGAGTTCTGCCTGTGCCTGCTGACCACGGTCGGCGTGCTCGGCCTGGGCGTTTTGCCGGGTATCGTGTTCGCCGTGACCCTGGCGATTCTGCGTTTGCTGTACAGCATCTACCAACCCACCGACGCCGTGCTGGGCTGGGTGCCGGGCATCGAGGGCCAGGTGGACGTGCGCCAGCACAAGGACGCGCGCACCGTGCCGGGGCTGGTGGTGTACCGCTTCGATGACGCGATCCTGTTCTTCAACGCCGACTACTTCAAGATGCGCCTGCTGGAGGCCGTGCAGGGGGTGGACAAGGCCCAGGTGGTGCTGTTCGACGCAGAAGCGGTGACCAGTATCGACGTCACCGGCATCGCTGCCCTGCGCGAAGTACGCGACACCTTGGCTGCCCAAGGCATCCACTTCGCCATCGCCCGCGCACGGGGCACCTTCCTGCGCATGCTGGTGCGCTCGGGGATGGCCAGGGAGATGGAAGACAAGCTGCTGTTTGGCTCAGTGCGGGCGGGGATCCGGGCGTATCGGGTGTGGCGTAACCGGGTGCGCAGGGAGGCCGGGAGCAAATAAGGAAAGGGACTACAGCCAAACGAGAAGAGATGATCCTGACACTCACTGGATTGTGGGTAGGCTGGCCATTCCTCCTGCCGCAGCAGGTCAACTCATTCTTTGCGTAACGTTGATGCGACATCAACTACGCCAGTGGCGCACACCCTGCTATGCTCTTCACCGAAACAGCAGCGTTCACCCGACGTGCTACCGAATTGCTTGATGATGAAAGCTACCGATTGCTTCAGTTGCGCCTGCTCATGTGCCCCGATGCGGGAGACCTGATCGAGGGCACGGGTGGGCTGCGCAAAATCCGTGTTGCCGCCAGAGGCCATGGCAAGCGTGGTGGAGCAAGGGTGATTTACTACCACTTCATCAATGCTTCAGAGATAGCGATGCTCTTCATCTACCCCAAAAATGAACAACTCGATCTGTCCATGGAGCAACGCAAGGCACTGGGGAATGTGATCAAGAACTGGAGGCGCCCATGAGCCGTTTCTTCGATGAGTTGATGGATAGCGTTGTAGAAATGGATGAAATCATCCAAGGCAAACGTCAGCCATCCCGGCAGTTTGTGGTGGATGCCCTGCAGGTCAGGGAAATCCGCAAGGCCACAGGCCTGTCCCAGGTGCGTTTCGCCGAAATGATCGACGTGCAGGTGGCCACGCTTCGTAACTGGGAACAAGGGCGCCGCGAACCTGCCGGCCCTGCCAAGGCGTTGCTGCGGGCCATCCATAACGATCCAGACCACGTGCTCAAGGCACTTTCCCACTGACCTGGGCAGCATCTGGTCTTTCTTCACCCGCGCGTTGGCAAAGGGCCCGGGCAACCCCGGGCCTTTCTTTCCGGCCTCAGCCCTGCGGGTAGCTGCAGCCGACGTACAGGTCGCTGTTCTTGTCTTCAGTGGACACCACCCGCAGCGCGCCCTTGCTGTCGAGCTTGCGCTGATAGTCGACGTAGCCGTCGGTATCGAGGGTCTTTTCCAGCTTGAGGCTGCTGGCCAGCTTGGCCGCGTCGGCCTGTGGCGTGCTGGTGGCCGATTGCAGGAAGAAGCTGAAGCGGTCAGTCATCACCACGGTGGCCGAGGTAACGCCGTTGATGCTCAGCGCCGGGCTCACCTGCCAGGCCGCGCCGCCCCAAGGGGTATGGGCTTCGTCCTTGGTCAGGGTCAGCTGCTCGTCATCGAGCATCTTGTTGAACTGCGCCACCTGCTGCGAGCTGGCCTGGCACTTGACCAGGCTGGTCAGCAGCGCAACCTGGTCGGCCTCGGCGGCCGAAACGGAGCAGGCGGCCAGGCTGCCGGCCAGGGCGATAAGGCGAAGCGAAGTTTTCATGGAAACATCCTTGTTCAGTTGAATGTGCATTGGTTGAAGGCAAGAAAGTCACTGCCGGAAGTGAACTGCAACACGCATTCGGCAGCGATCTTCTGCCCCGTGCGCATGCCTTTCATCAGCGCCACCTGGGCCGGGTCGGCGCCGATCAGGCGGGCCAGTTCATAGCCGTCGTCGTTGCCAGCCGCCAGCACCGGCGTGCCGTTCAAGCTGCTGCTGACACCCAGTGCCACTGCGTCGAAGCGCACCGGCTTGTTCAGCTCATCCATGCTCAAGGTGGAACGGCCTTTGTCTTCGTAAGACTGGTAGAGCGTGGAGATGTCCTGGGCGTGGGCCCACTGGGCGAGCAAGAGGCTGCTGGCAAGCGCTGCCATGATCCTGATTTTCACACTGACTCCTTGTGACATGCCCCCAGCGCGGGCGCGCAAGGGGCAGGCACTCTGCCAGCATCTGGCGCAATGCGCCATCGGGGACACCCTGAGCAGGCTAGTAGCCTAGCTGGCGCAGCAACTGCCCTTCCCCACCTGGCGCGCGCCCGAGAAAGCGCATGAAAGCCCCGGGGCGATTGCTGAAAATACCGTCCACCCCGGCCTTAAGCGCCTTGTCGAAGTCTGCAGGGTCATCAAGGGTGTACACGTGCACCAACAGCCCGCGCTGATGGCTAGCCTGGTTCATCCAGGGCTGGATCAGGTCGGCGTAGCTTTGCTCGCCAAGCCCGCTGCGCATGGCCGAAGGGCCGGTGCCAATGGCGCCGCCAGCCTTGGCGTAATCCAGCCAGCGTTCAAATTCAGCGCGGTTTTTTGGTTGCTGACGGGCGTAGAACCCGGCCTTGTCGCGCTCACCGGACTCGGCGAAATTCTGCCCGGAAGCCGGCTCGATGCTGCCCTTGGCCACCCACAGCAGGAGAATCTTCGGGGTTTGCGGCATGGCCTTGTGCAGCAGTGCCAGGCTGTTGCGGTCAAAGGTCTGCAACACCACCCGTCCGGGCTTGTCGAGCCAGCCGCGGGCCTCGAGGCGCGTCTTCAGGTCGTTTTCGATGCCGGGGAACTGCGCAGGTTGCTTGGTCTCGATGTACAGGCCCGGGTGGCGCTCGGGGTCGGCCTCGGCAATGTCGATCACCTCGTCGAGGGTGAGGATGCGCTGCCCTTTGAATGACGCCCTGGCACGCTCGGGGTAGGCCTTGTTGAACCAGCTACCGGCATCCAGCGACTTGAGCTCTGCCAGGGTGAAGGCACTGACCGGGCTGGCGGCACGCTCGGGGAAGCGCTCGGCCACATCACTGGTACGCGCCAGCACATCATCGTGCACCACCACCAGCACGCCGTCGCGGGTGCGTTGCAGGTCCATTTCCAGGTAGTCGGCGCCCTGCTCGCGGGCCAGCAGGTAGGCCGGGGTAGTGGATTCAGGGGCGTCGAACGAGGCGCCGCGGTGGGCGATGACGGCCGGGTACGGGATACCTTGAGCGGCGGCCAGGGCTTTGCCATCGCTGGCTGAGGCAGTGGTGGCCGCCAGCAGCAGGGTGAGAGTGAGTAATTGCGTGAAGCGGTTGTGCATGGGCGAAGTCCTCTTTCGTCCGGTTGGAACGCATCACTTTCAGGCCAGTGCCGCCCCTGTAGGAGCCGGCTTGCCGGCGATGAGGCCGGTACAGGCAGTACAACCCCGTTGCCCCCAAATTGATCTGCCGCCCCCCTACCCTCGCACACTGCCCATGACATGCTAAAGTCCCCGCGTTTTCCGCCATGCCAACGGACCTGCCGATGCCTGCCCTCGACGCCTACCTGCCCGCCTGGGCCGACCTCAACCAGCGCCACCCAAGCAGCGCCCTGTTGCTGGGCAACGGCGCCAGCCGCGCACTGTGGAAGCCTTTCAGCTATTTCTCGCTGTATGAAGAAGCCCAACGCGCCGGGCGCAAGAAGGGCCTGGCCGTCAGCGATCAGGCACTGTTCAAGTCACTGGGCACGGAGCTGTTCGAGCCGGTTCTGAGCACCCTCAATCACACGGTGCGAGCCAACGCCGCGCTGGCCATCAGCTCCACCGCACCGCTCAACCGCTACTACTCGATCAAGGAAGCAATGATTCACGCCGTGCGCACCGTGCACCTGCCTTGGGCGCTGATGCCGGCGGCGACGCTGGCCACCATCAACCAGGCCCTGCGCGGCTACCGCAGTGTCTATACCAGCAACTACGACCTGATCCTGCCCTGGGCCGTGCAGCATGCGCCGCAAGGCTTTGCCGAACAGTTCGATGAACAGGGTTTCTTCGACATTCGCCGCAGCCGCACCAGCGGCACCCGGGTACTGCACCTGCACGGCGGCCTGCACTTGCTCAAGCTACCTGACGGCACCACGCGCCAGCGCAGCGCCGAGGCTGCCGAGCTGTTCGACGGCTTTGCGGTGAACATTCCCGGCGAGGTGCCGCTGTTCGTCAACGAAGGCCGCAGCGACGAAAAGCTGGGCGCCATCCGCCATTCGGACTACCTGTCCTGGTGCCTGGGCGAACTGGCCCGCGAACGTGAAGGGTTGTGCCTGTTCGGTCAGCACCTGGACAGCAGCGACCAGCACTTGGTCGAGGCAATCCGTCAGGCGCGGCCTGCACACATCGCCATTGCCATCCGGCCGTTGAGCGACGCGTCGGTGATCAACCAGAAGCAGCATTTCGTTGACAGGTTTGGCGACCTCGAAGGGACGGCGCTGTACTTTTTCGATGCAAGCACGCACCCGTTGGGTGCCGCGCAGCTGGCAATCGAAGTGCCTGGTTCGCGTCACTGAAGCTGCAGGGTAGCGTTACTGCGCAAGGCGCTCGTAAGCGCTGAAAATATTCACGCGCATGGCGGCCGAAGCCAGCTCCAGTACTGGTTGCTCCACGGAGTAACCGCCACGCGCCTGCATCCAGCCCAGCACATCGGCAAGGTGCCAGAGCGCCGTGCCACCGTCATGCACTGGCGCGGGAAAACTGCGGTAGTGGGTCAACATTAGCTTGCGCATGTTCTGAACAGCTTCGGAAAATTCGCGCTCAAACCCCATCCCTTTCAAGGTGTTGGTGCCAGGGCTGGCAGGTGCTCGCCCGAGGGTTCGCGTCAGGGCCTCCAAGTGCTCGCCACAACCCTTGCAGCGCCTATCTGATCGAGCGCCGCCCGCGCGGCGCATCGCGACGCAAGGCCGCTCCTACATCTGTTTCGGGCCAGTTATGCCTGTGAAAGTATCGGCGCCTGCCTTGGTGTATGCCTTGAGTCATGTGTGGCGGCGGCAACGCCCACGCTGAAACTGCGTCGTACCAACAAGGCGGACCAGGTGATGGCACAGAACAGACTGGCCCGAAACAGATGTAGGAGCGGCCTTGCGTCGCGATGCGCCGCACGGGCGGCGCTCGATCTGATAGGCGCTGCAAGGGTTGTGGCAAGCACCTGGCAGCCCTGACGCAAACACCTTGAAAGGGATGCGCTTAAACCCGGCCCCCCCCTGCGGGCAAGGGGCGGGTTTCAGTCAGCAATCAGCCCATCATCCCGCAGCAACGTCTCCAGGCAGTGTTCCTTCACCCCGTAAAACGCCTTCAGCTCAGCGATCTTTTCCAGCAGCGCAGCGTTGTCCTGCACTTGGCGCCGCTTCACCGCCAAAATCATCTTGTTCTTGTTGGTGTGCTCCAACGAGATGAACTCGAACACCTTGGTTTCATAACCGCAGGCCTCCAGATACAGCGCGCGCAGGCTGTCGGTGAGCATCTCGGCCTGCTGGCCCAGGTGCAGGCCGTACTGCAGCATCGGCTGCAGCAGCCCGGGGCTGTGCAGTTGCGGGCGGATCTGCTTGTGGCAGCACGGCGAGCACATGATGATCGCCGCGTTGCAGCGGATGCCGGTGTGGATGGCGTAGTCGGTGGCCACGTCGCAGGCATGCAGGGCGATCATCACTTCGATGGCTTCCGGCACCACGCTGCGCACGTCGCCGCACTCGAACACCAGGCCCGGGTGTTCCAGGCGCGCAGCGGCGCCGTTGCACAGCTCGACCATGTCCGGACGCAGCTCAACGCCAGTCACCTGAGCCTCACGGCCCAGGCTGTTGCGCAGGTAATCGTGCATGGCGAAGGTCAGGTAACCCTTACCCGAACCGAAGTCGGCCACCCGCAACAGCTGCTCCGGCGCCAGCGGCGCACCGGCCAGGGCGTGGTCGAAAACTTCGATGAACTTGTTGATCTGCTTCCACTTGCGCGACATCGACGGGATCAACGCGCCTTGCGCATCGGTCACGCCCAGGTCGCGTAAAAACGGCCGGCTCAGTTCCAGGTAGCGCTTCTTCTCGCGGTCATGCCCGGCAGCGGCCACCTCGCGCGGGGCCTGTTGCGCCAGGTGGCGCTGCAGCATCGGCTTGCCCTTCTTGCTGAAGGCCAACTGCACTTCACCTGCGGCGGTGAACAGGTGCGCGTTGCGAAAATGCTCCGGCAGTTGCGCCGCCACGAACGCCTCGACTTCGGCCAGGGGCAGGTTGCGGGTGATGTCGCGGGTCTGATGGCGGTAGACCAGTTGCAGGCAGGCCTCACCCTTGATCTGCACCGGCTTGGCGATGATCCGTTGCAGGCTGGCATCGCTGCCGACATGGCGGGCCAGCACCAGCTTGCCCAGGCTGGCGTCGCCCAGGGCGTCGGCCAGCAGGCTCAAGAACTGGTCACGCGCATCGGGCGCGGCGGAGGAAATGGCGGAAGACATGGGGAACAGGTGCCTCGGAATGCGGGGGGCGCGTTGCGCAATGCCGCGCATTCTACGTGGCTGCCGCCCCAGCGCGAAGGCTTTCGCGACAGGTGCGGCTCAGTCGAGGATCACCAGCCGGTTGGGCAGCTCGTTGCGCGCATGGGTGGGCGGCACATGCTCGCTGAGCAGCTCGCCACAGGCCTCGATGCACTCGACGAAGCCCTGCAGCGTATGGCCCTGACACACCTGCTCGGTAAAGCGCGCGACGATTTGCTCGCGGGCACGCGGCGGTAGGTGCCGGGCTATGCCCTCATCGACCAGGATTTCCACATGCCGTTCGGCTTCGCTGACAAAAATCAGCACGCCAGTGGCGCCGGCCGTACGCTGCAGGTTGAGCTCGAGAAACTGCTGGCGAGCCAGGCCCGAGGCGCGCCGCCGGCGCAGGACCGCCGGCACCAGCCAGGCGGCAATCCGCGGGTGGCGCAGCAGCAGGCACAGGGCAACGAAAGTGAGCATCTGCGCCAGCAACAGGCCGTTGAGGCCGATGCCGCCCTGCCAGCGGTGCAGCAGCAGCGGAATCGCCAGCGCCAGCAGCGCGGCCCAGAGCAGGGGTAAATAAGGGTAGTCGTCGGCGCGGCGGGCCAGCACCGTGACCAGTTCCGCGTCGGTGCGCCGCTCGGCGCGCGCGATCGCCTCGGCGATCTGGCGCTGTTCGTATTCGGTCATGCCATCGTCTCTTGAGCGTTCTTATCGTTGTTATCCCGGCATCGGGCTGGCGAGAGTGTATCTCATCAGGGCGCATATATAAGGCATAATCGCCGGCTGCCACAGGTTCAAAACAGCACCGCCCGCGCACAACGGACGCCGGGGGGGGCTGAACAACAAACAGCCGCCTGAACAACTTCGGCCACGCACGTATCACCGTGGGTACGGCAAGGCCTCTATAACGGAATCGACGATGAAACTGTCTTTGCTGGGCCTGGCCATGGGCCTTGCCAGCCAGGCGGCCCTTGCCGCCCCCACCGCCCCGCCCCTGCAGGACAAGCAGGCGTTCATCGAGCATTTGCTCGGGCAGATGACCGAAGCCGAGAAAATCGGCCAGTTGCGCCTGATCAGCATCGGCCCCGAAATGCCCCGCGAAAAAATCCGTGAAGAAATCGCCGCCGGGCGCATCGGCGGCACCTTCAACTCGCGCACCGCCCCCGAGAACCGGCCGATGCAGGACGCTGCCATGCGCAGCCGCCTGAAGATCCCGATGTTCTTCGCCTACGACACCATCCACGGTGAGCGCACCATCTTCCCCATCAGCCTGGGCCTGGCCGCCACCTGGGACATGGACGCCATCGCCAAGGTTGGCCGCACCTCGGCCATCGAAGCCTCGGCCGACGCCCTGGACATGACCTTCGCGCCCATGGTCGATATCGCCCGCGACCCACGCTGGGGCCGCACCAGCGAAGGCTTCGGCGAAGACACCTACCTGACCTCGAAAATCGGCCAGGTGATGGTGCGCTCGTTCCAGGGCTCGAGCCCCGCCAACCCCGACAGCATCATGGCCATCGTCAAGCACTTCGCCCTGTACGGCGCGGTGGAAGGCGGGCGCGACTACAACACGGTCGATATGAGCCCGGTGAAGATGTACAACGACTACCTGCCGCCCTACCGCGCCGCGCTCGACGCCGGTGCCGGCGGGGTGATGGTGGCGCTGAACTCGATCAACGGCGTGCCGGCCACCTCCAACACCTGGCTGATGAACGACCTGCTGCGCAAGGAGTGGGGCTTCAAGGGCGTGACCATCAGCGACCACGGCGCCATCCAGGAGCTGATCCGGCACGGCGTGGCCCGCGACGGTCGCGAAGCGGCCAAGCTGGCGATCAAGGCCGGCATCGACATGAGCATGAACGACACCCTGTACGGCGAAGAGCTGCCGGGGCTGCTGAAGTCCGGAGAGGTGAGCCAGGCCGAACTGAACCAGGCAGTGCGCGAGGTGCTCGGCGCCAAGTACGACATGGGCCTGTTCAAAGACCCTTACGTGCGCATCGGCAAGGCCGAGACCGACCTTGCCGACTACTACGGCAACGACCGCCTGCACCGCGACGCCGCCCGTGATGTGGCGCGCCGCAGCCTGGTGCTGCTGGAAAACCGCAACGATACCCTGCCGCTGAAAAAAGCCGGCACCATCGCCCTGGTCGGCCCGCTGGCCGATGCCCCCATCGACATGATGGGCAGCTGGGCCGCCGACGGTCGCCCGGAGCACTCGGTGACCGTGCGCGAAGGCCTGGCCCAGGCCCTGGCCGGCAAGGCCAAGGTGGTCTACGCCAAGGGTTCGAACGTCACCGGCGACAAGGCGATGTTCGACTACCTGAACTTCCTCAACTTCGCCGCACCCGAGATCATCAACGACCCGCGCCCGGCCAGCGTGCTGATCGACGAAGCGGTCAAGGCCGCGCAACAGTCGGATGTGGTGGTCGCCGTGATCGGTGAATCCCGCGGCATGTCCCACGAGTCCTCCAGCCGCACCACCCTGGAAGTCCCGGCGGTGCAGCGCGACCTGATCAAGGCGTTGAAAGCCACCGGCAAACCGCTGGTGCTGGTGCTGATGAACGGCCGCCCGCTGTCGATCGGCTGGGAGCGCGAACAAGCCGACGCCCTGCTGGAAACCTGGTTCAGCGGCACCGAGGGCGGCAACGCCATCGCCGACGTGCTGTTCGGCGACTACAACCCGTCCGGGCGCCTGGCGATCACCTTCCCGCGCTCGGTGGGGCAGATCCCGATGTACTACAACCACATGCGCATCGGTCGCCCGTTCACCCCGGGCAAGCCAGGCAACTACACCTCGCAGTACTTCGAGGAGCCCAACGGCCCGCTGTACCCGTTCGGCTATGGCCTGAGCTACACAAAGTTCGAACTGTCGGGGCTCAAGCTTTCGCAAAAAGCGCTCAAGCGCGGCGGTACCTTGCAAGCCAAGGTAACGGTGAAGAACACCGGCAAGCGTGACGGCGAGACCGTGGTGCAACTGTACGTGCAAGATGAAAGCGCCTCGATGAGCCGCCCGGTGAAAGAGCTTAAGAACTTCCAGAAGCTGCTGCTCAAGGCCGGCGAAGCGCGCACCTTGACCTTCGACATCAGCGAGCAGGACCTGAAGTTCTACAATGGCCAGCTGCAACACGTGGCCGAGCCTGGGCAGTTCAATATCCAGGTCGGCCTCGACTCGCAGGATGTGCAGCAGCAGAGCTTCGAACTGCTCTAACACCTGCTCTGGCCCTATCGCGGGCAAGCCCGCTCCTACAGGCAATGCACGCCCCCTGTAGGAGCAGGCTTGCCTGCGATAGGGCCAGCACTGCCACCAAAGTTTCAGGACCCTCCCCATGCCCTCATCCTTCCGCGCCCTGCGCCTGGGCCTGATCATCCTGCTGATCGTGGTCGGTACCGTGCTCAGTGCCGGCTGGGCCATGCACCAGGCCAAGCGCGAATCGATGCAGCTGGACGCACGCCGGGCCAACCAGCAACTGGGCCTGTACGCCACCGCCCTGCACACCTTGATCGAACGCTACCGCGCCCTGCCCGCCGTGCTGGCGCTGGACCCGGAGCTGATCGAAGCCCTGCGCGGCCCGGTCACCGAGCAGGTGCAGGACACCCTCAATCGCAAGCTAGAACGCATCAACGGCGCGGCCAACTCCGACACCCTGGAGCTGCTCGACCGCACCGGCCTTGCCATCGCCGCCAGCAACTGGCGCCTGCCGACCACCTACGTCGGTTCCAACTACGGCTTCCGGCCCTATTTCAAGCAAACCCGCAGCCAGGGCAGCGGGCGCTTCTACGCCGTCGGCGTGACCAGCGGCGTGCCGGGCTACTTTTTATCCAGCGCGGTGAACGACGAGCACGGGCGCTTTCTCGGCGCCATGGTGGTCAAGCTGGAGTTCCCCGAGCTTGAGCGCGAATGGCGCCAAGGCAGCGATATCCTGCTGGTCAGCGATGCCCGTGGCATCACCTTCATTGCCAACCAGGACGGTTGGCGCTACCGCGAGCTGCAACCGCTGAGCCCCGCCGACCGCGCCGAGCTTGCCGAAACCCGCCAGTACGACAAGCAGCCGCTGGTTCCCCTGCAACGCCAGGTGATGACCCGCTTCGCCGAAGACAGCCACCTGACCCGGGTACAGGCCCCCGACGGCCCGGCAGAATACCTGTGGGAGAGCCTGCCGCTGGAGGCCGAAGGCTGGACCTTGCACCTGCTGCGCAAGCCGCAGGTGGCCGAGGACGGGCGCAATGCAGCGCTGGGCGCGGCGGCGGTGTGGCTGAGCCTGGTATTCGCGGTATTGTTCGTCAGCCAGCGCCTGCGCCTGGCCCGCCTGCGCCAGCGCAGCCGCGAAGAGCTCAAGCGCCAGGTCGACGAACGCACCCGCGAGCTGCGTACCGCCCAGGAAGGCCTGGTGCAATCGGCCAAACTGGCCGCCCTGGGGCAGATGTCGGCAGCCCTGGCCCACGAGATCAACCAGCCGCTGACCACCCAGCGCATGCAGCTGGAAACCCTGCGCCTGCTGCTCGACCATGGCCGCCACGAACAGGCGCGCCAGGCCCTGGAGCCGCTGGAGCAGATGCTCACGCGCATGGCCGCGCTCACCGGCCACCTCAAGACCTTCGCCCGCAACAGCCCCGGCGGGCTGCGCGAGCGCCTGGACCTGGCCACCGTGGTGGACCAGGCACTGCACCTGCTGGAGGCGCGCATCCGCAGCGAAGAGGTCGAGGTGGCCCTGTACCTGGCCCGCCCGGCCTGGGTGCGCGGCGATGCCATCCGCCTGGAACAGGTGCTGATCAACCTGCTGCGCAACGCCCTCGACGCCATGGCCGACAAACGCTACAAACGCCTGGAGATCCGCATCGAGGCCGACGGCGGGCAGTGGCGCCTGAGCGTGCTGGACTCCGGCGGCGGCATCGACGACGGCCACCTTGCCAAGGTATTCGACCCGTTCTTCACCACCAAGCCTGTGGGTGAAGGGCTGGGCCTGGGCCTGGCGATCTCCTACGGCATCGTCGCCGATGCCGGCGGCGCGCTGCGGGTCGAGAACCTGCCCGGCGGCGCCCGCTTCAGCCTCACCCTGCCCCGCGACCTGGAGCCTGTATGTTGAATTCAGTGATCGTCGTCGATGACGAAGCCAGTATCCGCACGGCGGTAGAGCAGTGGCTGAGCCTGTCCGGGTTCAGCGTGCAGCTGTTCGCCCGCGCCGAAGAGTGCCTGGCGCAATTGCCGGACAACTTCCCCGGGGTGATCCTCAGCGATGTGCGCATGCCGGGGCTGTCGGGCATGCAACTGCTCGAGCGCCTGCAGCAGCAGGACCCGGGCCTGCCGGTGATTCTGCTGACCGGCCATGGCGATGTGCCCATGGCGGTGGAAGCCATGCGCAACGGGGCGTATGACTTCCTCGAAAAACCCTTCACCCCGCAGCACCTGATGAGCAGCCTCGGCCGCGCCCTGGAAAAACGCCAGCTGGTGCTGGAGAACCGCCGCCTGCACGAGCAGGCCGACTTAAAGGCGCAGCTTGAAACCACACTGCTCGGCATGTCCCAGGGCCTGCAGCAACTGCGCCGGCAGGTGCTGGACCTGGCCGGCCTGCCGGTCAACGTGCTGATCCGCGGCGAAACCGGCAGCGGCAAGGAGCGCGTGGCCCGCTGCCTGCACGATTTCGGCCCGCGCGCCGGCAAGCCCTTCGTCGCCCTCAACTGCGCGGCCATCCCCGAAGCGCTGTTCGAAGCCGAGCTGTTCGGCCACGAGAGCGGCGCCTTCACCGGCGCCCAGGGCAAGCGCATCGGCAAGTTGGAGTACGCCAACGGCGGTACCCTGTTCCTCGACGAGATCGAGAGCATGCCGCTGGCCCAGCAGGCCAAGCTGCTGCGGGTGATCCAGGAGCACAAGCTGGAGCGCCTGGGTGCCAACCAGAGCATCGAGGTGGATTTGCGGATCATCGCCGCGACCAAGCCCGACCTACTCGAAGAAGCCCGCGCCGGGCGTTTTCGCGAAGACTTGGCCTACCGCCTGAACGTTGCCGAACTGCGCCTGGCACCGCTACGCGAGCGGCGTGAGGATATCCCGTTGCTGTTCGAGCACTTCGCCCGCGCTTGCGCCGAGCGCCTGGGGCGCAGTGCCCCCGCGCCGAGCGGTGCACAGCTGGCGCAACTGCTGGCCCATGACTGGCCGGGCAACGTGCGCGAACTGGCCAACGCCGCCGAGCGCCATGCCCTGGGGCTGGGTTCGCCGAACCTGGCGCCAGCGGCCGAATGGCAATCGCTGAGCGATCAGGTGGAGGCGTTCGAGGCCCAGTGCCTGCGCGCCGCCCTGCGCCAGCACAAGGGCGAGATCAAGGGGGTGATGGAGGCGCTGCAACTGCCCAGGCGTACGCTGAACGAGAAGATGCAACGGCATGGGCTGGTGCGTGAGGATTTTCTCGAGGGCTGAATGAGCGGATTTCCGCCTAGTCATTTGGATGAATGAGCGGAAGTTCGCTCATTGGCCCTGGGATTGTTGGGGCTGCTGTGCAGCCCATCGCCGGCAAGCCGGCTCCTACAGGGGAACGTGCAACCCAGGCTACGCAAGGGGCCGGCTAGCCAGCGGTGGCCTGCACACGCACTCATTTGAATCACCCCGCACCCATTTGGCACAGCTTCTGCAAAACCCTTCTCAAGCCGCGCCCGACGCGCGCCTCACAAAAACAACGAGAAGGTATCCCTGATGGATAACGCCAGCACCCTGCCCACCGGGGCGGCCGCCGCGCCCGCCGCAGAAAAATCCACCGCCAGCCGCCTCAAATCGATTTTCAGTGGTTCCATCGGCAACATGGTCGAATGGTACGACTGGTACGTCTACGCCGCATTCTCCCTGTACTTCGCCAAGGCCTTCTTCCCCGCCGGCGACACCACCGCGCAACTGCTCAACACTGCCGCGATCTTCGCCGTGGGCTTCCTCATGCGCCCGATCGGTGGCTGGCTGATGGGCCTGTACGCCGACCGCAAGGGCCGCAAGGCCGCGCTGATGGCCTCGGTACTGCTGATGTGCGCAGGCTCGCTGGTCATCGCCCTGACCCCGGGTTATGAAACCATCGGCGTCGCCGCACCCGTGCTGCTGGTCATCGCCCGCCTGATGCAGGGCCTGTCGGTAGGCGGCGAGTACGGCACCTCGGCCACCTACCTCAGCGAGATGGCCAGCAAGGAGCGCCGCGGCTTCTTCTCCAGCTTCCAGTACGTCACCCTGATCTCCGGCCAGCTCATCGCCCTGGCGGTGCTGATCATCCTGCAGAACACCCTGACCACCGAAGAGCTGTATGCCTGGGGCTGGCGTGTGCCGTTCGTGATCGGCGCGCTGTGCGCGGTGGTTGCGCTGTACCTGCGCCGTGGCATGGAAGAGACCGCCTCGTTCACCAAGAAAGAGAAGTCCAAGGAAAGCCTGATGCGCACCCTGATGCGCCACCCCAAAGAGCTGCTGACCGTGGTCGGCCTGACCATGGGCGGCACCCTGGCCTTCTACACCTACACCACCTACATGCAGAAGTACCTGGTGAACACGGTGGGCATGAGCATCGGTGACTCGACCACCATCTCGGCTGCCACCTTGTTCCTGTTCATGTGCCTGCAGCCGGTGATCGGCGGGCTGTCCGACAAGATCGGCCGGCGCCCGATCCTGATCGCCTTCGGCGTGTTGGGCACCTTGTTCACCGTACCGATCCTCAGCACCCTGCACACCATCCAGACCTGGTGGGGTGCGTTCTTCCTGATCATGGCGGCGCTGATCATCGTCAGCGGCTACACCTCGATCAACGCCGTGGTGAAAGCCGAACTGTTCCCTACCGAGATCCGCGCCCTGGGCGTGGGCCTGCCGTACGCGCTGACCGTGTCGATCTTCGGCGGCACCGCCGAGTACGTGGCCCTGTGGTTCAAGAGCGCCGGCATGGAAAGCGGCTTCTACTGGTACGTCACCGCCTGCATCGCCTGTTCGCTGCTGGTGTACGTGACCATGAAGGACACCAAGCAGCACTCGCGCATCACCACTGACTGATCGCAGCGCTGCAAGACACAAAAGGGGCGCTCCGCTTGGCGGGGCGCCCCTTTTTTTGTGGGTGTGAGCCGAATAGCGGGTTTATTCGGCTCACTTTATGAGCCGAATAGCGCTATTATTCGGCTCATGAACACAACCGTACCCTTCTGGATCTGGCAGCAGCCCGACTGGCCAGCGTTCCATTGGAACGATCAGCACCTGGCGGCGCTGCTGCGCGACTGCGTTGAAACGCAGGGCCAACTGCTGGGCAGAACAGGGGCCGTAGCGGCCATCGATGCCGGCGACGATATCCTCGATACACTGTTGCAGAACATCGTCACCTCCTCGGCCATCGAGGGTGAACGACTGAATGTCGAGTCGGTGCGCTCATCACTGGCCCGCCGTCTGGGCATCGATGAACCCGGGCCAACCAGTGCACGCAGCGAAGGCCTGGCCGAGCTGATGCTCGACGCAACCACAGGCTACGACCGCCCGCTGGGCATGCAGCGCCTGTTCACCTGGCATCGCTGGCTGTTCCCCGAGGGCCCCAACCTGCTGGACCAGGCCCTGCCTGTGGGCGAGTTGCGCGATGAGGCACCGATGCAGGTGGTTTCCGGACGCACGGACAAACCTCGAGTGCACTTCGAAGCACCGCCACGGGCAGGCCTGGAAGCGCAACTGCAGCAGTTTATTGATTGGTTCGAGGCCAGCCGCAGCGACAACCAGCTAGACCCGTTGCTGCGTGCAGGTATCGCCCATTTCTGGTTCGTCACCCTGCACCCGTTCGCCGATGGTAACGGTCGCCTGACCCGGGCGCTCACCGACCTGGCCCTGGCCCAGGGCGAGCAACAGGCCATTCGCTTCTACGCCATGTCGGCCAGCATCCTGGAGGATCGCGCCGGCTACTACGAGGTGCTGGAGCGCAGCCAGAAAAGCAGCCTGGACATCACCGAGTGGCTTGCCTGGTTTCTGCTGACACTGCTGCACAGCCTCGAACAGGCTCTGGTACGCATAGATCGGGTGCTGGCCAAGGCGCGCTTCTGGCAGGCACACCGGGATGACGGCCTGTCGCCGGAGCAGGCCAAGGTGCTCAACCGCCTGCTCGACGGCGGCCCGAAAGGCTTCGAGGATGGCATCAGCGCCAGCCAGTATCAGGCCGTGGCCAAGGTCTCCAAAGCCACGGCCACCCGTCACCTGGCCGACCTGCTGGCCAAGGGTTGCCTGCTGCGCCTGCCTGGCGGCGGGCGCAGTACGCGCTATGCCATCCAGCCGGCCTGAGCCTTACGAGCGCTCGAGCACCCGCACCGGCTCACGCCGCTGGTAGTAGGTCGCCATCAGCACCAGCACCAGCAGCACCCCGCCCAGCACCGCCGAGGAGCCGATGGTGCCAAAGTCCAGCCCGCCCTTCTCGTGGGTCTTGGTCAGCACATCGCCCAGGGTTGCACCGAACGGCCGGGTCAGCACGAAGGCGATCCAGAACAGCACCACGCCGGAGATCCGCGTCCAGTAGCGGGCCGCTGCAACTACAGCGATGGCCGAGCCGATCAGCAATGCACCGCCGGCAAAGCCCAGGCCGGAATCGTCGGCCAGGTAGTCGCCAAGCGCGGTGCCGAGGGTGTTGGAGAACAGGATCGCCACCCAGTAGAACAGCTCGCCACCGCGGTTGCGGATGCGCGTGACGTCCAGCGGGTTGCCGCTCAGGCGCCACAGGGCAAAGGTCAGCAGCAGGATGCCGATCAGCAGCGCAGAACCGGCGGCGTAGCCCAGGCCCAGGGTACGGTCCATGAAGTCGGACATGGTGGTACCGGCGGTGCTGGTGGAGAGGATCACCAGCCAATACAGCACGGGGTGGTAGCGGCGCGAGTAGAGCTGGGTGACCAGCGTCACCAGGAACACGCTGATCAGCAGCAACGAGCTCATGGCGTAGCCGATGTTCAGGGTCATCGACAGCAGGTCGCCTGCGGTCTCGCCGAGGGTGGTGGCGCAGATCTTCATGACCCAGAAGGCCAGGGTGATTTGCGGGAGTTTGTTCATTGTTGTGCCGCTCCAGGGGTTGGGTGCGGCGATGGTGCAGAGCGGGGGCTGAAAAATTGGTTGGGCGTGGATGAAAAATGCGTTGGTGTTTGCCGAAGCTTCTTCAGCGCCTGTGAGATCGAGCGCCGCCCGCGCGGCGCTTCGCGGGTAAACCCGCTCCCACAGTTTGTTTCGGGCCAGTCTGTCCTGTGCCATCACCTGGTCCGCCTTGTTGGTTCGACGCGGTTTCAGCGTGTGCGTTGGCGCCGCTCCACATGACTCAAGGCATGTACCAAGGCAGGCGCCGGTACTTCACAGAAAAAACTGGCCCGAAACAAACTGTGGGAGCGGGTTTACCCGCGAAGCGCCGCGCGGGCGGCGCTCGATCTGATAGGCGCTGCAAGGGTTGTGGCGAACACCTGCCTGCCCTAACGCGAACACCTCGAAAAAGATGGCCTTAACGACCGATTAATTTCCGGCGCCCATGCTGTGCCGAACGATGCCCGCTGCCGGGGCCGGGGCTGCAAATACTGTCACCGCTGATGGCCCTATCGCCGGCAAGCCGGCTCCTACAAGGACGAGTCGCGCCCATACACATCGATTAAATCGATTTTTAAGCGTTATTTTTTGCGCTTTTTAATCAAATTAATCGGCGTAGCATTGAATCCATAGAAACAAACAACCCCAACGAAACCCTCGGAGCAACCACCATGAAAAACAAACTGATCCTCACCCTCGCCCTCTCCGTCCTGGCCACTGGCGCCTTTGCCGAAGACGGTTTCGACCGCACCAACAGCCACAACTTCGCCGCCGTACAGAGCCAGTCGGCCACCTACGCCGAAGACGGCTTCGACCATACCAACGCCCAACGCTTCGCCGAAGACGGCTTCGACCGCACCAACGCCCAGCGCTTCGCCGAAGACGGCTTCGACCGCACCAACGGCCAACGCTTCGCCGAAGACGGCTTCGACCGCACCAACGGACAACGCTTCGCCGAAGACGGCTTCGACCACACCAACGCCCAGCGCTTCGCCGAAAACGGCTTCGAGCGTACCAACGCCCACCGCTTCAGCTGATCACTGAACGCGTGCAACCAGCCCGGCTTTTGCCGGGCTTGATCATTTCCAGCCAGGCAAAGCCTTGGCACACTAGGCGCCTCGTCCCCGCAAAGGAATGGCCTCCGGGCCTCGCGCAGATGTACTACTACGAACCCGCCAAAGGCCACGGCCTGCCCCACGACCCGTTCAACGCCATCGTCGGCCCGCGCCCCATCGGCTGGATCTCCAGCCACGACCGCGACGGCCGCCTGAACCTGGCGCCGTACAGCTTCTTCAACGCCTTCAACTACATCCCGCCAATCATCGGTTTCTGCAGCGTCGGGCGCAAAGACAGCCTGAACAACATCGAGCAGACCGGAGAATTCGTCTGGAACCTGGCCACCCGCCCGCTGGCCGAGCAGATGAACCAGAGCTGCGCGCCGGTGGCCGCAGAGGTCGATGAGTTCGCACTCAGCGGCCTGACCCCGGCCGCTTCGAACGTGGTCAAGGTGCCGCGGGTGGGTGAAAGCCCGGTGAGCTTCGAGTGCAAGGTGAGCCAGATCATCCAGCTGACCCGCGCCGACCAGGAGCCGGTACCGAGCTGGTTGATCCTGGGTGAGGTGGTGGCCGTGCACATCGCCGACCACCTGCTCAAGGACGGCATCTACGACACCGCGGCCGCAGAACCTATCTTGCGCGGCGGCGGCCCGGCCGACTACTTCGCCCTGGGCGAGTTGTTCAAGATGGGCCGCCCGCAGGCCTGATCAGAAGATCAGTTCGCCGTCTTCGCTCACGCCCTGCAGACGTTCGAGTTCAGCGCAAGCCGCCTCGTCGGCGGCTATCGCGCCCTTGAACAGCTGGCCGTCCAGTACCTTGTGAAAGCGCGGTGCGCCGCCCTGGTTCAGGGCCTTGACGGCGATTGCCGCGTGGTAGCCGCCACCTTCTACCGGCACCATCGCCGAGACCGCTTCGAAGTGGGGGAATTCTCTACGTGCCATGCTGCACTCCGCTTGTGATCGAGGGGCGGCATTCTACACCTCAGGCAAAGGTGTGCAGGTCGAGGCTGCTGACAAACTGCTCCTGCACCAGCTCGCCAAAGGCCTGCAAGGTCGGTGAGGCGAAGTAGCCGCTCATCGCTTGCTGGTCGCTCCAACTGCCGCTGAGCAGCCACAGGTCGGCATCGACTTGCGAGCGTTGCACGCTGAAGCTCAGGCAGCCGGGTGTGCGCAACGATGGCTCGAGCAGATCGCGCAGACGCATGCCGAGTTCTGCCGAACGACCGTTGCTGGCGCGGATGAAAGCCAGGTGTGTGACCGGTTGCTGTTGGGTCATGAACGATCTCCTTGAAGCAGTGCGAGCGGGAAAACCAGGCTGCCAAGGTTAGGGCCCCGCCCGCGCGGGCCGTTAGGCCAATACTGCCGGCCGATTGCCTGATCCTGCCGCGTTGCAGGATCAGGCAATCGAGGTGCAGCATTCGACTAGCGCCCGGCATTGCCCAAACCTATGCTGGCCGGGTCTTCCGAGGAAACCCGCCATGACCACGCCCCTCGAACCCTCACTCGAACTCCAGCGCCAGGAACTGGCCGGGCTGATCCTGCGCCATGCCAGCGGCCCCCACGGGCCGATGTCGGCGGTGCAGGACCTGTACCTGTCGGCCTACCGCGAAAACGTACGCTCGGTGCCCACCCTGGCGCAGCCGGCGCTGTGCATTCTGGCCCAGGGCAGCAAGGCGCTGTTTCTGGGTGATGAGCAATACGCCTACGACCCGCTGCACTACATGGTGGTGTCGGTGACCTTGCCGATCAGCGGCGTGCGCCTGGACGCAAGCCCCGAGCACCCAAGCCTGGGCCTGCGCCTGGACCTCGACGCAGCGGAGATCAGCCAGTTGATTGCCGAGAGCGGGCCGATGCTGGTGCCCAACCTGCCCTCCGGCCGTGGCCTGTATGTGGAGCGCAGCGACCCTCAGTTGCTCGATGCTTTGCTGCGGCTGGTGCGCCTGCTGGACAGCCCGCGGGACATCCCGATGCTCGGCCCGCTGATCCGCCGTGAAATCCTCTACCGCCTGCTGCGCGGGCCCCAGGGCCATCGCCTGTACGAGATCGCCCTGGCCAACAGCCAGACCCACCGGGTGTGCCAGGCCATCGCCTGGCTTAACCGGCATTACCAGCAGCCGCTGCGCATCGAGGACCTGGCGCGTGAGGTGAACCTGAGTACATCGACGCTGCACCACCGGTTCAAGGCGGTCACCTCGATGAGCCCGCTGCAGTATCAAAAACAGCTGCGCCTGCAGGAGGCGCGGCGCTTGATGCTCAACGACGGGCTGGAGGCGGCGGTGGCGGCCTACCGGGTGGGCTATGAGAGCCCCTCGCAGTTCAGCCGCGAGTACAGCCGGTTGTACGGCGCACCGCCGATTCGCGATGTGGCGCGGTTGCGCGCCAGCGCAAACTAGCCTCTGGCCCTATCGCCGGCAAGCCGGCTCCTACAGGCGGGTGCCTCTCCCTGTAGGAGCCGGCTTGCCGGCGATAGGGCCAGCAGCCATCACCCTTTCACTGCACCTTGCCACTGCTGCTGATCCACCTGGATCAAGGTCGGCCCGCGCCGCTCCACCGCACGCAGCAATGCCGCCTGCAACTGCGCCACATCCCCCACATCCTCAGCCTCGGCGCCCAGCGCCCTGGCCACTCCAATGAAGTCCGGGGTATGGATGTCCACCCCCACCGGCTCGATGGCCCGGTTGACCATGTATTTCTTGATTTCCTCGTAGCCCTGGTTGTTCCACAGCAGCACGATCAGCGGCACCTGCGCCTCTACTGCACTGGCCAGCTCGGGCAGGGTGAACTGCAAGCCGCCATCACCGATCAGGCACACCGCCGGCGCACGCTCGGCCGCAGCTGTGGCGCTGCCCAGCCAGGCGCCCATGGCCGCCGGCAAGGCGTAGCCCAGGGTGCCGTAGCCGGTGGAAGCATTGAACCAGCGGCGCGGGCGGGCCATGTCCAGGGTCAGGTTGCCGGTGTACACCGGTTGGGTCGAATCGCCTACCAGGATCGCATCTGGCAGTGTTTGCAGGATGCTGGTCAGCAGGCGGGTCTGGCTCAAGGTGGGTGCATCCCAGGTGGCGGCATTGTCCTCACGCAAGCGGGCCGCGCGGGCACTGCCCCAGCCGGCCTCACGGGCCGGCGCAGGCAGCGCCTGCAAGGCCTTGAGCAAGGCATCAGCCGCCGTTTCGGCATCGGCCACCAGGGCCAGCTCAGGCAGGTAATTGCGCACGGTCTGGTCGGGGTCGATGTCGATGCGCAGCAAGCTGCCGGATATTTCGAAACCACCCTTGAAAGTCACGTCGTAGTCGGTCTCGGCAAGCTCGGTGCCAATGGCCAGCACTACATCGGCCTCTGCCACCAGGGCGCGGGTGGCGGGCAGGGTCTGGGTCGAGCCGATCTGCAGCGGGTGGCTGGCCGGCAGCAGGCCCTTGGCGTTGATGGTCAGCGCCACCGGGGCCTGCAGATGCTCGGCCAGGGCCGCCAAAGGCTCACCGGCGGCCAACGCACCGCCGCCTGCCAGAATCAACGGCCGGCGCGCCGCCGCCAGGCGCTCGGCCATCTGCCGTACCGCAGCAGGCGCAGCACCTGCACGCAAGGTACGCACCGGGCGGCCTGGCAGCAGGTGGTCGGCAGGCTCCACCAGCACATCCAGCGGGATCTCGATATGCACCGGGCGCGGGCGGGCACCGTCGAACACGGCGAAGGCCCGGGCCAGCACCTGAGGCAGGTCGTCGGCGCTCATCAGCGTCTGCGAAAACGCCGCCACGCCGGCCACAAGCCCCGCCTGGTTAGGCAGCTCGTGCAGCTTGCCGCGCCCGCCGCCAAGCGCGCTGCGCGACTGCACACTGGAGATCACCAGCATGGGGATCGAGTCGGCGTAGGCCTGGCCCATGGCGGTGGTGATGTTGGTCATGCCGGGGCCGGTGATGATAAAGCACACCCCCGGCTTGCCGCGGGTACGCGAATAGCCGTCGGCCATGAAGCCGGCGCCCTGCTCGTGGCGCGGCGTGACGTGGCGGATGCTCGACGCCGCCAGGCCCCGGTACAGCTCGACGGTATGCACGCCAGGAATGCCGAAGACATGGTCGACGCCATAGCCTTCGAGGAGTTTGACCAGCACTTCGCCACAGGTTGCCATTATCGAGTACCCGATTCTTGTTGAAATCAGGCTTCATGGAACCAATTGGCCGCTGTTGCCACAATGCAAAAAAACACATACTAGGCATGTCTTCACGTCATGGCTGAACACCAATGAACCGCCTGCCGCCCTTGCCCGCCCTGCACACCTTCCTGGTCACCGCCCGGCATTGCAACTTCACCCGGGCGGCCCAACAGCTGCATATCACCCAAGGCGCCGTCAGCCGGCAGATTGCCGGGCTCGAGGAACACCTGGGCTACCCGCTGTTCCTGCGCCAGGCGCGGGGGCTGGCGCTTACCCGCGAAGGCCAGGATTGGCTGCCGCGGGTGCAGCAGGTGTTCGCCCTGATCGAACAGGGCGTGCGCGAAGTAGGCGGGCGCAGCGCCGCCCTGCAGCTCAAGGCCCCCACCTGCGTGATGCGCTGGCTGTTGCCGCGGCTGATGGAGTGGCAGGCGCTGCGCCCGGACATACCGGTGGAGCTGACCACCACGGTGCAGCACGGCGTGGATTTTCGCCATGAAGGCTTCGACGCCGCAGTGGTGTATGGCGCCGCGCCCAACCAGGGTTTGCAGGTACGCAAGCTGTTCGACGAGCAACTGACCCCGGTGTGCGCCCCTTCCCTGCTCGCAGGCAAGCTGCCCTTGCAGCAGTTGCAGGACCTGGCGCGGCACATGCTGTTGCATCCGTCCCGCGACGAGCATGACTGGCGGCTGTGGTTGCAGGCAGCGGGGGCCGGCTTCGAGCCCCAGGGGCCGAGGCAGCATTTCGAGACCCTGGACATGGCCATGGCCATGGCCTCCCAGGGCACCGGCGTGGCCATCGGCGACTGGGCGTTGATCGGCGATGACCTGCGCAGCGGCCGCTTGTGCATGCCGTTCGGGCTGAAGGTGATGACCGGCAAAGGCTATTACCTGGTGAGCCCGGGCAAGGCCATGCCGGCGGGGCTCGGGGAGTTGCTGGACTGGCTGCAAGCCCAGGCCCTGTAGGAGCCGGCTTGCCGGCTCCTACAGGTGGTGGGGCATGCCTGAGATTACAGGCTCGGCCGCAACGCCAGGCTCCTACAGAGGGGCGGTGATGCCTCAGTAGCCGACAGTGAACCGTGCCCGCGAATGCGCCGGCTTTTCCAACTCGTCGAGCATGGCGATGGCATAGTCGGCAAAGGTGATCCAGCTCTTGCCGTCGGCGCCGATCAGCAGGTGGTCCTTGCCCAGGGTGTAGCGCCCGCTGCGCTCACCTTCGACGAATTCCGCCGAGGGCGACAAGAAGGTCCAGTCCAGGGTCGGCTGCTGACGCAGCGCATCGAGAAACTTCACCCCCGCGCTGGCCTCGGCCTTGTAGGCCTCGGGGAAGTCCGGGCTGTCGATCACCCGATGACCCGACGGCAACAGCAGGCTGCCCGCTCCGCCCACCACCAACAGGCGTTTCACCCCGGCACGTTTGACCGGCTCGATGATCGCCTGCGGTGCGAGGGTGGAAAAATGCGCGGCGCTCAGCACTGCATCAACGCCTGCCACAGCGGCCTGCAGGGCGGCGCTGTCCTTGGCGTCCAGTGCTTTGACGGTCACGCCCTCGCGCCCTTGCAGTTGCGCGGGGTCGCGGGCAATGGCGACCACGCTGTGGCCACGGCGCAGGGCCTCTTCCAGCAGTTGGCTGCCGGCGCGCCCGGTGGCGCCGATGATTGCGATCTTGCTCATGGGAAACACTCCAGTCAGGTTAAAGGGGTTACCACTTCATCTCGCCCTTGGCGACCTTGGCTCCCAGTTCCAGCGAGCTTTCATCGGCAAGGTTGGGGTAGCGCTGCTTCATCGCCTGCACCAGCGCGGCAGCATTGCTGGCCTTGCCGGCTTCGGCGTCGAAATCACGAATGTAGCCTGCGGTAAAGCGCACCGCCTGCAACGAGCGGCTGCTGTCGCCCAGGTAGTGCCCCGGGATCACCGTGCGCGGTGCCAGGTGCTCGATACGCTTAAGCGTGCCCAGCCAATCGGCATGGGACTTGGCGCCTTGGGTGTCGGCCATCCACACGTGGATATGCTCGGACACCACCACGCCACCGACCACCGCCTTGATCGACGGAATCCACACAAAGCTGCGGTCTGGCTGCGGGCCGTCCAGGCCGATCACTTCCAGGGCCTGGCCTTCCAGTTCCAGGCGGTCACCTTCAAGCACCTGCGGCAGCACCAGCCTGGCCGGCTTGTCGGCGCCCATCTGCGGGCCCCAGTAGGCGAGTTTGGCGTCCATGGTCTTGCGGATATGCGCAACGGTGGCAGCTGAGGCTACTACCCGGGCCTTGGGGAATGCCTGGGTCAGGGTGTCGAGGCCGAAGTAGTAATCCGGGTCGCCATGGCTGATGTAGATAGTAGTCAGTTGCTTACCTGAGGCCCGCAGGCGCTCGACCACCTGCGCAGCCTGGGCCTTGCCGAACTGGGCATCGACCAGAATGGCATCGTGCTCGCCGCTGACGATCACCGAACTGACCGGGAAGATGGCGGCATCACCTGGGTTGTACACATCAAGGGCCAGGGGTTCGGCGGCCAGCGCCGGGCCTGCCAGGGTGGCGCAGGCCAGCAGCAGGCTGCGTAAGGGCGTGAACAAGGACATCGGTGAATCCTGCTGTGAGGGAAGATGCAGCACAGCTTAGTTGCCCGAACCGGTACAAAAAATGCGATGCTGCAACATAGTTTGTTTCTGAAACCGGGCAAATCATGGACCGTCTCAACGCCATGCGCGTGTTCGTCACCGTCGTCGACCTAGGTAGCCAGTCTGCCGCTGCTGACCATCTGGAGCTTTCAAGGCCTGTGGTCTCGCGCTACCTGGCGGAGCTTGAGGAGTGGGTGGGTGCACGCCTGATGCAGCGCACCACGCGCAAGCTCAGCCTTACCGCCGCAGGCAGTGAGACGCTGCCGCGCTGCCGGCAGATGCTGGAGCTGGCCGGCGACCTGCAAGAGGCGGTGCGCCAACCCGACGACGCCCCGCGCGGCGAGCTGCGCATCAGCGTCAGCACCTCGTTCGGCCAGGCCCAGTTGGTGGATGCGCTGGCCGCCTACGTGAAGCGCTACCCGGGGGTGAAGGTGGAGCTGCAGATGCTCGACCGCACCGTCAACCTGGTGGACGAGCGCATCGACCTGGCCATCCGCACCAGCAACGACGTCGACCCCAACCTGATCGCCCGGCGCCTGTGCGTATGCCGCTCGGTGATCTGCGCCAGCCCTGCCTACCTGGGCGAGCACGGCACGCCGCAACGGGTGGAGGATCTGAGCCTGCACAACTGCCTGACCCACGCCTACTTTGGCCACAGCCTGTGGCACTTCGAAGTGAATGGGGTCGAGCTGGCAGTGCCGGTGCAGGGCAACCTCAGCGCCAACGAGGCCCTGACCTTGCAAAAGGCAGCGCTGGCCGGGGTGGGTATCGCCATGCTGCCCAGCTACCAGGCGGCCGCGGCCATTCGCGAAGGTGATCTGGTGCGCCTGTTGCCGCAAGCCAAACCCAGGGAGCTGATGCTGAACGCCGTTTACACCTCGCGCAAACACATGCCGGCGACGCTGCGCAGCATGGTGGATTTTCTTGCGCAGCGGTTTGCCGGGGAGCCGGAGTGGGATCGGGGGTTGGTGGTGTAGCTGAGGGCCCTATCGCCGGCAAGCCGGCTCCTACAGAGGAGTGCGGTACCCTGCAATTCTGCCAGACCGGCCTATGCTTGAACGTATCACCTGTTGCAGCAACAGGAGGTCCGTACCATGAGCATCAAGTCCAGGCGTTGCGCCCTTGTCTTCGCCCTTGTCGCCGTCGCCGGCCTGTATGGCTCGGCCTGCTGGCGGGTCGAACTGCTTCGCAGCCAGCCCAACAGCGCCGCCAGTTGCGCGCAGGAGCACTGCGTGCCCCACACCGCCACCTTGAGCGCCGTCAGGTAACCTGCGCGGTTACTCCTCGACGCTCATGTATTCCTTGGCCCAGCGGATGTAATCCTCCGGCTGGGTGTAGGTGTGCGAGAGCTCGGTGGCGCTGAGGTTTTCCGACTTGTTCTGCTGGCCGCGCTGCAGGCGCAGGCAGTCGTAGGTGGCCTTGATCGCGGCAAAGTACGCGGCGTGGCCATCGACCACGATACGCACGCCCAGGCGCGCCAGGCGCTCGTCGTCGCGCAGGTTGGGGTTGGCGTAGGTAACCAGCATCAACGGCACGCTCAGGTGTTCGGCAATCTGCTCCAACTGCTCGAAGTCCTTCACCCCCACCATGCAGATACCGTCGGCACCGGCCTTCTGGTAACTCTGGGTGCGCACGATGATCTCTTCGGTGGTCAGCACCCCGGCGTTGGTCCGGGCGATGATCGCCAGGGCCGAGTCAACCCGGGCTTCAAGCGCAGCGCGGATCTTGCCCACGCCTTCTTCAACCGAAATCAGGTCGGTGGACTTGCGGCCGAACTGGGCCGGCAGCAAGGTATCTTCGATGGTCAGCGCAGCCACGCCGGCGCGCTCCAGCTCGATCACCGTGCGCATCACGTTCAGCGCGTTGCCGTAGCCATGGTCGGCATCGGCCAGTACCGGCAGTTGGGCAACGCGGCCGATGCGGGTGGCCTGCTCGACGAATTCGCTGAGGGTGATCAGCGCAAAGTCCGGTGCGGCCAGCACCTGCAACGAGGCGACCGAGCCGCCGAGAATACCGACTTCAAAGCCCAGGTCCGAGGCGATGCGCGCGGACATGGGGTCGAACACCGACGCGGTGTGATAGCACGAACCTGAGGCAAGCAGCTCGCGGAAGGCAAAACGAAGATCGTGGTGGGAAGCCTTGGGCATGATCACTCCGCCTGTAATAAGAAATGTTGAACGGCTGACAACCGACCCCTGTATCGGGTCCACCTGAGTGTTACAACCGTCGCCATCAGGGCGGTCATGCTCGACATGCAGGTAGAGGAATAAAAGGTGTGGACATACAGCGACGCGAAACCCTGCGGCAAATTGTTGCACCAAGCTGGTGCAGGCCACGGGTTTCAGCCTCTGCAGCCTTCGCACGATATCACGCGGCCATGCAGCTAATGGTGAATGTGCTAATGCCGATCTTGCATAGGCGATGCACATAGTACATAGGAAGCTACGTAACTCAGGTTACAATCTGCCCATTGCAAATCGGCTGATCGAAGGGTCGCCCACGCCCGCAAGTCACTGTTTTGTGTTGGCTGTACCGGCCTCATCGCCGGCAAGCCGGCTCCTACAGGGGCATCCCTGTGAAACGGCGCTTCGACTTGCCCCGCGATCACCACAAAGAAGGTACCCCGTGACTGCCGCCCTGCCCCCCACCGCCCTGCGCAGCGTCCTCACCGCCCTGATGCTGGCGATCTTCCTCGGCGCCCTCGACCAGACCATCGTCGCCGTGTCGATGCCGGCCATCTCCGCCCAGTTCAACGATGTCGGCCTGCTGGCCTGGGTCATCTCCGGCTACATGGTGGCGATGACCATCGCCGTGCCGATCTACGGCAAGCTGGGCGATCTTTATGGGCGCCGGCGCATGATCCTCACCGGTACCGCGCTGTTCACCCTGGCCTCGGTGGCCTGCGGCCTGGCCCAGGACATGCCGCAACTGGTGCTGGCGCGGGTGCTGCAGGGCATCGGGGCCGGCGGCATGGTGTCGGTCAGCCAGGCGATCATCGGCGACTTCGTGCCACCGCGCGAACGTGGCCGCTACCAGGGCTATTTCAGCAGCATGTATGCCCTGGCCAGCGTTGCCGGGCCGGTGCTGGGTGGCTGGCTGACCGAGTACCTGTCGTGGCGCTGGGTGTTCTGGATCAACCTGCCGCTGGGGCTGGTGGCACTGTGGGTGATCCACCGGGCGCTGGACGGGCTGGCGGTGAGCCGGCGCCAGGCGCAGGTGGATTACCTCGGTGCGGTGCTGATGATCATCGGCCTGGGCAGCCTGCTACTGGGCATCACCCTGGTGGGCCAGGGCCACGCCTGGCTGTCGCAGCCGGTGCTGCTGCTGATGAGTTGCGCGCTGCTCGGGCTGCTGGTGTTCGTCGCCCACGAGCGCCGTTGCCACGAGCCGCTACTGCCCATGAGCCTGTTCGGCAACCGGGTGGCGGTGTTGTGCTGGTGCGTGATCTTCTTCGCAAGCTTTCAGTCCATCTCGCTGACCATGCTGATGCCGCTACGCTACCAGGGCATCACGGGCGCCGGCGCCGACAGCGCGGCGCTGCACCTGCTGCCGCTGGCCATGGGCCTGCCCTTGGGCGCCTTCACCGGCGGGCGCATGACCAGCCGCACCGGGCGTTACAAGCCGCAGATTCTGGCAGGGGCCCTGCTGATGCCGCTGGCCATCGCGGCCATGGCCGTGACCCCTCCGCAGTCGGGGCTGCTCAGTGCACTGTTCATGCTGCTGACCGGCATCGCCTGCGGGCTGCAGTTCCCCACCTCACTGGTGGGTACCCAAAGCGCGGTGGAATCGAAAGATATCGGCGTGGCCACCAGCACCACCAACCTGTTCCGCTCGCTGGGCGGGGCGATGGGGGTGGCGTGCATGTCCAGCCTGCTGCTGGCATTTCTGCAGATGGGCGGGTTCGAGATGGTCGGTAACCCGTTGCTGGGCAGCCTTAAGGCCGGGGAAGCGGACCTTGTGACCCAGGCGCGCTTGCTGGAGACCTTCAAGCACCTGCTGCTGGGCAGTGCCGCGGTGGCGGTGCTGGGGTTGCTGGCGGCGCTGGCGTTGCCGGACAGGCAATTGCGCGGGCGATGAGGCCGGTACAGAGGTTGTTAATCCCCGCTTAATAGCCAGTGGGCAACACTTCCTCACAATCCTTCACAAAGTGTCATTTGCGCAGCCCGGGGCTCAAGCGCAGCATATCCAGCCCGGTGTCGACCCACTTCTCGGCATCGCGCAGCAAATCGAAACTGTCCGGCAGCAGCAACCAGCGCCCGATCAGGCCGTCGACGTAGGCGAACATGGCCACCGCAGCCCGCTCGCAGTCGAGGTCTGCCGGCAGCTGTTCGCGGCGCACGGCGTTGGTCAGGGCCAGGGCGATGCCCTCGTGGCAATCCAGCACAGCGCTCTGGCGCTGCTGGCGAATCTCACACATGTCATCGGTGAACTCGCACTTGTGATGCAGGATTTCATTGATACGCCGGGTCCGGGCGTCGAGCACCAGCTCGTTGAACACTTGCAGCAGCAGCTTGCGCATGCAGCCGAGCGGGTCCAGCTCGTCTTCGCTTTCACTGGCCCGCGCCAGGTGGTCATGGGTTTCGTGCAGGCTGTCGAGCAGCGCCTGCACCAGGTCCGCCTTGTTGCTGAAGTGCCAGTAGATCGCGCCGCGGGTCACCCCCGCGAGCTCGGCGATATCGGCCAGGGTAGTACGCGCAACCCCGCGCTTGTAGAAGGCCCTTTCGGCAGCCTCGATGATCTGGGCGCGGGTTTCCTGGGCTTCTTCTTTGGTTCGCGGACCATGGCAGCACAACCTCATCAGGCCGCCCGGCGCTCATCACGGGCGGGCGGATTTCAGGCCGGGGGCGCCTCTTTCAGGGCATCTCCCGGTAACAATTGATTACTAAGAGGCGGTCTTCCCGGACCCGCCTGCGGTATTTACAAACAACCATGAATGTAAGTATATTCCTTAGCAAGCTATTTATCCACTCGATAGCATTCTTCTGACCAAACACTTCCACTATATTCTTGAGCTCCCCCGCTCCAGCGACCCGAGGATCCTCATGCAATTCAAGCCAGCTGTTACCGCTCTGGTTTCCGCCGTCGCCCTGGCAACTCTGCTCAGCGGCTGTAAGAAAGAAGAAGCCCCGCCTGCAGCGCAGGCTCCTCAGGTCGGCGTCGTCACCCTGCAACCGCAAGCCTTCACCCTGACCTCGGAACTGCCGGGGCGCACCACCGCCTACCGCGTGGCCGAGGTTCGCCCGCAGGTCAACGGCATCATTCTCAAGCGCCTGTTCAAAGAGGGCTCCGAGGTCAAGGAAGGGCAGCAGCTCTACCAGATCGACCCGGCCGTCTACGAGGCAACGCTGGCCAACGCCCAGGCCAACCTGCAGGCGACCCGCTCGCTGGCCGAGCGCTACAAGCAACTGATCGACGAGCAAGCCGTCTCCAAGCAGGAGTACGACGATGCCAACGCCAAACGATTGCAGGCCGAAGCCTCGCTCAAGAGCGCGCAGATCGACCTGCGCTACACCAAGGTGCTGGCCCCGATCAGCGGCCGCATCGGCCGTTCCTCGTTCACCGAGGGCGCCCTGGTGAGCAACGGCCAGACCAACGCCATGGCCACCATCCAGCAGCTCGACCCGATCTACGTCGACGTCACCCAGTCCACCGCAGAGTTGCTCAAGCTGCGCCGTGACCTGGAAAGCGGCCAACTGCAAAAGGCCGGCGACAACGCAGCGCAAGTGCAGCTGGTGCTGGAAGACGGCAGCCTGTTCAAGCAGCAGGGCCGCCTGGAGTTCTCCGAAGTGGCAGTGGACGAAACCACCGGTTCCGTCACCCTGCGCGCGATCTTCCCCAACCCCGACCACACCCTGCTGCCTGGCATGTTCGTCCACGCCCGCCTGAAAGCCGGTGTCAACGCCAACGCCATCCTGGCCCCGCAACAGGGCGTTACCCGCGACCTGAAAGGCGCGCCGACCGCCCTGGTGGTCAACAAGGATAACAAGGTCGAACTGCGCCAGCTCAAGGCCAGCCGTACCCTGGGCAGCGACTGGCTGATCGAGGAAGGCCTGAACCCGGGTGACCGCCTGATCACCGAAGGCCTGCAGTACGTGCGCCCGGGCGCCGAGGTCAAGGTCAGCGAAGCCACCAACGTCAAGAAGCCGGGCAGCCCTGATCAGGCCAGCGCAGCGAAAGCAGACGCCAAAGCGGAGTAAACCATGTCGAAGTTCTTTATCGATCGCCCGATCTTCGCCTGGGTGATCGCACTGGTGATCATGCTGGTCGGCGCCTTGTCGATCCTGAAGCTGCCGATCAACCAGTACCCCAGCATCGCGCCGCCGGCCATCGCCATCGCCGTAACCTACCCGGGCGCCTCGGCGCAAACCGTGCAGGACACCGTGGTGCAAGTCATCGAGCAGCAGCTCAACGGTATCGACAACCTGCGCTACGTGTCGTCCGAGAGCAACTCCGACGGCAGCATGACCATCACCGCCACCTTCGAGCAGGGTACCAACGCCGACACCGCCCAGGTGCAGGTGCAGAACAAGCTCAACCTGGCCACCCCGCTGCTGCCGCAAGAAGTGCAGCAGCAGGGTATCCGCGTGACCAAGGCCGTGAAGAACTTCCTGCTGGTGATCGGCCTGGTGTCCGAAGACGGCAGCATGACCAAGGACGACCTGGCCAACTACATCGTCTCCAACATGCAGGACCCGATCTCGCGTACTGCGGGCGTGGGTGACTTCCAGGTGTTCGGTGCCCAGTACGCCATGCGTATCTGGCTGGATCCGGCCAAGCTCAACAAGTTCCAGCTGACCCCGGTAGACGTAAAAACCGCCGTGGCCGCGCAGAACGTGCAGGTATCCTCCGGCCAGCTCGGCGGCCTGCCTGCCATGCCCGGCACCCAGCTCAACGCCACCATCATCGGCAAGACCCGCCTGCAGACCGCCGAGCAGTTCCAGAAGATCCTGCTCAAGGTCAACAGCGACGGCTCCCAGGTGCGCCTGGGCGACGTGGCCCAGGTTGGCCTGGGCGGCGAGAACTACGCCATCAGCGCCCAGTTCAACGGCAAGCCGGCCTCCGGCCTTGCGGTAAAACTGGCCACCGGCGCCAACGCCCTGGACACCGCCAAGGCGCTGCGCAAGACCATCAGCGACCTGGAACCGTTCTTCCCGCCAGGGGTGAAAGCGGTATTCCCGTATGACACCACCCCAGTGGTCACCGAATCGATCAGCGGGGTAATCCACACCCTGATCGAGGCCGTGGTGCTGGTGTTCCTGGTGATGTACCTGTTCCTGCAGAACTTCCGCGCCACCATCATCACCACCATGACCGTACCGGTGGTGTTGCTGGGGACCTTCGGCATCCTCGCCGCCGCAGGCTTCAGCATCAACACCCTGACCATGTTCGCCATGGTGCTGGCCATCGGCTTGCTGGTGGACGATGCCATCGTCGTGGTGGAGAACGTCGAGCGGGTGATGTCCGAAGAGGGGCTACCGCCCAAGGAGGCCACCAAGCGCTCCATGGGGCAGATCCAGGGTGCCCTGGTGGGTATCGCCCTGGTGCTTTCGGCGGTATTGCTGCCGATGGCCTTCTTCGGTGGCTCCACCGGTGTGATCTACCGCCAGTTCTCGATCACCATCGTCTCGGCCATGGGCCTGTCGGTACTGGTCGCGCTGATCTTCACCCCGGCGCTGTGCGCCACCATGCTCAAACCCTTGAAAAAGGGCGAGCACCATGTGGCCAAGCGCGGCTTCTTCGGCTGGTTCAACCGCAACTTCGACAAGAGCGTGCAAGGTTACGAGCGCAGCGTCGGCACCATCTTGCGCAACAAGGTGCCGTTCCTGCTGGCCTACGCGCTGATCGTGGTCGGCATGATCTGGCTGTTCGCCCGCATCCCCACCGCGTTCCTGCCTGAAGAAGACCAGGGCGTACTGTTCGCCCAGGTACAGACCCCGGCCGGTTCCAGTGCCGAGCGCACCCAGGTGGTGGTCGACCAGATGCGCGAGTATCTGCTCAAGGAAGAGTCCGACACCGTAGCCTCGGTGTTCACCGTCAACGGCTTCAACTTCGCCGGCCGCGGCCAGAGCTCGGGCATGGCCTTCATCATGCTCAAGCCGTGGGGTGAGCGCTCCAAGGAGAACAGCGTGTTCGCCCTGGCGCAGCGCGCCCAGCAGCACTTCTTCACCTTCCGCGACGCCATGGTGTTCGCCTTCGCCCCGCCTGCGGTACTGGAGCTGGGTAACGCCACCGGCTTCGACGTGTTCCTGCAGGACCGCGGCGGTGTCGGCCACGCCAAGCTGATGGAAGCGCGCAACCAGTTCCTTGGGCTTGCCGCACAAAGCAAGATCCTCAGCGCCGTGCGCCCGAACGGCCTGAACGATGAGCCGCAGTACCAGCTGACCATCGATGACGAACGTGCCAGCGCCCTGGGCGTGACCATCGCCGACATCAACAACACCCTGTCGATCGCCCTGGGTGCCAGCTACGTCAACGACTTCATCGACCGTGGCCGGGTCAAGAAGGTGTACATCCAGGGGCAACCCAACTCACGGATGAGCCCTGAAGACCTGCAGAAGTGGTACGTGCGCAATGGCGCCGGCGAAATGGTGCCGTTCTCCTCGTTCGCCAAGGGTGAATGGACTTACGGCTCGCCGAAACTGTCGCGCTACAACGGCGTCGAGGCGATGGAAATCCTTGGTGCGCCAGCCCCGGGCTACAGTACCGGTGAAGCCATGGCCGAGGTCGAGCGTATCGTCGGCGAACTGCCTGCGGGCATCGGCTACTCCTGGACCGGCATGTCCTACGAGGAAAAACTCTCCGGCTCGCAAATGCCGGCGCTGTTCGCCCTCTCGGTACTGTTCGTGTTCCTGTGCCTGGCAGCGCTGTACGAAAGCTGGTCGATCCCGATCGCGGTCGTGCTGGTAGTACCGCTGGGTATCATCGGTGCACTGCTCGCCACCAGCCTGCGCGGGTTGTCCAACGACGTGTACTTCCTGGTCGGCCTGCTCACCACCATCGGTTTGGCGGCGAAAAACGCCATCCTGATCGTCGAGTTCGCCAAAGAGCTGCACGAGCAGGGCCGCAGCCTGTACGACGCGGCCATCGAGGCCTGCCGCATGCGTCTGCGCCCGATCATCATGACCTCCCTGGCGTTCATCCTCGGCGTGGTACCGTTGACCATCGCCAGCGGCGCCGGTGCCGGCAGCCAGCACGCCATTGGTACCGGCGTGATCGGCGGCATGATCAGCGCCACCGTACTTGCCATCTTCTGGGTACCGTTGTTCTTCGTCGCCGTGTCTTCGCTGTTCGGCACCAAGGAACACGAACCGAAAGAAACTCCTGAAACTCCACGTTATGAGGCTGGGCAATGACCAAGTCTTTGTTGTCCCTGGCGGTTACCGCCTTCATTCTCGGCGGCTGCTCGCTGATCCCCGACTACCAGGCGCCTGAAGCGCCGGTGGCTGCGCAGTGGCCCCAGGGCCCTGCGTACTCGCCGACCGAGTCGGCCAACGTCGCCGCCGCCGAACAGGGCTGGCGCCAGTTCTTCCACGACCCGGCGCTGCAGCAACTGATCCAGAGCTCGCTGGAGAACAACCGCGACCTGCGCGTGGCAGCGTTGAACATCGACGCCTACCGCGCCCAGTACCGCATCCAGCGCGCCGACCTGTACCCGGCGGTTTCGGCCACCGGCAGCGGCAGCCGCCAGCGGGTGCCGGCCAACCTGTCGCAAACCGGTGAAGCCAACATCACCAGCCAGTATTCGGCCACCCTGGGCGTCAGCGCCTATGAGCTGGACCTGTTTGGCCGGGTGCGCAGCCTCACCGAGCAAGCCCTGGAAACCTACCTGTCCAGCGAGCAGGCGCGCCGCTCCACGCAGATCAGCCTGGTGGCCAGTGTGGCCAACGCCTACTACACCTGGCAGGCCGACCAGGCGCTGCTGAAGCTGACCGAAGACACGCTGAAAACCTACGAAGAAAGCTATAACCTCACCCGCCGCAGCAACGAGGTGGGTGTGGCGTCGGCCCTGGACCTGAGCCAGGCGCGCACGGCAGTGGAAGGCGCGCGGGTCAAGCTGTCGCAGTACCAGCGCCTGGTCGCCCAGGACCTGAACAGCCTGACCGTGCTGGTCGGTACCGGCGTCGGCAACCTGCCGGCACCGCTCAAGCTCGACGCCGACCAGTTGGCCGAAGTGCCGGCAGGCCTGCCCTCCGAGCTGCTGCAACGCCGCCCGGACATCCAGGAAGCCGAGCACCTGCTCAAGGCCGCCAACGCCAACATCGGCGCCGCCCGCGCAGCGTTCTTCCCAAGCATCAGCCTGACCGCCAACGCAGGTACCTTGAGCCCGACCATGGGCGGGCTGTTCAAGGGTGGTTCGGGCACCTGGCTGTTCCAGCCGCAGATCAACCTGCCGATCTTCAACGCCGGCAGCCTGAAGGCCAGCCTGGATTACTCGAAAATCCAGAAGGACATCAACGTCGCCAAGTACGAAAAGACCATCCAGACCGCCTTCCAGGAAGTCGCCGATGGCCTGGCCGCACGCAAGACGTTCGAAGAGCAGTTGCAGGCCCAGCGCGACCTGGTGGCCGCCAACCAGGACTACTACCGCCTGGCCGAGCGCCGCTACCGCATCGGTATCGACAGCAACCTGACCTTCCTCGACGCCCAGCGCAACCTGTTCAGCGCCCAGCAGTCGCTGATCAGCGACCGCCTGTCGCAACTGGTCAGCGAGGTCAACCTGTACAAGGCCCTCGGCGGTGGCTGGTACGAGCAGACCCAGCAGCAGGCGTCGATCGAACAGCCCAAGGGCTGATCGACCGAACGGCAACAACAAGCCCACCCTCACGGTGGGCTTTTTTGTGGCCAACGAACTCCGCCCCCTGTAGGAGCGGCCTTGTGTCGCGAAAGGGCCGCAAAGCGGCCCCGGCAATTCGGTATGAATACTCAGATCCTGGGGCTGCTGAGCAGCCCTTTCGCGACACAAGGCCGCTCCTACAAAGCTAGATGCCAGGCCTCAGAACATTGCGTTCGATAATCGCCCCATTCCGCTTGCGACGAATTGCCTCGCCCCCGCCCTGCCGCGCACCATCGCCCACGCAACGTTGCACAAGTTCTCACAAAAAGCGCCCTGCCCCTGCGGCCCGCACCCGCAGCGCACCGGCTCGCCCAATAAAAACAAGAGTCCGCACCCATGAGCACTTTGCACCCTGCACGCCAGCTGCTGCCCGGCCTGTTGGCCATGTCCTGCGCCCTGCCCGCCCTGGCCGCCGAAAGCGGTTTCTTCGAGGACGCCAAGGCCAGCCTCAACCTGCGCAACTTCTACATCAACCGCAACTTCGTCGACCCGGCCAACCCCCAGGGCAAGGCCGAAGAGTGGACCCAGAGCTTCATCCTCGATGCCCGCTCAGGCTTCACCCAAGGCACGGTCGGTTTCGGTGTGGATTTACTGGGCCTGTACTCGATCAAGCTCGACGGCGGCAAAGGCACGGCCGGCACCCACCTGCTGCCGGTGCACGACGACGGCCGCCCGGCCGATGACTTCGGCCGCCTGGGCGTGGCCTTCAAGACGCGCCTGTCGCAAACCGAACTGAAAATCGGCGAATGGATGCCGGTGCTGCCGATCCTGCGTTCGGACGATGGCCGCTCGCTGCCGCAGACCTTCCGTGGCGGCCAGCTCACCTCCAAAGAGATCGACGGCCTGACCGTGTATGCCGGCCAGTTCCGCGGCAACAGCCCGCGCAACGACGCCAGCATGGAAGACATGTTCATGCAGGGCCGCGCCGGTATCACCTCCGACCGCTTCAACTTCGCCGGCGGCGAATACAGCTTCAACGACAAGCGCACCATGATCGGCCTGTGGGATGCGCAGCTCAAAGACATCTACCGCCAGCAATACCTCAACCTGGTGCACAGCCAGCCCTTGGGCGACTGGACCCTGGGCGCCAACCTCGGCTATTTCATCGGCAAGGAAGACGGCAGCGAACGCGCAGGCGAGCTGGACAACCGCACCGCCTCAGCCATGCTCTCGGCGCGCTACCAGGGCCACACCTTCTACGTAGGTTTGCAGAAGGTCAGCGGCGATGACGCCTGGATGCGGGTCAACGGCACCAGCGGCGGCACCCTGGCCAACGACAGCTACAACGCCAGCTTCGACAACGCCAAGGAACGCTCCTGGCAGGTTCGCCACGATTTCAACTTCGTCACCGTCGGCATTCCCGGGCTGACCCTGATGAACCGCTACATCAAGGGCGACAACGTGCACACCAGCGCGGTGAACGACGGCAAGGAATGGGCGCGGGAGACGGAGCTTGCCTACGTGGTGCAGTCAGGCACATTCAAAGACCTGTCGCTGAAGTGGCGCAACTCGACCATGCGCCGGGACTTCAGCACCAATGCGTTCGACGAGAACCGGGTGATCGTGAGTTATCCGCTAAACCTGCTCTAGCAGGCCCGGCCTCTTCGCGGGCAAGCCCGCTCCCACAGGGACCTCATGGCGTTCAGGCCTGTATTGAACCTGTAGGAGCCGGCTTGCCGGCGATAGGGCCAGTACAGGCAATCGAGATGCTGTGGCCTGCACCGGCCTCTTCGCGGGCAAGCCCGCTCCCACAGGGACCTCATGGCCCTCAGGCCTGTGCCATACCTGTAGGAGTCGGCTTGCCGGCGATAGGGCCAGTACAAACAGTCGAGATGTTCCGCCCTGCACCGGCCTCATCGCCGGCAAGCCGGATCCTACAGAGGACAGCATCATAGTCCAAAATGGCATATATAAATCAAATAACATTCCTTGACGCTATATGCAACAAAAGCTAAAACCGAGCCCTGCCCCCGCACCAGAGCCCGAGCATGGACCTCCGCCAACTGCGCTATTTCATCGCCCTCACCGAATACCGCAGTTTCGTCCGCGCCGCCGAAGCCATGGGCATCACCCAGCCGGCCTTCAGCCGCGCCATCCAGAACCTCGAACAGGCCTTTGGCTGCACCCTGGTCGACCGCGCCAATAAAGCCCTGCCACCCACCCCCGAAGGCCAGGTGGTGCTGCAGCACGCCCGCCGCCTGGTACAAGGCGCCGCCCAGTTGAACAACGAGGTGCTGCAGATGACCAAGCTCGACGCTGGCGAGCTGCACTTCGGCAGCGGCCCGGCCCTGGCCGTGCGCCTGGTGCCCGAAGCCCTGCAGCGCTTCATCGCCAGCCACCCCGGCATCCGCACCGCGCTGCGGGTGGACAACGCCGAGCAACTGGGCCAGGCCCTGCGCCGCGAGCAGATCGAATTCTTCGTCGACGACATCCGCCCGTTCGAGGCCGACCCGAACTTTCACACCGAGCCGCTCAACCCGCGCCCGGGGCTGTTCTTCTGCCGCCCCGGCCACCCGCTGCTGGCCAAGGACAGCCTGTCGACCAACGACCTGTTCAGCTACCCGCTGGCCTGCGCCCTGCTCGCCCCCGGCGTGCGCAAACGCCTGGCCAACCTCAGCGGGCGCAGCGACTTCACCCCGCACCTGCAAACCGAACACCTGGCCGTGCTGCGCAGCGTGGTGCTGGCCAGCGACGCCATCGGCAGCGCCAGCGAAGAAGCGGTGGCCGAAGACCTGGCCGCAGGCCAGCTGGTGCGCCTGCACTGGCGCAACCTGCCGCCGGGGCTGGAGGTGCTGAGCGTGCGTTGCGGCATCGTCAGCCGCAGCGGCTACCGACTGTCCCCGGCGGCGCGGGCGATGATCGACACCCTGGTCAGCCTGGATGCACTGCCAGCGCCCGCAAACGCTGCGCATCGACAATCTCCACCTCGCCATAGCCCAGGCGCACCACGCCGGCCTGCTCGAGGTTCTTCAAGATCTGGTTGATGGTCTGGCGCGACAGCGACAGCATCAGCGCCAACTGCTCTTGCGACAGCTGCAAGCGCCACTGGGCGACATCGCGCTCGCCATAGCCTTCGGCGATCTGCAACAGGCGGTGCGCCACCCTGGGCGCTGCAGCCAGCAGGCTTTGCTGCTCCAGGGCGACGAACACCCAGCGCAGCTTGTGGCTCATCAACAGGGCCAGTTCGCGCCAATGCTGCGGCTGCTGCGCCAACCACTGCAGCAGCGGCGCCTGGGGGATCCACAGCAACCGCGTCGGGCCCTCGGCGAAGGCATCGTGGGTGCGCGGCTGGCCATCGAACAGGCTGATCTCGCCGAACCAGTGCGGCGCTTGCACCAAAGTCAGCAACGCCTCCTTGCCCTCGCTGCTGACCGCGCCCACGCGCATCGCGCCCTCGAGCACCGCATACAACCCGCAGGGCGCGTCACCGCGCTGAAACAGGCACTGCCCGGCCGCCAGCTCGCGCACCCGGGCCAAAGCCAGCAGGCTATCCTGAACCGCATCGGGCAATTGCCGGAACCACTGGCCGTGCAGCAGTTGGGGACGCAGGTCGAGCATGGCACCTCGCTTACGCACTCTGTCGCCCAGGCGACAGACCGCAACGAATGAACGGGGCAAGCTGGGCCTACCCCTGATGGAGGAACAACAATGAAAAACCTCGTCGAACACCTGAGTCAATACGCCGCCTACCACCGCGACCCACGCAACATCGCCACGCATTTTGTCGGCATCCCGCTGATCGTGCTGGCGGTGAGCATTCTGCTGTCACGCCCCGGCTGGGAGCTGGCGGGTATCTGGCTGTCGCCGGCGCTGCTGCTGGCGGGCTGGTCGGTGTGGTTCTACCTGCGCCTGGACACCCGCTTCGGGCTGGTCATGGGGCTGCTGCTGGGCCTGTGCCTGTGGGCCGGGCAGGCGCTGGCGGTGCAAGGCACCGGGCTGTGGCTGAGTGCCGGGCTGGGGGCGTTCGTGGTGGGCTGGATCATCCAGTTCGTCGGGCACTGGTACGAAGGGCGCAAGCCGGCGTTCGTCGACGACCTCAGCGGGCTGATCGTCGGGCCGTTGTTCGTGGTGGCGGAGCTGGCGTTCATGCTCGGGCTGTGCGCCGAGCTGAAAAAGGCCGTGGAGGCCAATGCCGGGCCGGTGGCGCTGCGCGAGCGCAAGGCCAACGCATAACCCCTGTAGGAAATCACCCAGCCCTCCGGGCTGCGCTGTCGCGCAGAGAACAGAATTCGTAAGGGCGCCACATACCCTGTGGGAGCGGGTTTACCGGAGTGCCGGACCACCGCGAAGCAAGCGACGCGGAGTCTGGCACCGGCTTCGCCGGTGTTCGCGGGTAAACCCGCTCCCACAGGACCCCGCTAAATCAATGAGTTGTGTTTTGTTCTATGAGAGCCGGCCAGTCGGTTACTGACGCGACTCAACCCCCAGCTCATCCCACACCGACTCGGCCAGGTGGAAGGTGGCGTTGGCCGCCGGGATGCCGCAATAAATCGCGCTCTGCATCAGCACTTCCTTGATCTCGTCGCGGGTCACGCCGTTGTTGGCCGCCGCGCGCAGGTGCAGCTTGAGCTCGTCGTTGCGGTTCATGCCGATCAGCATGGCGATGGTGATCAGGCTGCGGGTGTGCCGCGGCAGGCCCGGGCGGGTCCAGATATCACCCCAGGCGTGCCGGGTGATCATTTCCTGGAACTCGCCGTTGAAATCGTTGAGCTTCTCCAGGCTGCGGTCCACGTGGGCATCGCCGAGCACCGCGCGGCGTACCTGCATGCCGGCGTCGTAACGTTGTTTCTCATCCATGGCAGGTTCCTCAGCGGGCCAGCAAAAAGTCGAGCACACGGGTGGTGAAGGCCGCACCGATTTCGACGTTGGACAGGTGCGCCGCCGGGAATTCGGCATAGGTCGCGTTGATGATGCGGCTTTGCATGAAGCGGCCATGCTCGGGGGTGGTCACCACATCCGCGGTACCGGCGACGATCAGCGTCGGCACCTGGATGTTTGCCAACTGCTCGCGGTAGTCGGCATCGCGTACTGCCGCGCAGTTGGCGGCGTAACCTTCGGGGCTGGTTTGCGCCAGCATCTGGCAGATGCGCTGGGCTTCGGCGGGTTGGGCCTGGGCGAAGGCCGGGGTAAACCAGCGGGCGATGGAGGCATCGCGCAAATCTGCCATGGCCTGCTGGCCACCCTTGAGCACGGTGTCGATGCGGGTGTTCCACACCTCGTCGTTGGCAATCTTGGCGGCGGTGTTGCACAGGGTCAGGCTGTGCAGGCGGTGGCCGGCGTTGATGCCCAGCCACTGGCCGATCAAACCGCCCATGGACAGGCCGACGAAATGCGCGTGCTCGATATCCAGTGCATCCAGCAGCGCCAGCACGTCCTGGCCCAGCTGTTCAATGCAGTACGGGCCAGCGGTGACCAACGAGGCGCCATGGCCACGAGTGTCATAGCGCAGTACGCGAAAGTGCTCGCTCCAGGCCGGGACTTGCGCATCCCACATGCCCAGGTCGGTGCCCAGGGAGTTGGACAGCACCAGCACGGGTGCATCGGCCGGGCCATCGAGTTGGTAGTTCAGTACGCCATCGGCCAGTTGCAAGTGCGCCACAGCGGTCTCCTTCAGGCAGTGAAACGTTGATGTTCAGCCACGGCGCGCGCCACCCAGACGCGGGCCTGGCCGAGGTAATGGGCAGGGTCGAGCAGGCGGTCGAGTTCTTCGCCGGTCAGTTCGGCGCTGACCTGCGGCTCGTCCCCCAGCACCGCGCGCAGGTGGCGTTGTTCGGCCACCGCGCGCTGGCAGCATTGCTCCAGTAAATGGTGGGCACGATCGCGCCCCAGGCGCTGGGCCAGCACGATGCTCACAGCTTCTGCCAGTACCAGGCCCTGGGTCAGGTCGAGGTTGCGGCGCATGCGTTCGGCATCCACCTGCATACCCTCGGCGATCAGTTGCGCCTGGTACAGCGCGCCCGAAACCAGACAGCAGATCTCTGGCAGGGTTTCCCACTCGGCGTGCCACAGGCCCAGGCTGCGTTCGTGCTCCTGGGGCATGGCGGCGAACAGCGTCGAGACCAGCCCCGGTACACGGGTCGCGGCGCCGATCAGCACCGCCGCGCCCACCGGGTTGCGCTTGTGCGGCATGGTCGAGGAACCGCCCTTGCCCGGCGCCGAAGGCTCGAACAGCTCAGCGGCTTCGGTCTGCATCAGCAGGCTGACATCGCGGCCGAACTTGCCCAGGCTGCCGGCGATCATGCCCAGCACCGAGGCGAACTCCACCAGGCGGTCACGTTGGGTGTGCCAGGGTTGCTCGGGCAGGCTCAGCTTGAGTTGTTCGGCCAGCGCCTCGGCCACCGGCAGCGCCTTGCTGCCCAGCGCCGCCAGGCTGCCCGACGCACCGCCGAACTGCAGCACCAGCAGGCGCGGGCGCAGCTCCTTCAGGCGTTCGCGGTGGCGGGTCAGCGCGCCCAGCACGCCGGCCAGCTTCATGCCCAGGGTCACCGGCGTTGCATGCTGCAACCAGGTGCGCCCCACCATTGGCGTGTCGGCATGCTGCAGGGCCTGGCGGGCCAGGCTGTCGGCCAGCGTGCCCAAGGCGCTTTCGATCAGCCCCAGAGCATCGCGCAGTTGCAGCACCAGCCCGGTGTCCATGGCGTCCTGGCTGGTGGCGCCCAGGTGCACGTAGCGTTCGGCCTCCGGCACACCGCTGGCGATCACCTTGCCCAGCGCCTTGACCAGCGGGATCGCCGAGTTGCCGGCCGTGGCGATGGCCGTGGCCAGGGCGCCGGCGTCATAGCGTTCGGCCTTGCAGGCCGCCTCGATGGCCGCCACCGCACTGTGCGGCACCAGCCCGGCAGCGGCCTCGGCGCGGGCCAGGGCGGCTTCGAAGTCGAGCATGCCCTGCAACCGGCCGCGGTCGCAGAACACCTCGCGCATGGCGGGCGCGGTGAAGTAGGCGTCGAACAGTTGGTTGCTCATGCAACGTCCTTAATGGTCATGGTGCAGGTACTCGGCCTGTTTCGGCAGGCGCAGGCTGAACAGGAAGGCAATCGCCATCATCGCCGTCACGTACCAGTAGAAGGTGTTCTCCATGCCCAGGGTCTTCAGGCCCAGGGCCACGTACTCGGCCGAACCACCAAAGGCGGCGTTGGCCACCGCATAGGCCAGGCCCACGCCCAGCGCGCGCACCTGCGGCGGGAACATCTCGGCCTTCACCAGGCCGCTGATCGAGGTGTAGAAACTGACGATGCACAGCGCCAGGCTCACCAGCACGAAGGCCATGAACGGGCTGGTCACGGTTTTCAGCGCCATCAACAGCGGCACGGTGAACAGCGTACCCAGGGCGCCGAACAGCAGCATCGAGTTACGCCGGCCAATGCGGTCGGAGAGCATGCCGAACACCGGCTGCAAAATCATGAACAGGAACAGCGCCCCGGTCATCACGAAACTGGCGCTCTTGGCATTCATGCCGGCGGTGTTCACCAGGTACTTCTGCATGTATGTGGTGAAGGTGTAGAAGATCAGCGAACCGCCGGCGGTGTAGCCCAGCACCGTAATGAAGGCTGCCGTGTGGTTGCGGAACAGCCCCTTGATGCTGCCGGCGTCCTTGTCCTTGCGGGTTTCGGCGCTGCTGGTTTCGTGCAGCGAACGGCGCAGCATCAGCGAGATCAGCGCGGCAATGGCGCCGACCACGAACGGGATGCGCCAGCCCCAGGCGCGCAGTTCGTCTTCAGTCAGCAGTTGCTGCAGGATCACCACCACCAGCACCGCCAGCAACTGGCCGCCGATCAGGGTCACGTACTGGAACGAGGCGAAGAAGCCGCGCTGGCCGCGCAGGGCCACCTCGCTCATGTAGGTGGCGGTGGTGCCGTACTCACCGCCCACCGACAGGCCCTGGATCAGCCGCGCCAGCAACAGCAGCGCCGGGGCCAGGGTGCCGATGCTCGAATAAGTCGGCAGACAGGCGATCATCAGCGAGCCGAAACACATCATCAGCACCGAGATCATCAGCGAGTTCTTGCGCCCGTGGCGGTCGGCCAGGCGGCCGAAGATCCAGCCACCGATCGGGCGCATCAAAAAGCCTGCGGCGAATACCCCGGCGGTGTTGAGCAACTGCACGGTGGGGTCGTCGGAGGGGAAGAACGCCGGGGCGAAGTAGATGGCGCAGAAGGCATAGACGTAGAAGTCGAACCATTCCACCAGGTTGCCCGATGAGGCACCGACGATGGCGAAGATGCGTTTGCTGCGTTCTTCGCCGGTGTAATAGCTGGAAGTCATGGTGGGTTTGCTCCTGGAGGGTCCTAGGTAAGTCTAGACATACCTAGTAACACACTCGTTCCGCTTGGGGGGCTGGCCTTTAACCTTGTGTCTTGGCTGATGGCCTATCGCGGGGCAAGCCCGCTCCTACGGGTGACAGGCGTGGGAGCGGGCTTGCCCCGCGAAAGGCCGGTACAGGTCAAACCCGCTCGATGGCCAACGCCAAGCCCTGCCCAACGCCCACGCACATGGTCGCCAGGCCTTTACGCCCGCCAGTTTTCTCCAGTTGGTGCAGCGCAGTCAGCACCAGGCGCGCGCCGCTCATGCCCAGCGGGTGGCCAAGGGCGATGGCACCGCCGTTGGGGTTCACCTGCGGCGCATCGTCAGCCACGCCCAGTTCACGCAGCACCGCCAGACCCTGGCTGGCGAAGGCTTCGTTGAGCTCGATCACATCGAAATCGCTCACCGCCACGCCCAGGCGCTCGGTCAGCTTGCGCACCGCCGGCACCGGGCCGATGCCCATTACCCGTGGCGCCACACCGGCACTGGCCATGCCCAGTACCCGGGCGCGTGGGGTCAGGCCGTGCTTTTTCACCGCCTCCGCCGAGGCCAGAATCAGTGCTGCCGCGCCGTCGTTGACGCCCGAGGCGTTGCCAGCGGTAACCGTCTTGTCCGGGCCGTTGACCGGCTTGAGCTTGGCCAGCGCTTCCAGGCTGGTGTCCGGACGCAGGTGCTCGTCCTGTTCGACCAGGGTCTCGCCCTTCTTGTGGGCGATGCGCACCGGCACGATCTCTTCGGCAAAGAAGCCAGCAGCCTGGGCTGCGGCGGCTTTTTGCTGGCTGCGTACGGCGAAGGCGTCCTGGTCGGCGCGGGACACTTGATAGTCGTCAGCCACGTTGTCGGCGGTCTCGGGCATCGAGTCGACGCCGTACTGGCTCTTCATCAACGGGTTGATGAAGCGCCAGCCAATGGTGGTGTCCTCAAGCTTCATGTTGCGCGAATAACCGCTCTCGGCCTTGCCCATGACAAACGGCGCGCGGGACATCGACTCGACGCCGCCGGCAATCGCCAGCTCCATCTCGCCGCTGGCGATGGCGCGGAACGCGGTGCCGATGGCGTCCATGCCCGAGGCGCACAGGCGGTTGAGGGTTACACCGGGGATGCTCTCGGGCAGGCCGGCCAGCAGCAGGGCCATGCGCGCGACGTTGCGGTTGTCTTCACCGGCCTGGTTGGCACAGCCGAAGAACACCTCGTCCAGCTGCTCCCACTGCACGCCCGGGTTGCGTTCGATCAACGCCTTCAGCGGCACCGCCGCCAGGTCGTCGGCACGCACGCCGGCCAAGGCGCCGCCGAAGCGGCCGATGGGGGTGCGGATGGCATCGCAGATGAATACGTCGCGCATCAGGCTTCTCCTGCCACTTGGCCGTGGGCGGCGGCGGTGCGGGCTTCGAGGTCGCGCAAGGCGGTCAGCTCGACCTCGCTCGGGGCCGCGGTTTCCTGCACGTTGTCGGCGAAGCGGATCGCCCAGCCAGTGGCAGCAACGATCTGCTCGCGGGTCACGCCCGGGTGAATCGACGTCACCACGAACTCATGGGTACCGGCTTCCGGCTCCATGATGCACAGGTCGGTGATGATGCCCACCGGGCCCTCACCAGGCAGGCCGAGGCGCTTGCGCGAATCGCCGCCTTCGCCGTGGCCGACCGAGGTGATGAAGTCCAGCTTGTCGACGAAAGCACGCGGCGACTGCTTGAGAATGATCAGCACCTGCTTGGCGGAACCGGCGATCTCCGGCGCGCCACCGGCACCCGGCAGGCGGGTCTTGGGCGCGAAGTAATCGCCCACCACGGTGGTGTTGATGTTGCCGAAGCGGTCCACCTGGGCAGCACCCAGGAAGCCCACGTCAATACGCCCACCCTGCAGCCAGTAGCGGAAAATCTCGCCGGTCGGCACCACGGTGTCGGCGGTCTCGGCCAGCTCGCCGTCACCGATCGACAGCGGCAGCACGCTCGGCTTGGCACCGATAGGGCCGGACTCGTAGATCAGCACCACATCGGGCGACGAGGTCAGGCGCGCCAGGTTGGCGGCCTTGGACGGCAGGCCGATGCCGACGAAGCACACGGCACCGTTGCGCAGCCGGCGGGCGGCGGCGACGGTCATCATTTCGGAAGTGGAGTAGCTCATTGCGCGGCCTCCGCGGTGCTGGCCAGCTTGGCCTGGAATTCGTTGAAATCGGCGGTGCCACGGATGTAGGTGTCGATCCAGGCGGTGAACGACTCGCGGTTGCGGGCGATCGGGTCCCAGGCCTGGTAGAAGCGGTTGTCACGCTCGTAGTAGCCATGGGCGTAGGACGGGTGGGCGCCGCCCGGCACCAGGCACACCGCGCTCAGGGCCCAGGTCGGCAGCACGCAGGCATTCATCGGTGCGTTCAGGTCATCGACGATCTCTTCGACGGTGACGATGCAGCGCTTGGCCGCCAGGGCGGCTTCTTTCTGCACGCCGAGGATGCCCCACAGCAGCACGTTGCCCTTGCGGTCGGCTTTTTGCGCGTGGATCACGGTCACGTCCGGGCGTACCGACGGTACCGCGGCGAGCACTTCGCCGGTGAACGGGCAGGTGACGCTCTTGATCAGCGGGTTGACCTTGGGCAGGTCGGACCCTGCATAAGCGCGCAGCACCGCGAACGGCAGGCCGGAGGCGCCGGCCACGTAGGCGTTGGCCAGGTCGGCGTGGCTGTGCTCTTCGATTTCCAGGGGCTGCGGCCACTGTTTTTCCACCGCGTCACGCAGGCGGTGCAGCGAGCCGACACCGGGGTTGCCGCCCCAGGAGAAGATCAGCTTGCGCGCACAACCGGCACCGATCAGCTGGTCGTAGATCAGGTCCGGGGTCATGCGTACCAGTGTGAGGTCGCGCTTGCCCTGGCGGATGATCTCGTGACCGGCGGCGGTCGGGATCAGGTGGGTGAAGCCTTCGAGGGCGACGGTGTCACCATCCTGGATGAACTGCTTCACAGCCTCGTGAAGCGAGAGGATTGCTGCCATTGGAGACTCCTGGTCAGGACGAGTCGGTCGGTGAGCAGCGGGCCGATGCGTCGCTGCGATGAGCTCAGATTAAGGAGCCTGGCGGGGTTCAGACAATCCGATAATCGCACTTTTGTGCGATTATCGAACCGTTTGTTGCCCTGCTATCCATCTATGCGAAAGCGCCACTGTAGGAGCGGGGGGGGGGGGGGGGGGGGGGGGGGGGGGGGGGGGGGGGGGGGGGGGGGGGGGGGGGGGGGGGGTGGGGGGGGGGGGGGGGGGGGGGGGGGGGGGGGGGGGGGGGGGGGGGGCGGGGGGGGGGGGGGGGGGGCGGGGGGCGGCCGGGGCCGTCGCGTGGGGCGGCGCGCCCCCCCCCCCCGCCCCCCCCCCCCCGCCCCCCCCCCCGCCCCCCCCCCCCCCCCCCCCCCCCCCCCCCCCCCCCCCCCCCCCCCCCCCCCCCGCTCCTACAAGGGATCGCGCCGCCACACGGGAATCAGGTCGCGTCGGCGTGGCTCACCAGCCCCTTCACCACAACACCGACCGTGGCCAGCGCCGCCGGCACCAGCAGCGCGGTCAGCACTTGTTCGAAGTTCCAGCCCAGCCCCAGCAGGGTAGCCCCGCTCCAGGCCCCGAGAATCGCACCGAAGCGGCCGATGCCGAGCATCCACGACACCCCGGTGGCGCGCGCCTGGGTTGGGTAGAAGCGCGCCGCCAGCGATGGCATGGCCGATTGCGCGCCGTTGACGCACATGCCCGCCACCAGCACCAGGGTCGCCAGCACGGTGATGTTGCCCAGGCTCTGCCCCACTGCGTAGGCGAACACCCCGGCCAGCAGGTAGAAGATGCCGATCACCTTGTGCGGGTTGAAACGGTCCATCGCCCAGCCTACGGCCACCGCGCTGAGCACACCGCCGAACTGGAACAGCGCGCCGATGAACGCCGCCTGCTCCATGCTCGCGCCGCTGTCGCGCATCAGGGTCGGCAGCCAGCTGGTCAGCAAGTAGACGATCACCAGGCCCATGAAGTAGGTCAGCCACAGCAGCACGGTGCCCAGCCCGAAGGTGCCGGAGAAGATCACCGCGAATACGTTGCGCGCAGCCACGGCCTTCTGCTCCGGCACGCTGAAGCTCGACGCCTGGGCCACCACTGCCGGAGCAATCGGGGCCAGGGTCTTGCGTACCTTGTCGGTACCACGGTTGCGCACCACCAGAAAGCGCGCCGACTCCGGCAACCAGGCCAGCAACACCACCGCCAGCAGCAGCGGCAGCACCCCGCCGATCACCAGCAGGCTGTGCCAGCCATAGGCCGGGATCAACTTGGCGGAAATGAAGCCGCCGCCAGCCATGCCTAAGTTGAAGCCGCAGAACATGCTGGTCACCAGCAGCGACTTGAGGCGCTCGGGGGTGTATTCAGACAGCAGTGTGGTGGCATTGGGCATGCCGGCGCCCAGGCCCAGGCCGGTCAGAAAGCGCAGCACCAGCAACTGGTCGACGTTGGTGGCGTAGGCCGAGGCCAGGCTGAAGCCGCCGAATACCAGCACCGCGCCCACCAGCACACCCTTGCGCCCGAAGCGGTCGGCCAGCGGCCCGGAACCCAGGGCACCAAACACCATGCCGATCAGCGCAGCGCTCATCACCGGGCCCAGGCTGGCGCGGTCAATGCCCCATTCCTGGGACAGTGCCGGGGCGATGAAGCCCATGGCTGCGGTGTCCAGGCCATCGAGGAAGACGATCAGAAAACACAGGATCACCACCCGCCACTGGTAGCGGGACAGCGGCTGGTCGTTGATGAACGACTGGACGTCGAGGCAGTTGCCGACGGTGGATTGCGGTTTGTTCATTGTTGTTATCCGGATGAAAGGCGCAGGCAGGCTACTGCGTACGGCTCAGGCGCAGGAACGGGAAATGTCTGAGGGTGCGGTGGCCTTGGTCAGCCGGAATGCAACGGGAGTGTGCGGGTAGTCATGGGGGTGCCCTTTGTGGCCCTGTTGTTATTGTCTGGGTCGGCAAAGCCGACTTGTGCGAAAGACATTAATCAGCGGGCGTGGGCTGCGCAATTCGTCGCAAACGACATTGTGCGTTTATCGAACAGGAAAGTGGTGGCGTGTTCGATTATGGTGCAGGCCATCTCTTTTGCTGCGCCTGCCAGGGCCCTATCGCTGGCAAGCCAGCTCCTACAGGATCAATGCCAGCAGATACCCTGTAGGAGCCGGCTTGCCGGCGATAGGGCCGGTGAGCCTTGCACTGATGCTGATGGCCTCATCGCCGGCAAGCCGGCTCCTACAGGGGTAATGTCTCAACCAAACAGCTGATGGCAGAGGTCGCGGCTGGCGGCCAGCAGGATCGGCAAGAAACGCTGCTCCAGCTCCGTGCGGCTGACCCGGCCCACATGGGTACTGACATTCAGCGCCGCCAGCACCTGCCCGGAAGCATCGTAGATCGGCACGGCAATCGAGCGCAGGCCCTGCTCCAGCTCCTGGTCCACCACGCACCAGCCCTGCTCGCGCACCTGCTGGATACAGGCAAACAACGAGTCATGGTCATGCAGGGTACGGCTGGTGCGGGCCTTGAGGTCGGCGCGCTCGAGGTATTCGTGCAGGCTGGCGTCATCCAGGGCCGCCAGCAGGATGCGGCCCATCGAGGTGCAATAGGCCGGCAGGCGCCCGCCCACCGACAGGTCCACCGAAATCAGCCGCTCCACTGTCGCCGAACGGGCTATATAAAGAATGTCGTCGCCTTCGAGGGTGGCCATGTTGGCCGCCTCGTGCAACTGGTCACTGATGCGGTCCAGGTACGGCTGTGCCGACACCGCCAGCGGCGTCGACGAAAGGTAGGCGTGGCCCAGGGTCAGTACCTTGGGCAGCAGCGAATAGGTGCGCCCGTCGGTGGTGGCGTAGCCCAGCTTGATCAGCGTGTGCAGGCAACGGCGCACGGCGGCGCGGGGGATTTCCGTGCGGTGGCTGATCTGGGCGATGGTCAGGTGGCGCTTGCGCTCCTGGAACGCCTGGATCACCGCCAGGCCACGGGCCAGCGAGGTCATGAAATCCGGATCGCCGGTAAAGGCCTGGATACGCTTGGCCGGCGACGCCACGATTGGCGGGGCCAACGCCGCGCTGGTGCCGCGTGGCGGCTCGATGGCCATCGGGCTGCTGGTTTCGTCATTCATGGGCATGCCTCAAAAAATCGGGAGCTTGTGCGATTATCGAACGAACGGCCGATAATCGCAATTGACCGCCGACACTTTTGCTTATACCTTTCCCCTGCCACATGTGGCTTCTTTGGAGAGACTGGTCAGGTACCCACCGTAGAAGTCCCAGGCAACGGCCTCGCCCAACCGCGAGGCCGTTTTCATTTCCGCCCCCGGCTCTCAGTTCCGCCCTCGGCAAGTGAAACTTCCGATAACAGCCGTTTGAACTTCCGCTGTTGCGCAAGGACCAATCGGTTAACGAACTCGTACAACTTCACAGCCCGGTACACTACCCGTGGCCTTGGCCGTGAGCATTGCTATAATCAGCGGCGTGCCGGGCCCGGTATTCGAATACTGGCTGCAAAGCACCCCGCTCCTCGCCTGACAACCCGCCGCCAGTCCAAGGCTTGCGGCTGCCATGGCGAACGTACCCTGGTGTTGTATCCGCACAATCACCCTGTGCACTAACGCCAGCACCCAACTTCAACCAGTTCAGGTATTACTGTGACGAAAGATGAACTGCGCGCAGAACTCGAGCGCCAGGCAGAACGTTACAAGGATGTTTACGGTGGCGAAGTGACCACCTATGCCGCACAACCCGACCCCGAACGCAAACCCTGGCGCAAACGGGCCACCGTGCACGACCAGGCGTTCGCCCAGGAGCTCGAGAAGATGGAAAAGGAACTGCGCCCGGCGGACGACTGAGGCCAGCTCGATATCACCGTGCCATCAGCCGACAGGCGGCTGGCACGGGCCTATCTTTACCGAAACGCCTTGGATGAAATGGAATTACACAAATTTCATACAAGCGTTTGAAACAAGCCGAAAACACCACTTACACGCCAATTCCTTGAAATTGCTGCATTTTTCAGAATTTTCCGGGCAAGTTTGCGCCCGCAGGCAATTCAATTGTCGCCCGGCCCGCGCATCGGGCGACTGCCATCGGTCTGCGGCAGGTGCATCGATTGCCATGGTTTTCTGGCATAATCCCGCCCCCCTAAGACCGCCAGAAAACCCTTCATGATCGATTTATTCAGCGGACTGGATGCCTGGGTCGTCGTGAGCCTGATGCTCGCCCTGACCTTCGTGCTCGCATTCGAGTTCATCAATGGCTTTCATGACACCGCCAACGCGGTAGCCACCGTCATCTATACCAAAGCCATGCCACCGCAACTGGCCGTGTTCTTCTCCGGCGTGTTCAACTTCCTCGGGGTTCTGCTCGGCGGTGTCGGGGTGGCCTACGCCATCGTCCACCTGCTGCCGGTCGAGCTGCTGATCAACGTGAACACCGGGCACGGCCTGGCCATGGTCTTCTCGTTGCTGGCTGCGGCCATCACCTGGAACCTCGGCACCTGGTACTTCGGCATCCCGGCCTCCAGCTCGCACACCCTGATCGGCTCGATCCTCGGCGTGGGCCTGGCCAATGCCATGATCAACGACATCCCGCTGGGTGACGGCGTCAACTGGCAGAAGGCGATCGACATCGCCATGTCGCTGGTGGTCTCGCCGATGGCCGGCTTCGCCGTGGCCGCCCTGGTGCTGCTGGGCCTGAAGTGGTGGCGCCCGCTGTCGAAGATGCACAAAACCCCCGACCAGCGCCGCAAGCTCGACGACAAGAAGCACCCGCCGTTCTGGAACCGCCTGGTGCTGGTGGTTTCGGCCATGGGCGTAAGCTTCGTGCACGGCTCCAACGACGGCCAGAAGGGCATCGGCCTGATCATGCTGGTGCTGATCGGTATCGTGCCGGCCAAGTTCGTACTGGACCTGAACAGCACCACCTACCAGATCGAACGCACCCGCGACGCCACCCTGCACATGAGCCAGTTCTACCAGCGCAACGCCGCCACCCTCGGCGAGTTCCTGGCACTGGGCAAGGCCAAGTCCAACGACCTGCCGGAGCAGTTCAGCTGCAACCCGCAGCAGACCGAGCCGACCATCGCCGCGCTGCAGACCTCGCTGAACGGTGTGACCGACTACCGCGACCTGAGCGCCGACAAGCGCGTCGAAGTGCGCCGCTACCTGCTGTGCCTGGACGACACCGCCAAGAAAGTCGGCAAGCTGCCGGGCCTTGAAGCCCGTGAAAAGGCCGACCTCGACAAGCTGCGCAAGGACCTCACCGCCACCACCGAATATGCCCCGTTCTGGGTCATCGTCGCGGTCGCCCTGGCCCTTGGCCTGGGCACCATGGTCGGCTGGAAGCGCGTGGTACTGACCGTCGGCGAGAAGATCGGCAAGCAGGGCATGACCTATGCCCAGGGCATGTCGGCGCAGATCACCGCAGCCTGCGCCATCGGCATGGCCAACGTGTTCAGCCTGCCGGTATCGACCACCCACGTACTCTCGTCGGGCGTGGCCGGTACCATGGTCGCCAACAAGAGCGGCCTGCAAGGCGGCACGGTGAAAACCATCCTGCTGGCCTGGGTACTGACCCTGCCGGCCTCGATGGGCCTGGCTGCCGGCCTGTTCTGGCTGGCTTCCAAAGCCATCGGCTGAGTGCAGTTGCTGCATTGAAAAGGCGCCTTCGGGCGCCTTTTTGGTTTTTCCGGTCAAGGCCCTATCGCGGGGCAAGCCCGCTCCCACGCCCCCGGTTGGAACCCGGTAATTGGCGTGGGAGCGGGCTTGCCCCGCGATAGGGCCGCAACAGACCTACCTTTTCTTGCCCCCCAACAACGACCCCATCAACCCCCGAACCAACTGGCGCCCCAGCTGGTTAGCCGCCTGGCGTACTGCCGACTTGATCGCCTGCCCGGCAGCACTCTGCAGAAAATCCCCCGCCTTGTCGGCGAAGCTCTCCTCGTCAGCCTTGGGCTGCGGCGCCGGCTCCACCGGCTCGCCCTTGCGCCGGGTGAGCATTTCATAGGCCGACTCACGGTCGAACGGCTTGTCATAGCGCCCGGCCAGGGGCGAGGCGGCCACCAGCGCGCTGCGTTCGGCCGCAGTCAACGGCCCGATGCGCGACTGCGGCGGGGCAATCAGCACCCGCTGCACCATGGCCGGGGTGCCCTTGTCTTCCAGGGTGCCCACCAATGCCTCGCCGATACCCAGCTCGGTCAGCACCGCCAGGCTGTCGAACCCAGGGTTGGGGCGAAAGCCATCGGCCACCGCCCGCAGCGACTTCTGCTCCTTGGCGGTGAACGCGCGCAACCCGTGCTGGATGCGCAACCCCAGCTGGGCCAGCACGGCGTCGGGCAGATCACCCGGCGACTGGGTGACGAAATACACCCCCACGCCCTTGGAGCGGATCAGCCGCACCACCTGCTCCAAGCGGTCCTGCAAGGCCTTGGGGGTGTCGTTGAACAGCAGGTGCGCCTCGTCGAAGAACAACGCCAGCACCGGTTTGTCGGCATCACCGCGCTCGGGCAACTGCTCGAACAGCTCGGCCAGCAGCCACAGCAAAAAGGTCGCGTATACCTTGGGCGCCTCGTGCACCAGGCGGCTGGCATCGAGCAGATGAATACGCCCGCGCCCGTCCGCGGCCGGGTGCAACAGGTCTTCGAGCTGCAGGGCCGGCTCGCCAAACAACGCCTCGGCGCCCTGCTGCTCCAGCGTGGCCAGGCGCCGCAACAACGCCTGGGTAGAGGCGCTGGTCATCAGCGCGCTGTCCTCGCCTAGCAATTGCGGGTTGTCCTTCAAGTGGGCCAGCAACGCCTTGAGGTCCTTCAAATCGAGCAGCAGCAGGCCTTCGCGGTCGGCCACTTTGAACGCGGCGTACAAGGCCGCCTGCTGGCTGTCGGTCAGCTCCAGCAGGTTGCCCAGCAACAACGGCCCCATCTCGCTCAAGGTGGTGCGCAGCGGGTGGCCGGACTGCCCGGCGACATCCCACAGGGTCACCGGGTAGGCCTTGGGCTGGTGTCCGAGCCACGGCATGCTGGCAATCCGCTCGGCCACCTTGCCCTGGGGCGAACCCGCCGCCCCCAGGCCACACAAATCGCCCTTCACATCGGCCGCGAACACTGCCACGCCAGCATCGCTGAACAGCTCGGCCAGGTGCTGCAAGGTGACGGTCTTGCCGGTACCGGTCGCCCCTGCCACCAGGCCGTGGCGGTTGGCCAGGCGCAGGCTTTGCGACACCGGCTGGCCATCTGGGCACATTCCTACAATCATTTTTGAAATATCCGACATGACGCACCACCCTCCGCTCAAGTTCTGCCCGATGACTGCCGATAGTTCGTAGTGATTAATTCCTGCATTTCAGTAGCCCCCGTAAGGATTCACGGGACCAGTTGCACTGATTTTCTACCGTGCTTTGTGCGAACGACCCGATAAAAAACCTTAGCGGACGCGATCACGTCATGAATAAAAGCCTTCGTTTCAGCCACAAGATTCTCCTGGCAGCATCACTGATCGTGATCCTCGCCTTCAGCCTGTTCACCCTCTACAACGACTACCTCCAGCGTAATGCCATTCGCGCCGACCTGGAGAACTACCTCGGCGAGATGGGCGATTCCACCTCCACCAACATCCGCAACCTGTTCGAAGGGCGCATCAAGCTGGTGGAGAACGTCGCCCAGAACCTGGCGCAGAACCCGCAGAACATCGGCACCCAGCTGGGCATGAACGCCCTGACCTCAAGCTTTCTGACCATCTACCTGGGCCAACCCGACGGCACCTTCACCGTGCGCCCCGACGCCAAGATGCCCGACGGCTACGACCCGCGCGTACGCCCCTGGTACAAGGACGGCCTGAACGCCAGCGGCCCGATGCTCACCGAGCCGTACATCGACATGGCCACCAACAAGATGGTCATCTCGATCATCAGCACCGCTTCGCGCTCGGTCGGCGTGGTCGGCGGCGACCTGGCCCTGGACGGCCTGGTAGAGATCGTCAACTCGCTGAACTTCGGCGGCATGGGCTATGCCTTTTTGGTCAACGACCAGGGCAAGATCCTGGTGCACCCGGACAAGAACCTGGTGATGAAGTCGCTGTCGGACCTGTTCCCGCAGCACACACCGAAGCTGTCCCGCGAACTGACCGAAGTCGAAGTGGACGGCAAGACCCGCCTGCTGACCTTCACCAAAGTGCAGGGCCTGCCGTCGGCCAACTGGTACATCGGCCTGTCGGTGGATAAGGACAAGGCCTTCAGCATGCTCAGCAAGTTCCGCACCTCGGCGGTGATCGCCACCCTGGTGGCGGTGGTGATCATCATCGCCCTGCTCGGGCTGTTGATCCGCGTGCTGCTGCAGCCGCTGCACACCATGACCCGCGCCATGGAGAACATCGCCGAGGGCGAAGGCGACCTGACCCGCCGCCTGGACATCCACACCCACGACGAATTCGGCACCCTGGGCACCGCCTTCAACCGCTTCGTCGAGCGTATTCACGGCTCGATCCGCGAAGTGTCGTCGGCCACCGAGCAGGTCAACGAAGTGGCCCTGCGGGTGATCAGCGCCTCCAACTCGTCGATGAGCAACTCCGACGAGCAGTCCAACCGCACCAGCAGCGTCGCCGCGGCCATCAACCAGCTCGGCGCCGCCGCCCAGGAGATCGCCGGCAACGCCGCCCAGGCCTCGCAACACGCCAGCTCCGCGCGCCTGTTGGCCGAGGAAGGCCAGCAAGTGGTGCAGCGCAACATCGAGGCGATGAACCGCCTGTCGGACCTGATCGTCAGCTCCAGCGGCCATATCGAGACGCTCAACAGCAAGACCGTCAACATCGGCCAGATCCTCGAAGTGATCACCAGCATCTCCCAGCAGACCAACCTGCTGGCGCTCAACGCCGCCATCGAGGCCGCCCGCGCCGGTGAGGCCGGGCGTGGTTTCGCTGTTGTCGCCGACGAAGTACGCAACCTGGCGCACCGCACCCAGGAGTCGGCGCAGCAGGTGCAGACCATGATCGAAGAGCTGCAGGTCGGCGCCCGCGCTTCGGTCGACACCATGGACCAGAGCCAGCGCCACAGCCAGGACAGCATGGACATCGCCAACCAGGCCGGCGAGCGCCTGGGCAGCGTGACCCAGCGCATCGGCGAGATCGACGGCATGAACCAGTCGGTGGCCACGGCGACCGAGGAGCAAACCTCGGTGGTCGACTCGATCAACATGGACATCAACGAAATCAACATGCTCAACCAGGAAGGCGTGGAAAACCTGCAGGCCACCCTGCGCGCCTGCTCCGACCTTGAGCAGCAGGCCGGGCGCCTCAAGCAACTGGTCGGCAGCTTCCGTATCTGACCTGAAAACATCCCGGGGCCTGCTTGCTCCCACGCACTTTGCGCGGGAGCAAGCAGGCCGCGCGACAGGCCCTTCCGGCCAACCCCGATCGAACAAACTATCCTTCCACAAGGTCAACCTTCAGGCGAGTCATCGTCGGCCATTACCGGCAGATGACAGACCCCGAAGACGATCCCGGAGGGATGCTGATCGTGCACATCGCCGACATCACCATGTTCTACGCCCCGGCCAGTGGCGGCGTACGAACCTATCTTGATGCCAAGCACCGCCGCCTCGACGCCATGCCCGGCGTACGCCACAGCCTGCTGATCCCCGGCGCCAACGCCGGCCATACCGACGGTATCTACCAGGTGCCCGCCCCACCCCTGCCGTTCGGCAACGGTTATCGCTTTCCGCTGCGCCTGGCGCCCTGGTGCAAGGAACTGCGCCGCCTGCAGCCCGACCTGATCGAAGTCGGCGACCCCTACCTCACCGCCTGGGCCGCGCTTGAGGCGCGGCGCAAACTCGACGTGCCGGTGATCGGCTTCTACCACTCCGACCTGCCCCTGCTGGTGAGCAATCGCATGGGCAACTGGTTCACCCCCAACGTCGAGGCCTATGTCAGCAAGCTGTACGGCAACTTCGACCGGGTGCTGGCGCCCAGCCAGGTGATGGCCGACAAGCTGCGCCGCCTGGGGGTAAAAGACGTGCACGTGCAGCGCCTGGGGGTAGACCTGGCGCTGTTCAACCCCGCCCGGCGCGACCCCGGCCTGCGCGCCGAACTGGGCATTGCCGACAGCCGCCGCCTGCTGGTGTTCGCCGGGCGCGGCTCGCGGGAGAAGAACCTGCCAGTGCTGCTGGACTGCATGCGCGCCCTGGGGCCGGACTACCACCTGCTGCTGGTGGGCTCGAACATGCCCGCCAGCGTCGCCGGCAACATCAGCGTGATCGACCACTTCTGCCCGCCCCACCAAGTCGCCCGGCTGCTGGCCAGCGCCGACCTGCTGGTGCACGCCGGCGATCAGGAGACCTTCGGCCTGGTGATCCTCGAAGCCATGGCCAGCGCCACCCCGGTGGTGGCCGTGCGCGCCGGGGCCTTCGGCGAAATCGTCCACCCGCAGTGCGGCCGCCTGTGCCGGCCCAACGACGGCCAGGCCATGGCCACGGCGGTGCGCGAAGCCTTCGAAGAAGGCGTGCACACCCTCGGCGCCCGGGCTCGCCGCCACGTCGAGCAGCACTACAGCTGGGACAACGTGGTCAGTGGTCTGCTGTCGCATTACCAGGCGGTGCTCGGCCACACGCCGCAGGCCCGCGCCCATGGCTGACAACCACGCCGCCCGCCCCAGCCTGATGCTGGTGCTGCATGACGTTGCGCCGCAAACCTGGCCGGACTACCAACCGTTGGTCGAGGCCGTCGACGCGCTTGGTGGCGTGCCCATGACCTGGCTGGTGGTGCCGGACTTCCACCACCGCAACCCACTCAGCCACTCGCCGGCCTTCTGCCGCCTGCTCGAACAGCGCCTGGCCCGGGGCGACGAACTGGCCCTGCATGGCTACTACCACGCCGACGATGGCCCGCCACCGCGCAGCCCGGGCGAGTACTTCATGCGCAGGCTTTACACCCATGAGGGCGAGTTCTACGGCCTTGACCAGGCCACCGCGTTGCAGCGCCTGCAGGCCGGGCTGCAGTTGTTCGACCGCCTAGGCTGGCCGGTCGCGGGTTTCGTCGCCCCGGCCTGGCTGATGAGTGAAGGCACCCGCCAGGCCCTGCGCCAGCTGCCGCTGCGCTACACCAGCACACCGCAACACCTGTACCGCCTGCCGGACTTCACCGCCATCCAGGCTCCGGGGCTGGTGTGGAGCGCCCGCAGCGCCTGGCGCCGTGGCCTGTCCAAGGTCGTCAGCGACTGGCAATGCCGGCGCTGGCGGCAGGCCAGCACCCTGCGCCTGGGCTTGCACCCGGTCGACATGCGCCACCCCAGCGCACGTAACTACTGGCTCGACACCTTGCAGGCGCTGCTGGCCCAGGGTCGCGAGCCGCTGACCAAGTCAGCCTGGCTGGACCGCCAGGTTGCCCCATGAACCGCCTTGCCTGGCTGGGCCTGGCACTGCTGCTGGCGGTGCTGGTGCCGGCCCTGCTCGGCGGTGGCGAACTGTTGCCGCGCCTGCACACCTTCGACCCCGGGCTGATGCTGCAACTGCTGGGCATGATTTTGCTGTGCTGGATCATCAACGCCGCGCGCCTGCGCCTGCTATTGGGCCAGCAAGGCGCAAAACTCGGCCGGGTGCGCAGCCTGGGGGTGGTGATGGCCACCGAATTCGCCATCTGCACCACCCCCGGCGGCAGCGGCGGGCCGCTGGCGCTGATGGCGTTGCTCGGCCGCGAACGCATCCCGGCCTCGCGCAGTGGCGCGGTGTTCGCCATGGACCAGCTCAACGACCTGCTGTTCTTTTTCTGCGCCATGCTGGCAATAGCTGCCTACGCGCTGTTCCACCGCCTCGGCCACAGCCAGCAGAGCATGCTGCTGGGCAGCGCGCTGATGCTGTGCGCCGCCCTTGCTGGCGTGCTGGCACTGCTGCGCTACCGGCGCGGGGTGATAAAGACTTGTGGCCGGCTATTGCGGCGCCTGGGCGTAGCCGCGCCTCGGCAGCGGCGCTGGGCACGCAAGCTGCTGCGCTTCGTGCATGCCTTGGCCGACACCTGGCGCCTGCCCAAGCGCACCCTGGCCCTGGTGTTCAGCCTCACCTGCGCGCACTGGTGCCTGCGCTACAGCGTGCTGTACCTGGTGTTGCAGGGGTTGGGGGCGAACCTTGCGTGGGTGCCGAGCTTTCTGGTGCAGATGCTTGCGCTCAGCGCTGGCCAGTTCAGCCTGCTGCCGGGCGGTGCCGGGGCGGCGGAGCTGACTTCGGCAACCTTGCTGGCGCCGTTGGTGGGGAGTTCGACGGCGGCCGCGGCGATTCTGATCTGGCGCGCGGTTACCTACTACTTTTACCTGCTGGCCGGGGGGCCTGTGTTTCTGTGCCTGCTGGCTCGCCCGTTGCTGGCGCGCTGGCGGCGTCAGGCGGGTTGAGCGCTTGCCACAAGGCGGCGGCACCGGGGAACTCGGTGCCATCCTCCTCGCCCAGCGCGTCAGGGTCGAAGCGCGCCAGGCAACCCTCGCCCAAGGTCGGTGGCGCCGAGGCGCCGGCCTTGTCGCGAGGGTCGGCCATGCTCAGTCGAACACCACGGTCTTGTTGCCGTGCACCAGCACGCGGTCTTCGAGGTGGTAGCGCAGGCCACGGGCCAGCACCATCTTCTCGACGTCACGGCCGAAGCGCACCATGTCTTCGATACTGTCGGCGTGGCTGACACGCACCACGTCCTGCTCGATGATCGGGCCGGCGTCCAGCTCTTCGGTGACGTAGTGGCAGGTCGCACCGATCAGCTTCACCCCGCGCAGCGAGGCCTGGTGGTACGGCTTGGCACCGACGAACGACGGCAGAAAGCTGTGGTGGATGTTGATGACTTTTTCGGCGTAGTCGCGGCACAGCTGTGGCGGCAGGATTTGCATGTAGCGGGCCAGCACCACCACGTCGGCGCCGTGCGCCTCGACCAGGCGCGACACTTCGGCGAAAGCCGGGGCCTTGTCCTTGGGGTCGACCGGTACATGGAAGAACGGAATGCCGTGCCACTCGACCATGCTGCGCAGGTCGTCGTGGTTGGAGATCACGCAGGGGATCTCGCAGTCCAGCTCGTCAGTGTGGAAGCGGTGCAGCAGGTCGGCCAGGCAGTGCGACTCGCGGCTGGCCATCAGCACCACGCGCTTTTTCTGCGCCGAGTCAGTGATGCGCCAGGTCATGGAGAACTCTTCGGCGATTGGCGCGAAGGCTTCGCGGAACGCCTCGATACCGAACGGCAGCGATTCGGCGCGGATCTCATGACGCATGAAGAACCAGCCGCTCTGCTCGTCGGAGTGGTGGCTGGCTTCATTGATCCAGCCATTGTAGAGGGCCAGGAAATTACTGACTTTCGCCACGATACCGACACGGTCGGGGCAGGCAATCACCAGTCGATAGGTGCGCATGGGACAAGCTCCAGAACTTCGCAAAGGGGCACATTCTAGCGGCCCGCCGGAAAAAACGCAGTAATGTTCGACGGCAGGAAGCCATTAAGCTGTGCGCGCAATCCTACCGGGCATTTCCCTGCGTCTCACGGGGAAATGGCCATTAGCCTCGACACTAAGTAAATTTTTCTTAACCAAACAGCAATCCGGCCAATTCAAGGCGGCTAATTGATTCAATACTTTTTTAATTGTTTACTTGAGAGTATCGGCTGTCTATTATTACCGGCACTGCCTTCCCGAACATGCACTCAAGGAACTCTCCATGTCCCTGATCAACGAATACCGCGCTACCGAAGAAGCCATCAAAGAACTTCAGGCCCGCCTGACCAACCTGCAGCAAGATGGCAAACTGCAGAAAGAACTCGACTTCGAAAAGAAGCTGCGCGAGCTGATGGCCGAAAACGGCAAGTCGCTGCGTGACGTCATTGCCCTGCTCGACCCGGAAAGCAAACTGAGCAAGGCCCCACGTGGCGCCGCCAAGCCAGTTGCTACCAAGCGCGCGCGCAAGGTCAAGCAATACAAGAACCCGCACAATGGCGAGGTTATTGAAACCAAGGGCGGCAACCACAAAACCCTGAAAGAGTGGAAAGCCAAGTGGGGCGGTGACACCGTCGAAAGCTGGGCCACCCTGCTGGACTGATTCGGGCCTGTACCGTTTCGGTTTCACGATGAAAAACGCCGGCACTTGCCGGCGTTTTTTATTGGCGCGTTGTAGAACATATCGCAACTCGCCAGGTAATTACGGCCCCTGTAGGAGCGGCCTTGCCGGGGCGCCGGACCGGTCGGAAAGGGCTGCGTAGCGGCCCCGGGATTTCGGCGTCATGCAAGATTGCTGGGGCTGCTACGCAGCCCTTTCCGACCGGTCCGGCGCCCCGGCAAGGCCGCTCCTACAAAGGGCTCGCGGCGCGGCCTTTGCCTCACAAGGCAAAGCGCCCCTTCAATTGCGCAACATGCTCAAGCCAGGCCTGCAACACCTGCCGCCCGGCCTCGTCGGCCTCCGGCATACGCGCCTGGCAAGCCAGCTCGAAGTCAGCCACGGTATTCGGCGCGCCCATCGGCGGGCTACTCAAGCGTTGCTGGCAGAACGCATGCCAGCGCGCCGACTCCGCAGCATTCAGGGTGTCGGCAAAGTTGCGCGCCCGATAACGGAACAACAGCTCCGGCAAACGCGGGTCATCGAACATCCAGTTGGCCCCGCCCAAGTGCGCCGGTTCCGCATTGCGAACTTGCTCACACAAACGCCGGTCACGGTCGCCGATGAAACCGTCATACAACTGCTGCTCCGGATCTTCACTGGCGGCAAAGCCTTCTTCCTCAAAGATGACATCCAGCTTGTCACGCCAGAGCGCCTGCTGGCTGGCCAGTTGTTCGGCGCTGCGTTGCAACGCAGACATATCCAGCCCCAACCGTTGTTGATCGGCAGCGCGCACCACCGACAACGGCGCCAGTACCGGGCAGCGGTTGATGTGGACCAACTTCAGCGGCACCGGTAATTGCCCTGCAGGCATTTCTTCGCGACGAGTGTACAAACGCTGACGCAGTACTTCGGCACTTTCCTGCAACAGCGGCGCGCTGTCCTGGCCCAGGTCACAAACAATCAGGGCATTGCGATTGCGCGGGTGCCAAGCCAATGGCAGCACCACGCCGATGTAATTGCGCTCGGCAGAAAAGCGCCCGGAAATATGCACCAAAGGCTGCAACAGGCGAACCTGCTCCATCACCTTGTGCTTGCTGCGCAACTGGAACAACCAGTCATACAACTTGGGTTGTTTCTGGCGAATCAGGCGCGCCAGGCCAATGGTTGCCCGCACGTCGGAAAGCGCCTCGTGGGCATGGCCATGCTCCAGGCCGTTGGCCTTGCTCAAGAGCTCCAGGCGCAGGCTGGTGCGGCCATCCTGCTGCGGCCACTCGATGCCCTCGGGGCGCAGGGCATAGGCGGTGCGTACCACGTCGATCAGGTCCCAGCGGCTGTTGCCGCCCTGCCACTCACGGGCATAAGGGTCGAAGAAGTTGCGGTACAGGCTGTAGCGGGTCACTTCATCATCGAAGCGCAGGGTGTTATAGCCCGCCCCACAAGTACCAGGGCGCGCCAGCTCGGCGTGCACCCGGGTCATGAAGTCGGCTTCGCACAGGCCCTGGCTTGCCAGTTGCTGCGGGGTGATGCCGGTCACCAGGCACGCCGCCGGGTGCGGCAGGATGTCGTCGCTGGGGCGGCAGAAGAGGTTGATCGGCGCCTCGATCTCGTTGAGGTCGAGGTCGGTGCGCACACCGGCCATCTGCAACGGGCGGTCGCTGCGCGGGTTGATGCCGGTGGTTTCGTAGTCGTGCCAGAAAATGCTGGTGCTCACGGGGTCTTCCTGTATCAAGGTCGACCAGAGTCTAGCGGCCCATGCCCGGCCGCGGCCAGCATTCAGGCAGAGGCGTTCTGCGGGCGGAAGCTGAAGAACTCGCGCAGCGAGCGTACGAAGGCGTCGTACTCGGGCGGTGCCTGCAACAGCATGAAGCCGGCATCGAAATGCCCGGGGGTCTGGTCTTCACGGCACCACAGGCAACTGGCGGTGAGGTTGATGAACTGCAGCCCGCCGCCCGCCAGCGGCACGCGCAGTTGCAGCTCAAAGTCAGGCCCCACCAGCACCGGCAGGTGGCTGATGAGCATCAGGCCGTCTTCGGAGGCATTGCCCAGGTAGCCGAGCTGCTGGTCGGTAAAACGGTTGTAGACCTTGAGCACGCAAGGCAGCTGGTGACGTTCTATATGGCGTTCGACGAACATGGTCGTATGCGCGGTCCTGTACCGGGGCCAGGAATACACGGGACTGGCAATGAAGGTGACTACTCAATTGCAAGATTAGCCCAGTCAAAGGCAGCCTTTAAGTGAAATCAATGACACCTTGGGATTATCGCCAAGGTGTGGCATTGGCCGGGTTGGCCACCGCCGCCTCGGTACCGCGCAGGTGGCCCAGCTTGTCGAGGGTCTGCAAACGCGCCTGGGCGCGGTAGGCGTACTCGTTGCCCGGGTACTGCTGGATCATGAACTGGTAGGTCTGCGCCGCATCGACGTAGAGCTTCTGGCGCTCCAGGCACTGGCCACGCAGCAGCGACACCTCAGGGTGGATGAACGGCCGCGAACGGCTGGTGCGGTCGACCTGCGACAGCTCCAGCATCACCCGCGAGCAATCGCCGCGGTCGTAGGCGCGGTAGGCGTTGTTCAGGTGGTGGTCCATGGACCAGCGGGTGCAGCCGACGACACTGGCCGCCATGGTCAAAACGATCAGGGTGCGCATGGGAATTCTCCTTTGATGGGCAGTGTATCGGCCTTTTGCGTCAAATCTTCACAGGCTTTTGCAAGCATACGCCCACCGTTCAAACGCTACCTTGGTTCAGGTGCAGGTAGTGCAACGGAACAATGACTACAGCGTAATTGAGGAGTAGCCTTTCGCTGCGCTTCACTATAGGAGTCTGTGCATGACCATCCGCCGTACCAAAATCGTCGCCACCCTTGGCCCCGCCAGCAATTCGCCGGAAGTGATCGAACAGTTGATCCTCGCCGGCCTGGACGTGGCACGCCTGAACTTCTCCCACGGCACCCCGGACGAGCACAAGGCCCGCGCCCGCCTGATCCGCGACATCGCCGCCAAGAACGGCCGCCACGTCGCGCTGCTGGGCGACCTGCAGGGTCCGAAGATCCGCATCGCCAAGTTCGCCAACAAGCGCATCGAACTGAAAGTCGGTGACAAGTTCACCTTCTCCACCGCCCACCCGCTCACCGAAGGCAACCAGGATATCGTCGGCATCGACTACCCCGACCTGGTCAAGGACTGCGGCGTAGGCGACGAACTGCTGCTCGACGACGGCCGCGTGGTCATGCGCGTCGAGACCGCCACCAGCGATGCCCTGCACTGCGTGGTGATCATCGGTGGCCCGCTGTCCGACCACAAAGGCATCAACCGCAAAGGTGGCGGCCTGACCGCACCGGCCCTGACCGAAAAAGACAAGGCCGACATCAAGCTGGCCGCGCAAATGGACCTGGACTACCTGGCCGTGTCGTTCCCGCGTGACGCCAGCGACATGGAATACGCCCGCAAGCTGCGTGACGAAGCCGGCGGCAGCGCCTGGCTGGTGGCCAAGATCGAACGCGCCGAAGCGGTAGCCGACGACGAGACCCTCGACCAGCTGATCCTCGCCTCCGACGCCGTCATGGTGGCCCGTGGCGACCTGGGTGTGGAAATCGGCGACGCCGAGCTGATCGCCATCCAGAAGAAGATCATCCAGCACGCCCGCCGCAACAATAAAGCGGTGATCGTGGCGACCCAGATGATGGAGTCGATGATCCAGAACCCGATGCCGACCCGCGCCGAAGTGTCCGACGTGGCCAACGCCGTGCTCGACAACACCGACGCGGTGATGCTCTCGGCCGAAAGCGCCGCCGGCAGCTACCCGATCGAAGCGGTACAGGCCATGGCCCGTATCTGCTCGGGCGCCGAAAAGCACCCGACCAGCCAGAAGTCCAGCCACCGCCTGCACACCACCTTCGAGCGCTGCGACGAGTCCATCGCCCTGGCGGCGATGTACACCGCCAACCACTTCCCCGGCGTCAAGGCGATCATCGCCCTCACCGAAAGTGGCTACACCCCGCTGATCATGTCGCGCCTGCGCTCGCACGTGCCGATCTTCGCGCTGTCGCCGCACCGCGCCACCCAGGCCCGTGCCAACATGTTCCGCGGCGTCTACCCGATTGCCTTCGACCCGGCTTCGCTGCCGGCCGACAAGGTCAGCCAGGCAGCCGTCGACGAGTTGCTCAAGCGCGGTTTGGTGGAGCAAGGCGACTGGGTCATCCTGACCAAGGGTGACAGCTACCACACCATCGGTGGCACCAACGGCATGAAGATCCTCCACGTGGGTGACCCTCTGGTCGGTTGATTTGCGCGCAGTACCTATCGCGGGGCAAGCCCGCTCCCACGCATCAGGCATCACCTGCGTGGGAGCGGGCTTGCCCCGCGATCGTTTCAAGCCTGGGCATGCTCGGTAAACACATCCGCCAGCACCTGATTACGCGGTACCCCGGCAATGAACAGCCGCCGGGCAAAGCGCTCGACACTCCCCGGCGCCCCGCACAGCAATGCCATGGTCTGGCGCGACGCCAGACGCATCCCGGCCAGCGCTTCATCCAGTTGCTCGGCCAACACCAACTCCACGCTCACCCCCGGTAGCGCCTGCAACGCCTCGGCCAGGTAATGCCCGGCTGGCGTGCGCGCCACATGCAGCACCCGAATTTCCCCTTGGTGCCCCTGGCGCAACGCCTCGCGCAGAATGCCCCACAAGGGTGCCAGCCCGGTGCCCGCCGCCAGTAACCAGAGCGGCCGCGCCTGCCAGTCCGGGTCGTAATGCAACGCGCCGCCACGCAACTCGCCGAACCTCAGCTCATCGCCCACCTGCAACTGCCGGGCGCGGTCGCAGAATGCCCCGGGGCGGCTGCAGTCGAGGTGAAACTCCAGCATGTCGTCCTCCCCCGGCAGGCTCGCCAACGAGTACGGGCGGGCAACATCGGCGCACCACAGCACCAGGTGCTGGCCGGCCTGGTAGCGCAGCGCCCGCCCGGGGCGCAGGCGCAGGCGCAGAACCTCGTCGAACCAGTCAAGCGCAGCCACCGTGGCCGGCAGGCCGTCCTGCAGCGGGTCGAACAGCGCCAGCTTGAGGTCGCCGGCCACCGTGCACTGGCAGGCCAGGCGCCAGCCCTCGGCGTGCTGGGCCGCGCTGAGGGCTTCGGGTTTGGCATCGACAGGCTGGCCGTCGAGGCAGCGCACCAGGCAGGCATGGCAACTGCCGGCGCGGCAACTGTAGGGCACAGCGCAGCCGGCGCCGTTGAGCGCATCGAGCAGGTTGCTGGCGGGCGGTACCGTGAAGCGGCGCTCGCCCACGCACAGTTCGGGCATGGTTGGCTGGTCTCCGAATATGGGGATGTACTCCGGGGGCGCTTTGCGCCCCTTTCGCGACACAAGGCCGCTCCTACAGGCTACGCGATAGCCTGTAGGAGCGGCCTTGTGTCGCGAAAGGGCTGTGAAACAGCCCCCAGGACTCTAAGGCTAACAGCAAAAAGGATGCCCGCCCCGCAGCCGACCATGGTCCAGACCACCCGCAGGTGTTTCCCGCGCCGGGGCGCGGTATACTGCCGCGCCTTTTTGCCCCGGCCCGACCAGCCGGAGCCTTGCCAGGCATGCCCGACATACCGGTGTGCGTTGTCGGTGTGCCTTTACGAATGTTCCCGTCTTTAAGAGGAGCGCGCTGCATGACCGTGATCAAGCAAGACGACCTGATTCAGAGCGTTGCCGACGCCCTGCAATTCATCTCGTACTACCACCCCGTCGACTTCATCCAGGCGATGCACGAAGCCTACCTGCGTGAAGAGTCGCCAGCCGCGCGTGACTCGATCGCCCAGATCCTGATCAACTCGCGCATGTGCGCCACCGGCCACCGCCCGATCTGCCAGGACACCGGCATCGTCACCGTGTTCATCCGCGTCGGCATGGACGTGCGCTGGGACGGCGCCAGCATGAGCGTCGACGACATGATCAACGAAGGTGTGCGCCGCGCCTACAACCTGCCCGAGAACGTCCTGCGCGCCTCGATCCTGGCCGACCCGGCCGGTGCCCGCAAGAACACCAAGGACAACACCCCGGCAGTCATCCACTACTCCATCGTGCCCGGCGACAAGGTCGAGGTCGATGTCGCAGCCAAAGGCGGCGGCTCGGAGAACAAGTCGAAGATGGCCATGCTCAACCCGTCCGACTCGATCGTCGACTGGGTACTGAAAACCGTGCCGACCATGGGCGCCGGCTGGTGCCCGCCTGGCATGCTGGGCATCGGTATCGGCGGCACGGCAGAAAAAGCTGCGGTGATGGCCAAAGAAGTGTTGATGGAATCCATCGACATCCATGAGCTCAAGGCCCGTGGCCCGCAAAACCGCCTCGAAGAGATCCGCCTGGAGCTGTTCGAGAAGGTCAACCAGCTGGGCATCGGCGCCCAGGGTCTGGGCGGCCTGACCACCGTGCTCGACGTCAAGATCATGGACTACCCGACCCACGCCGCCTCGCTGCCGGTGTGCATGATCCCCAACTGCGCCGCCACCCGTCACGCCCACTTCGTGCTCGACGGCAACGGCCCGGCCGAGCTCGAAGCGCCGTCGCTGGACGCCTACCCGGAAATCGTCTGGGAAGCCGGCCCAAGCGCGCGCCGGGTGAACCTGGACGACATCACCCCGGAAGAAGTGGCCAGCTGGAAGCCGGGCGAGACCATCCTGCTCAACGGCAAGATGCTCACCGGCCGCGACGCTGCGCACAAGCGCATGGTCGAGATGCTCAACCGCGGCGAACAGCTGCCGGTCGACCTCAAAGGCCGCTTCATCTACTACGTAGGCCCGGTCGACCCGGTCGGTGACGAAGTGGTAGGCCCGGCCGGCCCGACCACCGCCACCCGCATGGACAAGTTCACCCGCCAGATCCTCGAGCAGACCGGCCTGTTGGGCATGATCGGCAAGTCCGAGCGCGGCCCGACCGCCATCGAGGCGATCAAGGACAACAAGGCCGTGTACCTGATGGCCGTCGGCGGCGCCGCGTACCTGGTGGCCCAGGCCATCCGCAAGTCGAAGGTCCTGGCCTTTGCCGAGCTGGGTATGGAAGCGATCTACGAGTTCGAAGTCAAAGACATGCCGGTTACCGTCGCGGTGGACAGCAACGGTGAGTCGGTGCACATCACCGGCCCCGCGCTGTGGCAGAGCAAGATCGCCCAGAGCCTGGCTGTTGAAGTGAAGTAAAACCGCTGTAACCGTGGCGGCCCCTTCGCGGGCAAGCCCGCTCCCACAGGAGCAGTGCAAGCCTGAGAGCTGCACGATCCCTGTGGGAGCGGGCTTGCCCGCGAAGGGGCCGTCACTGTTTACAACACTCTATCGAACTGCTCCGGCCAGTCCCTGCGGGTAAACACCTGCCCCTCCTGCCTCACCCGCCGCACCTCATCCAGGTCGATATCACAGACCAGCCAGCGGCTCCCCGTCGGCATCAGCGACTCGCTTTCAGCCACCACCCCATCCCCCGGCATGCCATGGTCCGGCGGCACGAACAACCCCGCCTTGCCGACATTCTCGTCCAGCGCCGGCGACCAGGGTGCCAACCCCACGGTCGGGCTCTGCAGCACGGCAATCTGGTTTTCCAGCGCGCGCGCCTGGGCGCCGATGCGTACCCGGTGGTAACCGGCCACGGTGTCGGTGCAACTGGGGGCAAGAATCAGGTCGGCGCCGCCTTCGGCCAGGGTGCGGGCCAGCAGCGGGAATTCATTGTCATAGCAGATCAAGATGCCCAACCGGCCCAGCGTCGTGTCGAACACCCGTAGCCCCTGCCCCGGCGCAATGTCCCACTGCTCACGCTCGAAGCGGGTCATGATCAGTTTGTCCTGGTGCCCCAGCAGCCCGTCAGGGCCGAACAGCCAGGCCCGGTTGCGGTAGCGGCCATCGGCGTCCAGCACCGGCACGCTGCCCGGCTGCAGGTAGATGCCCCAGCGCCGGGCGATGCCTTCGCACAGCACCAGCCAAGGTTCGATCAGCGGCTGGATGCCGGCGATCGAAGCCTTCAGGTCACCACGCTGCCCGCCCGGCAACTGACCACTGAGCACCAGCCCGGCGTACTCGGGCAGCAGCAGCAACTGCGCCCCCTCGGCCACCGCCTCGGCGCACAGGCCTTGCAGATGGTCGGCGTAGGCCTCCCAGCTTTCATGCAACTCGATGGCGTACTGGCAGGCGGCAACGCGGATCATACCGGCAGGGCCTTGAGCCAGAACGACATGATCTTCGCCGACTGCTCCTGCTCGTCGAGGTCACGCCAGCTGTAACTGGTGCGCAGTGAAGGCTCATGCAAAAAGCCACGGTTGCGCCAGAAGCCATGCAACGGCTTGTAGTCCCCCGGCCGGCGCGGGTGCCCGGCCGGGCGCTCCACCGCGCAGAAGGCGCAGTAGTCGAACTCGGCCAGCTTGTGGGCGTAGGACTCGCGCTCGATGAAAAAGCGCACCCCCAGGCCCTGGCCACGGTAGGCCGGCAGCAGTACCGACTCGCCGAAGTAATAGACCGAGGCCGGGTCGCGGCCCTGGGCCAGGAAGGGTTGCTGGAACTCAGGCGTCTCGTCCACCAGCGGCAGGCCGGTGGAGGCACCGACTACCTGGCCGCCGTCCAGCGCCAGCACCACCAGGCTGCGCCCGGAGCGGGCGTAGGTGGCGAGGTATTCGGCTTCGTAGTCCTGGTTGCCGTCGTAGAGGTAGGGAAACTCGCGGAACACCGTCAGGCGCAAACGAGCAAGGTCATCGATGTAAGGCGCGATGGCAGCGCCGTGCAGCAGGCGTATTTCCATGCGGGGCGGTCGTTTTGTCGATGTGGATGACGCGCTCGGCTAAGCCGGGCCTGAGCACAAACCCTATCATCGGCCCGGCACCCTTCCCTTTCCCCTGCGCGACAGGTATTTCTCCATGACCGCTACCGAACTCGTCACCGCCTACTACAACGCCTTCAATGCCGGCGACATGCCCGCCTTCCTCGCGCTGCTGAGCGAAGACGTGATTCACGACATCAACCAGGGCGAACGGCAGATGGGCAAGGCCCGCTTCGCAGCGTTCATGGACAAGATGAACCGCTGCTACCGCGAACGCCTGGCCGACATCGTGGTGATGCAAAACGCCGAGGGCAACCGCGCCGCCGCCGAGTTCACCGTGCACGGCGAATACCTGGCTGACGACCAAGGGTTGCCACCGGCCAACGGGCAGAAGTACGTGCTGGCGGCCGGGGCGTTCTTCTACATCCACTGCGGCAAGATCGCCCGGGTGAGCAACTACTACAACCTCAATGACTGGGTCGAGCAGGTGGGCTGAGCTTCAGGCCCTCATCGCCGGCAAGCCAGCTTCTATGGAACAAATCACAAGTCGTTGATTTAACGAAGACTCTGTGGGAGCGGCTTCAGCCGCGAACACCGGCGAAGCCGGTGCCATCTAGCGCGGCGTCTGCTTCGCGGCTAAAGCCGCTCCCACAGGGGCCGGGGCGCGCTTGCGGCCGTAGTTCCCTGCGCGACAGCGCAGCCCGCAGGGCTGGGTAATCTCCTACAGGAGAGTGCGCTCGCCTGTAGGAACCGGCTTGCCGGCGATGAGGCCGGTTCAGGAAATTCGCGTCCCCAGCACCTTCAAAAACGCCGCCAACCACGCTGGGTGCGCAGGCCAGGCCGGCGCCGTCACCAGGTTGCCATCGACATGGGCCTGGTCCACTGCGATATCGATAAACGTGCCCCCGGCCAGGCGCACCTCCGGCGCACAGGCCGGGTAGGCGCTGCATTCACGCCCCTCCAGCACCCCCGCCGCCGCCAGTAACTGCGCGCCGTGGCACACCGCCGCAATCGGCTTGCCGGCCTGGTCGAAATCGCGCACCAGCTCCAGCACCTTTTCGTTCAGGCGCAGGTACTCCGGTGCCCGCCCCCCCGGAATCAGCAGCGCGTCATAACTCTCGGCACGCACCCGGACGAAGTCGTAGTTCAGGGCAAAGTTGTGCCCGGGCTTTTCGCTGTAGGTCTGCTCGCCCTCGAAATCGTGGATCGCCGTGCGCACCGTCTGCCCCGCGACTTTCTCCGGGCACACCGAGTGCACGGTGTGGCCGACCATGCTCAAGGCCTGGAACGGCACCATCGCCTCGTAATCCTCGACGTAATCGCCCACCAGCATGAGAATCTTCTTCGCCGTCATCGCATCCACTCCTTCCATTGCAGGGACATTCACCATAGTTCGCTTTTACCGCCCGCGACATGCTGCGCTAGTCGCGCCGGTCCAGCAGGTTGGCCACCAACCGGTCCAGCCAACCCCACACCCGCTGCTTCACTCGCCGCCACAAGGGCCGCGCATGCCAGTGGGCCAGGTCGACTTCTTCGCTCAAGGCGAAATCCCGCTCAAAGCTGGCCGCCACCGCTGCCGTCAGCGGCGGGTCCAGCGCCTCGACATTGGCTTCGAGGTTGAAGCGCAGGTTCCAGTGGTCGAAGTTGCACGAGCCCACGCTCACCCAGTCATCCACCAGCACCATCTTCAGGTGCAAGAAGCACGGCTGGTATTCGAAGATCCGCACCCCGGCGCGCAGCAGGCGCGGGTAGTAGCGGTGGCCGGCGTAGCGCACCGCCGGGTGGTCGGTGCGCGGGCCGGTGAGCAGCAGGCGCACGTCCAGGCCCTTTTGCGCGGCGCGGCGCAGCGAGCGGCGCACGCTGAAGGTGGGCAAAAAATACGGCGTGGCCAGCCAGATGCGCTGCTGTCCGCTGTTCAGCGCGCGCACCAGCGCATGCAGAATGTCCTTGTGCTGACGGGCGTCGGCATAGGCCACCCGGCCCATGCCTTCGCCCTGGGCCGGCACCTTGGGCAGGCGCGGCAGGCCGAAGTTTTCCGGCGGGCGCCAGGCGGTACGGCGCTGGTTGGCATGCCACTGGCGGTCGAACAGCAACTGCCAGTCGCTGACGATCGGCCCGTGCATATGCACCATCACCTCATGCCATTCGCTCACCGGCTGGTCGGGCTGCCAGAATTCGTCGGTTACCCCGGTACCGCCGACTACCGCCCAGCGCTCGTCCACCAGCAGCAGCTTGCGGTGGTCGCGGTACAGGTTGCGCAAGCCCCGGCGCCAGCGCAGGCGGTTGTACCAGCGCAGGTACACGCCGGCCGCCAGCAGGCGCTCGCGCAGCACGTTGGGGAAGGCCAGCGAGCCGTAGTCGTCGAACAGGCAGCGCACCCGCACGCCGCGCCGCGCGGCCTGCTCCAGGGCCTCGACCACGGCTTCGGCGCAGGCGCCGCCTTCGACCAGGTACAGCTCCAGGTCCACCTGGAACTCGGCACGCACGATCGCCAGGAGCATGCGCGGGAAGAACTCGGGGCCGTCGATCAGCAGTTCGAACTGGTTGCCATCCCGCCAGGGGAAGACCGGCCCCGGCATGTCAGCGGGCGTTGAAGATCAGCACCGCGCTCACCGGCACCGACGGGTTGATCGACTTGAGCCCGGCAGCCTTGCGCAGGGTTTCCAGGCCCGGCAGCAGGCCGAAGTCCTCGGCGCGCAGCACCAGTGGCTCCAGCGTCACTACCTGAAAACGCCGCTCGTCCAGGCGGGTGGCCAGCAGCAGGGTGTTGTAGTTGTGGGTCTGGCCATGCAGGGTGACGCTCACCGGCAGGCGCAGCTCCAGCTGGGCGCCGTCGGCCAGGTCGTTGATCGGGCGCAGGTCGATCTGCGCCTGCACCTTGCCTTCGGCGAAGCGCTCCACCTCGAACAGGCTCTCACGCATGCGCTCGTCACGCAGCGGTATGCCGCTGCTGACCGAGTCCATCTCGATGCTGACCTCGGCCGCACCCTTGCGGTCGACCGTGCCGTGCAATACCAGGAAGCGGCTGACCTCGGCGATGTTGCCGTTCTTGCCGGTGACGAAGGACAACCGCGACGACTCGCCGTCCAGGTGCCAGTTGGCCAGGGCAGGCGAACCTGCGCCGATGAACAGAGGGAGCAGCAATGCGGGCAGCAGGCGGGACGGTTTGAACATGGGAATTCCTGTCAATCAAGGCCGCCAACATTACCCGCCCGGTTTCATGGCAGCAAGCGGCAGCCCTCCCGCGCCCCCTGCCAGGCGGCCTGGCTGCGTACCCCCAGCCCCTCTGCGGTCACCCGCCGCTGCGCGCTGTCCTCCTCAAGCAGCCCCAGCGGCAGGTACTGCTTCACGTAGCCACGGCAATAGGTTTCGCTCAGGCCCATTACGAAACGGCACGAGCAGTACTCCTTGGCCGAATAGGCCGACAGGATGCCGGGGAAATCGCCCAGCGCCTGGCGCTCGTGCCAAGCCCAGGCCAGCAGCGCCACTATCAGCAACAACAGTACCCGCTTCATGCGCCACCCTCCCCGGCCAGCACGGCCAGTACCCGCTTGAGCAGTTCGTCGTGGCTGAAGCAGCCATCGCGGTCGTCGGCATAGCGCACGATCACCAGCTTTTGCGCCGGCAGCACGTACAGCGCCTGGCCCCAATGCCCCAGGGCAGCGAAGGTGTCAGCTGGCGCTGCGGGCCAGGGCCGCGCCTGGCCGGGCAACGGCTGGTTGAGCCACCAGTGCCCGCCCGGGTTGGCCTCACCGGGGATGGCCTGGGCGCGCTCGAACAGGGTGCGGTTGAACGCCACCCAGTCGGCTGGCAGCAACTGCCGGCCCTGCCAGCGCCCGCCGCGCTGCATCAGCAGGCCGATGCGCGCCAGGTCGCGGGCGCTGAGGTAAAGGTACGACGAACCCACATAGGTACCGGCGCCGTCGCGCTCCCACACCGCGCTGCGGATACCCAGCGGGGTGAACAGCGCCTGCCAGGGGTAGTCGGCGTATTGCCCGGGCTCGAGCATGCCGCGCAGGGCGGCGGCCAAAAGGTTGCTGTCGCCGCTGGAATAGACGAAACGCTCGCCCGGCGCACTGGCGGCAGGCATGGTGGCAGTATAGGCGGCCATGTCGGTGCGGCCACGGGTGTAGAGCATCGCCACCACCGAAGATTTGAGCGGCGCGTATTCGTAATCCTCCTGCCAGGCCAGGCCGCTGGCCCAATGCAACAGGTCGCGCAGGCGCAGGTTCGGGTGTTGCTTGAGCGCCGGGTAGTAGCGGGCAGCGGGGTCGTCCAGGTTGAAGCGCTGCTCGGCCTGGGCCACGCCCAGCACGGTGGCTAGCACGCTCTTGCTCACCGACCAGGTCAGGTGCGGGGTGTCGGCGCGGCTGGGGGCGGCGTAGCGTTCGTGGAGGATGCGGCCGTCGCGGATGATCAGCAGGGCGTCAGTGCGGATGCCGGTGCGTTCGGTCGTGCGCTCGGGGAAGGCGTAGCGGTCGACGCTTTGCCAGTCGAGGAGGCTGTTGTCGATTGACCAGTCAGGGGCGGGCCAGTCTTCGGCCCAGGCGGGGCTGACAGCCAATGCAAGGAGCAATCCCACAAACAACCAGAGTGCCTTCATCGAGATCGCCTTCCATTGAGCCGCCTTGCGGCCCTTCGCGGGCAAGCCCGCTCCCACAGGGATCGCGCTGGCATTGAAGATCGCCCAGCTTCTCAGGCTTTCATGACAATCCTGCAGCCCCCCAGGCCTTGGCCAGGCGCTTGTCCCGCGCAGCCTGTGCCAGCATCAGCACACCCTGGTCACGCTGCCAAAGCTGCGCCCACGGCTCGGGCCCGGCAGCCAGGGCCTTGTCGAGCTCACCGCGCAGCCCTTCGAACTGGGCGAACAAGCCGCCCAGCAGCAGGTGGCAAGCCACACTGTCGGCACATTGCCGGCTGCCCTCGGCGCAACCGGCCAGCAGGCTCAGCAAGCGCAGGCGCAAGGCCTGCGGCCAGGCGCACTCCTGCCCCACGCCATACAGCCAGGCCACCAGCGCGGCCAGTACATAGAGGTCTTCGAGGGTGCGAAAGGGTTTGACGTAGGCATCCCAGCCATCGCCGGCCAGCAACTCGCAGGCGGCGCCCTGCAGTTGCAGGCGGCCATGGCCGACTTCGGGCATCAACGGCAGGGTTGGCAGGGCTTGCAGCGTCACCCCAGGCTCGCCCGGGTAAACCACCGCCAAATGCAAGCGCGGACTTTCGCCCGGCCCTTCGCAGCGCGCCGCCACCAGCAACCACTCGGCCTCAAGCCCGGCCGTGACGAAATCCTTGTTGCCGGTCAGGCGCAGGCCGTCCAGGCGGGTTTGCATGTCGGCCGGGCGCACGCTGCGCCGCTCGGTGGCGCACAACGCGCCAAGGCCGGCCGGGGCGCTGGGCCAAAGCACCCGCAACGCCGCCTGGTAGCCCAGCAGAAAGGCCAGCCCAGGGGTGGCCATGGCACGCCCGCCGAGCACCGCCAGTTCGAACGGCGAAGCACTGGCAAAGCGCTCCAGCACCGTGGCGCAGGTTTCGCCAAGGGTTGCTTGCAAGGGGTGGCGCAAAGGGTCGTTGAGTCGTTGCAACCAGGCCATCGAGGGTCCTCCCGTGGGGCTGTCACGCAAGCATCACCAAAGATTCATGGGGGTGACACCGGCCGTACCTAGGCTGACTTTGCACAACAAAGCCGACCGGCCGCAACCCTTTGGCTGGCTTATGGAGACTCGCAATGACTCGGATCGCTCGCTCTGGCGACAACAGCCCTGAACGCCGTCTGCAAGCCGAACGCCTGGTCGGCGCTGCCGCCCTGCAGGAAGCACAGGCGCTGCGTTTCAAGGTATTCAGTGGTGAATTCAAGGCCAAGCTCAAGGGCGCAGAACACGGCCTGGACATGGACGACTACGACAGCCACTGCCGCCACATCGGCGTGCGCGACCTGGCCACCGGCGAGCTGGTCGCCACCACCCGCCTGCTCGACCACCAGGCCGCCAGCAGCCTGGGGCGCTTCTACAGCGAAGAAGAATTCAGCCTGCATGGCCTGCTGCAACTGCAGGGCCCGATCCTCGAACTGGGCCGCACCTGCGTAGCCCCCGACTACCGCAACGGCGGCACCATCGCGGTGCTCTGGAGCGAGCTGGCCGAAGTGCTCAACGAGGGCCGCTACAGCTACCTGATGGGCTGCGCCAGCATCCCCATGCAAGACGGTGGCGTGCAGGCCCATGCGGTCATGCAGCGCCTGCGCGAACGCTACCTGTGCACCGAGCACCTGCGCGCCGAGCCGAAGAACCCGCTGCCGACCCTGGCCCTGCCAGGCAATGTCATCGCCGAGATGCCGCCACTGCTCAAGGCCTACATGCGCCTGGGCGCGAAGATCTGCGGCGAACCGTGCTGGGACGAAGACTTCCAGGTGGCCGACGTGTTCATCCTGCTCAAGCGCGACGATCTCTGCCCGCGCTATGCCCGCCACTTCAAGGCGGCGGTCTGATGCCGGGGCTGCGGGCCAGTGCCCGCCTGCTGCGACTGTTTATGGTGCTGGCCTTGGGCCTATTGATGGCCGCCTGCATCGCCCTGGCCGAGCGCCTGGGCATGAACACCCCGCTGGAGCGCCGGCAACGCTGGACGCGCCTGTTCATGCAGCGCCTGGTCGCCGCCTTGCCCTTCGAGGTGAAGGTGCAGGGGCAACTGCCGCAACAGCCGATGTTGTGGGTGTGCAACCACGTGTCGTGGACCGACATCCCGCTGCTGGGCATGCTCACCCCGCTGTCGTTCTTGTCCAAGGCCGAGGTGCGCCACTGGCCAGTAGCCGGCTGGCTGGCAGAAAAGGCCGGCACGCTGTTCATCCGCCGCGGTGGCGGTGACGCCCAGCGCCTGCGCGAACAGATCAGCACCCAGCTCGGCCAGCAGCGCCCGCTGCTGATCTTCCCCGAGGGCACCACCACCGACGGGCGCACCCTGCGCACCTTCCATGGCCGCCTGCTGGCCGGGGCCATCGACCAGGGCATACCTGTACAACCGGTTGCCATTCGATACCTTCGCAACGGCGAGACCGATCCAATTGCACCGTTCGTCGGCAACGATGACCTGGTCTCGCACCTGCTGCGCCTGTTCGGCCAAGACCGTGGGCAGGTGCATATCGAGCTGCTGCCGGCCATCGCCAGCGCAGGCAAAGAGCGCGCCGTGCTTGCCCTGCAGGCGCAACAGGCGGTTCACATGGCGCTGTTCGGCGTGGTCGAAAGCGAACTGCCGGTACGCCGCCACGCCCGCGCAGCCTGAGGTTAGAGCAATCGCTCAAACCTGTACAAAGTGATCGTCTTGTAGAACTTTAAAGCGCTGTCTCCAGTCGGAAAGCCAGACCTCTGAACTGGAGCAGCCATGAACGACGCCGCCGTACGCGTCGCTGAAGTAGGCTTTGGCCGCGAATCGCAGCACCCGCTTGCGACCCGCTTCACCGACCTGACCGCCCTGTTGCTGGAACCTGCCTTCGACGCCGTTGTGCTGGGCGCCTCCCTCGAAGAAAACCGTCAGATGCTGCGCCATCTGCGCGCGCGCCCGCAGTACGGCCTGGGCCTGATCTACTGCCGCCAGCAGCACGATGCGCAGGTATTGGCGCTGGCCGACGGCGCCCCGGCCGCCAGCTGGCCGGCTCTGGAAAACGCCTGCCTGCAACACCGCGAACGCCTGGCGGTGTTCAACAACGGCCGCCCCCCACAAACCCCGCAAGCACGCCTGCTGGCCTGGCTGTGGCTGCGCGCCCCGGGCCGCCTGCAGGCGCTGCGCGAGCCAGGTAACCCGCAGCACTACGACTACCCGCTGGCCCGCTGCCTGGGTGGCGAGGCGGTCAACAGCCAGGCGCTGGTGCGTGACCTGGCGCAACGCGGCCTGCTCGAGAGTACCGCCCTGGTGGACCGCATCCGCCTGTGCCGGCGCTGTGGCAGCGGCCAGCTGAACTACGTCGACACCTGCACCGAATGCCACAGCCTGGACATCCGCCGCCAGGCCTCGCTGCACTGCTTCACGTGCGGGCATATCGGCCGCCAGGCGCAGTTTCTCAAAGATGGTGCGCTGGTCTGCCCCAACTGCCTGACCCGCCTGCGGCACATCGGCAGCGACTACGACCGGCCACTGGAAAACTACGCCTGCAACCAGTGCCAGGCGTTCTTCGTCGACGCCGACATCCAGGCGCGCTGCCTGGACTGCGGTGAGCAGCACACCCCCGACCAGTTGCAGGTGCGCGAGGTGCGCCATTACCAGCTGTCCGAAGCCGGCATGCTCGCCGCCCGCCAGGGCCTGGAACGCGACAGCGAACCGCTGTTCGGCGGCCTGGCCATGGTCGCGGCCAACACCTTCCGCACCCTGCTGGACTGGCAGCTGGAACTGATCGAGCGCCACCAGGCGCCACGCTTCGCCCTGCTGGGCCTGCGCTTTCACAACCTGGCGGCGGTGCTCGAACGCCTTGGACCGCAGCGCGGCCATGCGCTGCTCGATGCCTTGATCGAACGCATCCAGGTGGCCATCCGCGACACCGACCGCTGTACCCGCACCAGCGAAGAACAGCTGTGGCTGCTGCTGATGTACACCGACGGCGCCGGCCTGCAGCGTGTGGTCGAGCGCCTTAACCGCATCAGCGAACTGTTCGTCGGCCAGGACCTGCAAGACATTCGCCTGGCCACCGTCGGCTGCGTGGCCCCCGAAGGCCTGCTGGAAAAAGACAGCGCTGAGCTTTTGATGGCGCGCCTGGCGGGGGAGCTGCAATGAACGCGCTGATCGATCACTGGCAGGCCTGGCTGGGCGAGATCCAGGGCCCCAACGGCCACTGGCGGCTGTTCTTGATGGTGTTCCCGTACTTCTTGTTGCTGGAGGTGCCGCTGAACCTGCTGGTGCTGCTCGGCACCCTGCGCTGGTTCGCCCGCGAACGCAGCGCCGTGGAGCAGCGCACGCCCTGGTACCCGCGGGTGTCGTGCATCATCACCTGCTACAGCGAAGGCCGCGACGTCGAACTGACCCTGCGCAGCCTGGTGGAACAAACCTACCCCGGCATGCTGGAGATCATCCCGATCATCGACGGCGCCAGCGGCAACCCGCACACCACCGCCGCCGTGCGCGCGTTTCGTGCAAGCCACCGGCTGCCGGCCAACCGGGTAATCCGCCCACTGGCCAAGTGGCAACGCGGTGGCCGGGTGTCGTCGCTGAACGCGGGGCTTGCCTACAGCAGCGGCGAAATCCTGATCAACGTCGACGGCGACACCTCGTTCGACAACGACATGGTCGGCCACCTGGTGCGCCACTTCGCCGACCCCAAGGTGCCGGCGGTGGCCGGCAGCCTGCGGGTGCGCAATGCCGGGCAGTCGCTGGTGGCGCGCATCCAGGCGCTGGAGTACCTGCTGTCGATCCACATGAGCAAGATCGGCCTGGCCGAATGGAACCTGGTGAATAACGTCTCCGGGGCCTTTGGTGCATTCCGTCGCAGCTTCCTGGTGCAGATCGGCGGCTGGGACACCCACACCGCCGAAGACCTCGACCTGACCCTGCGCATCAAAAGCTACTTTCGCCGCTACCGCCTGCGCATCCCCTTCGAGCCGCGGGCCATCGGCCATACCGACGCCCCGGCCACCTGGCGCGGCTTCCTGCAGCAGCGCCTGCGCTGGGACGGTGACTTGTTCTTCGTCTATGCACGCAAGCACCGGCATGCCTTCAACCCAGCACTGGTGGGCTGGCCGAACTTTCTCATGCTGCTGGTCAGCGGGCTGTTCTTCCAGCTGGTGCTGCCGCTGATCATCCTCGGCTACAGCCTGGTGGGCCTGGCGGTGCTGCCGTTCACCGCGTTCGTGTTCTTCTCGCTGCTGATCTACGGCCTGTACCTGGGCATGAGCGCACTGTTGTACCTGGGCATGCTGCTGATGGTCAGCGAACGGCCGCGCCAGGACCTGCGCCTTATCTGGATTCTGCCGCTGTACCCGCTGGCGATGTACGCCCTGCGCTGCTGGAGCGTGTTCGCCCTGCTCAACGAGCTGCTGCGCCGCGGGCACGAAGAATCGAGCATGGCACCCTGGTGGGTGCTCAAACGCGCCAACCGCTTCTAGGGCCCCTGCCATGAACTTCAAACAAAGCACCCGGCTGCTGCCGGTGTTGTGCTGGCTGCCGGCGCTTGCCTGGGCCACACCACTGCCGCTGGACAGCGTGCTCCAGCGCGCCACCAGCAACCCCGCCAGCGAAGCGGCCAACGCCCGCCTGCAGGCCCGTTATGCCGCCAGCGAGCAACGTGAGTCGGAGGCTGGCTGGCAGATGTTCGGCAACGCCGACGTGGGCCGCTACCGCGAGCTGGTCACCGAAGACCTGCGCAACGACTACTACGGCCGCTCGTTCGCTGTGGGCGTACGCTACCCGTTACTGGGTAGCCTGCGCCGGCGCCTGGATGCGGTGGATGACAGCCGCCGCGACATTCACCTGGCCGAAATCGAGCAGGGCTACCAGCGTGCCCGCCAGCGCCTGGCGGTGCGCAGCGCCTATGCCGACTGGTGGCGTGCCAGCGAAGAGCAACGCCTGTGCCGCGGGCTGAAGCAGGCCAGCCAGGCCGCCGAGGCGCAATTGCGCCAGCGCCTGGACGAGCGCTGGATCCTGCCCTCCGATGCCCAGCTGATGCGCGGCGAGTGGCAGGCGCTGAGCGACCGCTGCGCCCTGCAGGACGACCTGCTGGGGGATATTCGCGCAAGCCTTGAAAGCCTCGGCGTTACCCTGCGCCCCGGCGACACGCCAGTGCCAAGCCAGCTGGCCCGTCACCCGCAGGCGCTCGACGCCTGGCGCCCGCTTTTGCAAGACAACCCGCGCCTGGCCGGGCGTGACGCCGAGCTGGCCAACGCCGAGCGCCAGCGCAAAAAACCCTGGTACACCGCCATCGACGCCTACTTCAGCGTGGCGCAAACGGTCGAGGAGCGCAGCGGCGCCGCCGACCGTGGCAGCGGCCTGGCCGCCGGGCTGACCCTGTCGGCACCGGTCGACCTGCTCGACTACGGCACCGCCCGCAGCCGCGAAGGCGAGGCGCGCTACCAGGCCGCGGTACAGGCCCGCGAGCAGGAACAGGGCGAGCTGTTGCGCGAGCTGGGCAAGGTGATTGCCCAGCAGCGGCGCAGCGTCAACGAGTACCAGCGCCTGCGCGAGCGGCGTGCCGGGCTGCGCCAGGTGCTCGACGAGCGCCGCCAGCGCGGCGAACTGGACGCCGGTGAAGCCAGCCTGCGCCTGCAGCAGGCACGCATCGACGACTACAACGCAGGCTTTGCGCAGATTGCCGCCTGGCACCGAGTGTGGCTGCAGGATGCCGCGCTGCGGGTGTTCGGCGACGACAGCCAGCGCTTCGAGCAACTGCTGGGTAGCCGCTACCTGCGCTGGGACGCCCCCGGCCAGATCGCCAGCGCGCCCCTGGCCCGTGGCTGGCGCCAGGGCGTGTACATCTGGCACAGCCAGGCCCTGCTCGACCCTGCCCGGCGCAGTGAGGAGCTGGCCGAGCTGCGCCGCTCCGGCATCGACGAACTGCACCTGGGGCTGGACGCAGAGCAGGTGAACGCCGGCGAGGCCACCCGCGCCCAGCTCCAGACCCTGCTGCACGCCGCCCATGCCCAGGGGCTGCGGGTCAACCTGCTGCTGGGCGACCCGCACTGGATCGAGCCGGCCGGGCGCAGGCAACTGCTCGGTTTGATCCAGCGCTTTGCCGGGCTGCCGTTCGATGGCCTGCACCTGGACCTTGAAGTCGAGCAACTGGGCTGGCCGGTGCCCGACCAGCGCGTGCAGGACTGGCTGCAGACCCTGCGCGAGGCCAAGTCGCACAGCCCCTGGCCACTGACGCTGTCGAGCCACCCGCGCTGGTTCGAGGTGGCGGCCGACGCCAACCCCTGCGTGCCCTGCGAGCTGCAAGCCCTGGGCGTGACCAACGTCAGCCTGATGATCTACCAGCGCCAGGCCGACAAAAGCACCCGCCGCGCACTGGACATCGCCCGCCGCTGGCCGGCGCTGCACCTGCGCCTGGCGCAAAGCATCGAGGCCGACCAGCCCGACACCCTGAGCTGGGCCGGCAGCAGCCCCGCGCAACTGCAACAGCTGGCCGCCGGCTGGCAGCGCAGCCTGCAGCCTGCCGGCCTGGCGGGCATCGACTGGCAATCCTGGACCGACTACCCGAGAAGCCGATGAAGATCAATTTTCGCAGTGCCAAGGAACAACACCCGACCCAGGACAACGGCATGCAGGTGCTCTATGCGCCGGGCAAACGCCTGGCCTTTCGCCTGCGCTGGTACCTGATCCTGCTGTTGATTCTGTTGCCGCCGGCCTGGCTTGCAGGGCGCTACGGCCTGGCCATGCTGCGTGTCGAGGCGCCGGCGCTGGTGCGCCTGCCCACCCTTGAGGTGCGCGCCATGCAACCTGGCCAGGTGGAGGCGGTGAACGTGCAGCCGGGCGACCATGTGCAGCCCGGCAGCCCGCTGGTGCAAATGGACAACCCCGAATGGCGGCTGCGCCTGAACCTGCTGCAAGGCAGCGCAGCACCGGCCACGCCTGACGGGCTCACCGCGCACAACCGCCAGGTGCTGCAGGCGCTGGTGGACCGGGCTGCCGCGCGGGTGCGCGATGTGCGTTCACTGGTGGCGCGCCAGGCCGCGACCCGCGGCGAGCTGCTGGAGGCGCAGAACGCCCTGGACAGCCGCGAAGCCGAGCGCCTGGCCTGGGAGCGCAGCCTGGCCGGCGGCAACGAGGCCGAGCGCTACCAGCATCAACAGCAACAGGAAGCGCGCTGGCTGACCGAGCGGTTGCAGCAGATGCGCATCGACGCCAGCGAAAGCGGGCGGGTGGCCGAGGTCATCGCCGCCCCTGGCGAGAACGTCGGCCCCGGCACCTTGCTGATGCGCCTGGAACGCAACGGGCCGGCGCAGTTGTGGGTGTACCTGGACCCCAAGGATGTCGAGCACGCCACCCCGGGCTCGCGCCTGGAAGTGCGCCTGCCCGACGGCAGCGCCACCGGCGCCACGGTGATCAACCCGGCCGAAAGCGCCAACCCGCTGCCCAGCGACCTGCGCAAGCCGTTCAGCAGCCCGACCCGCGGGCTGATGGTGCCGGCGCGCTTCGACCAGCCGCTGGCCGATACCTGGCGGGTGGATTCGTTGCCGGTGAGCGTGAGGTTTGCGCGTAGCGGGTGGCAGTGGTTTGGGTTGAAGGATTGAGCTCGATTGAGCAGTGATTTCACGACTGCCGGGGTGTACGTAACCTTGTGGGAGCGGGTTCACCCGCGAAGCAGGCGACGCGGTGCCTGGCACCGGCTGCGCCGGTGTTCGCGGCTAAAGCCGCTCCCACAGGGATAACATGGCTGTCAGGCCAGGGCTGTACTTGTGGGAAGCGGCCTTGTGTCGCGACGGGGCGCGCAGCGGCCCCAGAATATCGGCGCCCTGCAAAATCGCCGGGGCTGCTGCGCAGCCCTTTCGCGCTCAAAGCCGCTACAGGCACAGCGCTGGGTTTGGGGTTGACGCAGTCCTGTGGGAGCGGGTTTACCCGCGAAGCAGGCAGCGCGGTGGTTGGCACCGGCTATGCCGGTGTTCGCGGTGGTCCGGCACTCCGGCAAGCCCGCTCCCACAGGGATCGCACCAGCCTTTAGAAATTGAGCAAGACAGTTGCTCCCACAGGGATGGCACCGGCAGGCTCAGCGGCTGCGGGCTTGGGCGGCAAACCCCTGCAACTGCGGGTAGAACTCGCGAAAATCCACCAGCAGCGGTTCATACAGGCGCTCAAGCTCGCCCATCACCCCGGCCATGCCTTCCGGCCGCGACAAGCGCCGGGCAATGCCGTTGAACACCTGCTCCAACGTCGCAAAATCGCCATAGGCCCCCAACCAGTCATCCGCCGCCATGTAGGGCGCAATCCGCGCCAGCCGCCCGGGCAACTCGGGCTCGGCCAGCAGCACTCGATAAAAAGCCCCGGTGAACTGCGCCAGCGGTTGGTCGGCGTAGTCGGCCCAGTGCCGCGCCAGGCAATGGTCGAAAAACACATCCAGCACAATCCCGGCAAAGCGCCGGCGTTCCTTGGGGAAACGCGCCAGCGCCGCCAGCACCAGCGGGTGGCTGTCGGTGTAGCTGTCGATGTGCCGGTGCAGGCGAATGGCTGCTTCAAGCTCAGGCGCAAAGCGCCCCTCCAGCGAGCCTTTGACGAAATCGCCATACAGGCTGCCGAGCAATTGCTGCGGCGCCGGGCCGCCCAGGTGCAGGTGTGCGAGGTAGTTCATGGGCGCAGTCTAGCACCGCCAGCGCCTATATCGTTATAACGCGATATAGCGATTCGAGCTGAGCTCAGAACCTCTTCATATTTGTATATCGGAAAATACCGATTTAAATTTCGCCCTATCGCGATACACAACGAGCCTCACCCATGCCACTCGATCTCGACGAAATCATAAAAGCGCTGGCCCACCCGGTCAGGCGAGAAATCCTCAGTTGGCTGAAAGACCCGGCAGCGCAATTCCCCGACCAGTACCACAGCACCGAAAACGGCGTGTGTGCCGGGCAGATCGACCAACGCTGCGGCCTTTCGCAGTCGACCGTCTCAGCCCACCTGGCCACCTTGCAGCGCGCCGGGCTGATCAGCAGCCAGAAGATCGGCCAATGGCACTTTTTCAAACGTGACGAAGCCACTATCCAGGCGTTCCTCGAACAACTGCGCCAAGCGCTTTGAACAGGCAGGTAACCGTTATGACCACGCTTTTCGATCCGATCACCCTGGGCGACGTGAAATTGCCCAACCGCATCATCATGGCCCCGCTGACCCGTTGCCGCGCCGACGAAGGCCGCATCCCCAACGCGCTGATGGCCGAGTATTACGTGCAACGCGCCAGCGCCGGGCTGATTCTCAGCGAGGCGACCTCGGTGACCGCCATGGGCGTCGGCTACCCCGACACCCCCGGTATCTGGAACGACCAGCAGGTGCGCGGCTGGCATAACGTCACCCAGGCCGTGCATGGCGCCGGCGGGCGGATCTTCCTGCAGCTGTGGCATGTGGGGCGCATCTCCCACCCCTCCTACCTGAACGGTGAACTGCCGGTGGCGCCCAGCGCCATCCAGGCCAAGGGCCATGTCAGCCTGGTGCGCCCGCTCAGCGACTACCCAACGCCACGCGCCCTGGAAACCGAAGAGATCGCCGACATCGTCGAGGCCTACCGCAGCGGCGCCGAGAACGCCAAGGCTGCCGGCTTCGATGGCGTGGAGATTCACGGTGCCAACGGCTACCTGCTCGACCAGTTTCTGCAAAGCAGCACCAACCAGCGCACCGACCGCTACGGCGGCTCGCTGGAAAACCGCGCACGGCTGCTGCTGGAGGTGACCGACGCGGCCATCGAGGTGTGGGGCGCCGGGCGTGTGGGCGTGCACCTGGCGCCGCGCGCCGATGCCCACGACATGGGCGATGCCGATCGCGCCGAGACCTTCACCTATGTGGCCCGCGAGCTGGGCAAGCGCGGCATCGCGTTCATCTGCTCGCGGGAAAAAGAGGCCGACGACAGCCTCGGGCCATTGATCAAGGCAGCCTTTGGCGGGCCGTACATCGTCAACGAACGCTTCGACAAGGCCAGCGCCAATGCGGCGCTGGCGGCGGGCAAGGCCGATGCGGTGGCGTTTGGCGTGCCGTTTATCGCCAACCCCGACCTGCCGGCGCGGCTGGCGGCGGATGCACCGCTGAACCCGGCGCACCCGGAGACTTTTTATGGCAAGGGGCCGGTGGGGTATATCGACTATCCGCGTTTGTAAGCGAGATCGCCGGGGCCGCTTTGCGGCCCTTTCGCGGCACAAGGCCGCTCCTACAGGGAATCGCGTCACCCTGTAGGAGCGGCCTTGTGCCGCGAAAGGAGGGCAAAGCCCTCCCCTGCGGATTCAGGGCCGCGCGTTGATCTGCTGCTGCAGGTTCTGGATCTGGCTTTGCAGGGTGCTGATGTTGCGGGTGGTCTGCCCGCGGAAGGCATCGAATTCCTGCACCGAGGCACCGCTGGAGGCTGCCGCCGGGCGGTTGTCCATCTGCGTCTTGAGCACCAGCACATCCTGCTCCAGGCTATCGATGGCGGCCTTCTGATTACCCTGCTTCTTCAGCGCAGCCACCTCATCGTTGAGGTTCTTCAGCTGGCCATCGAGCTTGCCGCCATCCAGCTGGCCCGACTTCAACGCCGCAAGCTCGGCGTTCACCGCTTTCAACTGCGCCTGCAACTGGGTTTGCAGGTCGGTCACGGCTTTTTGCTGCGCGCGGGTATCGGCCAGCACCTGCTCCAGGCGCTTGCCCAGGTCACCCGCCTGGCCGGCGACGCCCTGCTGCTGCTTGCCCTGCTCGGCCAGGCTGGCCTGCAACTGGCGAATCTGCAGTTTCAGCGCCTCGCTGCCAGTGCTGCTGGTGGACTCGCTGGCATCGACCTTGCCACTGATCGCCTGCAGGCGCCCGGCCGCTTCCTCGCTGATGCGGGCAAAGCTTTCTTGTGTAGCCACCAGTTGCTGTTCCATCAGCGAGATCTGCTGGAAGCTCCACCAGCCAAGCCCGGCCAGGGCAATGAACGAAGCCCCCAGCAAGGCCCACAGCGGGCCGTTGCTGCGTGGCCGTACGGCCTTCTGGCGGCTGCGCGCCACGTGGGCGGGCAACAGTTCGTCGTCATCGGGGGTGCCGGCGCGCAGCGGGGGCACGTCGTCAAAATCGTCATGGGCGTCGTTACGCATGGGCATTCAACCACGGTGATAGCAAAGAGGCATGAGTATAAACCGCCACGGCGGCGCACTTATGAACATCTCTTTAGCCGGTGGTTCAGCGGTTGCCCTGCTGGGCCTGCCACCAGGCGCAGAATTCATCCAGCGCGGCCCACACATCGGTCTTGGGCCGGTAGTCGAGGTACTGCCGGGCGCGGCTGATGTCCAGGGTGAAATCGTGGCTCATCACCTGCATCGCGGTGCGGCTCAGGGTCGGCTGCGGGCGCCCGGGCCACAGCAGGCAGGCGGCCTCGTTGAGCGCCGCCAGGCTGTAGGCCAGGCCCAAGCTGCGGTAGCGGGTGACCTGCGGCACGTTCATGCGGCGCATCACGTAGTTGACCACGTCCCACAGCGGCAGCGGGTGGCCGTTGCTGATGTTGTAGGCTTGGCCAAGGGCCGCATCGTCTGCGAACAGGGCGCTGAGCAAGGCGTCGTTGAGGTTGTGCACGCTGGTGAAGTCGACCTTGTTCAGGCCGTTGCCGATGATCGCCACCCGGCCCTTGCGCTGCATCTGCATCAGCCGCGGGAAGATGCTCGCATCCCCTGCCCCGGTGACGAAGCGCGGGCGCAGCGCCAGCACTTCCAGGCCGAACTCCTGGGCGCCGAACACCTTCTGCTCGGCCAGGTGCTTGGTCAGTGCGTAGTGGTCGTGAAAGCGTCGTGGCAACTGGTCTTCGCGGATATCCAGGCGCGAGCGGCCGGTGAAGTACACCGACGGCGACGACAGGTGCACCAGGCGCCGCACGTGCTCCTTGATGCAGCCTTCGACCACGTTCTCGGTCAGCACCACGTTGCCTTGATGGAAGTCCTGGTAGCGCCCCCAGGTGCCCACGGCGCCGGCGCAGTGCACCACCGCATCGACCCCCTGGCACAGGCGCCGGGCCAGTTCTGCATCGCCCAGGTCACCAGGGATGAACTGCGCGCCACGCTTGACCAGGTGCTCGACGCCCTCGGCGCGGCGGCCGTTGACCCGCACGTCCAGGCCCTGCTCCAGCGCAAAGCGCGCAAAGCGCCCGCCGATGAAGCCGCTCGCGCCGGTGACCAGAATTCGCATGTAACACTCCGCCTTGCCAGATTTCAGATGCAACTGACGCCGGCCGGCCCTACAAGGGCACCAGCCAGTCGCGCGCCGAATGGCGCAGGTGTTCGGTCAGCTGGGCGAGCAGTTGCCCGCCGTTGCGCCAATGATGCCAGTACAGCGGCACATCGATGGGGGTATCGGCGCAGATTTCCACCAGTTGCCCGCCGGCCAGCTGTTCGCGGGCCTGCAACTCGGGCACCAGGCCCCAGCCCAGGCCGGCTTCGGTCATGCGCAAAAAGCCTTCGGACGAAGGGCACAGGTGGTGCAAAAAACCGTCCTCGATGCCCAGTGACGCCAGGTAGCGATGCTGCAGAAAATCGTCCGGGCCGTAGACGATGGCCGGCGTGCGGGCCAGGCGCGCCACCTCGAAACCTTGCGGGAAGTGCCGGGCCATGAACGCGGGGCTTGCCAGCGCCCGGTAGCGCATGGCCCCCAGCGCCAGGCTGCGCGCCCCGGCCACCGGCCGTTCGCTGCCGCACAGGCAGGCCGCCACTTCGCCGGCGCGCATGCGTTTCAGGCCGACCTCCTGGTCTTCCACCACCAGCTCCGTGAGCAAACGCTGCTCGGCACAGAACGCACCCACCGCACCGGCCCACCAGGTGGCCAGGCTGTCGGCGTTGAGGGCGATGCGCAGGCGTTCGGGGGCGCCCTCCTCGTCCAGTGCCGGTACCTGGCGCTGCAAGTCACGTTCGAGCAGGCGTACCTGCTGCACGTGGTTGAGCAACTGGCGGCCGACGTCGGTGGGGCTGGGCGGCGTGGCGCGCACCAGCACCGGCTGGCCGACGCGTGCTTCGAGCAGCTTGATGCGCTGGGAAATCGCCGACTGCGACAGCCCCAGCACCTGGGCGGCACGCTCGAAGCCGCCCTGTTCGATCACCGCGGCCAGGGCGGCGAGCAGTTTGTAGTTGAACATCAGTTCCTCTAATGCCAGATCAGCTCTATTGGTTTTTCTTATACCGCCAGCCTCGCCACAATGGCCAGCATCTTTTGTGGAGTAATCGCCATGTGGCAAAGCTATTTGAACGGCATGTTGGTGGCCTTCGGCCTGATCATGGCCATCGGCGCGCAGAACGCCTTTGTATTGGCCCAGAGCCTGCGCCGTGAGCACCACTTGCCGGTGGCGGCGTTGTGCATTGTCTGCGACGCGATTCTGGTGGCAGCCGGGGTGTTCGGCCTGGCCACGGTGCTGGCGCACAACCCGACCCTGCTGGCCATTGCCCGCTGGGGTGGCGCGGTGTTTCTGCTGTGGTATGGCGCCAAGGCGCTGCGCAGCGCCTGCTCCAAACAGAGCCTGCAGCACCAGCAAGGCCAGGGCACGCGCTCGCGCCGGGCAGTACTGCTGAGCGCCCTGGCGGTGACCCTGCTCAACCCCCATGTGTACCTGGACACCGTGCTGCTGATCGGCTCGCTCGGCGCCCAGCAGAGCGTGCCCGGTGCTTATGTGGCCGGTGCCGCCAGCGCTTCGCTGCTGTGGTTCACCACCCTGGCCCTGGGCGCGGCCTGGCTGGCCCCCTGGCTGGCCCGCCCGGCGACCTGGCGGATGCTCGACCTGATGGTGGCGGTGATGATGTTCGCGGTGGCGGCGCAGTTGATTTTCGGCTGATTGCAAGACAGGCGTTGCAGCGTGGGAGCGGGCTTGCGCACAACCCAGGTGCCATCGCCTGCCCCGCCCGTCACCTGCGCCAACCGCTCTGGAACCTCTATTCCCTATAGTTGTTGCGTGGTTATGCGCCTGCCCCGGTGCTATGATCCTGCCCCTGCGTCGCAAAGAGTACAAACTCGCCGACGCTCATACAGGCCACCCGTGAGGCCTGGCGCAAACCGCAAACAGACCTGAATCAGGAGATACACCATGGCTTTTGAATTGCCGCCGCTGCCGTACGCCCACGATGCCCTGCAGCCGCACATCTCCAAGGAAACCCTGGAGTTCCACCACGACAAGCACCACAACACCTATGTCGTGAACCTGAACAACCTGGTCCCGGGCACCGAATTCGAAGGCAAGACCCTGGAAGAGATCATCAAGACCTCTTCGGGTGGCGTCTTCAACAACGCCGCGCAAATCTGGAACCACTCGTTCTACTGGGAATGCCTGTCGCCAAACGGCGGTGGCCAACCTACCGGCGCCCTGGCTGACGCCATCACCGCCGCCTTCGGTTCCTTCGACAAGTTCAAGGAAGAGTTCACCAAGACTTCGGTCGGCACCTTCGGCTCCGGCTGGGGCTGGCTGGTGAAGAAGGCCGACGGCTCCCTGGCCCTGGCCAGCACCATCGGCGCCGGCTGCCCGCTGACCAGCGGCGACACCCCGCTGCTGACCTGCGACGTCTGGGAACACGCCTACTACATCGACTACCGCAACGTGCGTCCGAAGTATGTCGAGGCGTTCTGGAACCTGGTCAACTGGGCCTTCGTTGCCGAGCAGTTCGAAGGCAAGACCTTCAAGGCCTGATCCACAAGCCTTGTGAAAAACCCGGCCCAGGCCGGGTTTTTTTTCGCCTGCCATCCGCCGCTCGGGCCTTGCTCGCAGCCCATAGCACGCTAACATCAATTTTCTGGAAAGCTGACGCTGCGCACTCAAGTCGCATGGCCGCCCGACCGATACAGAGCCAAGGGTAAATCCGCCGACGGGCGGCTTGCCGGACAGGGCGATCGGTCGATACTCTGTCGCCAGAGTTAATGGCAAAATAATGGCATGCGCATGGATTAAGGAATCCCCTTTGAAGCTGGAATTTCGCAACAGCTTGTCGGTGAAGTTGCTCAGGGTGGTGCTGCTTTCGGCGTTGGCTGTCGGCGTCGTGCTCAGCTGCGCGCAAATCGTCTATGACGCCTACAAGACCCGCCAGGCGGTGAACAACGACGCCCAGCGCATCCTCGACATGTTCCGCGACCCGTCCACCCAGGCGGTGTACAGCCTCGACCGGGAAATGGGCATGCAGGTGATGGAAGGCCTGTTCCAGGACGAATCGGTGCGCATGGCCTCCATCGGCCACCCCAACGAAACCATGCTGGCAGAGAAAAACCGGCCGCTGCAGGACATGTCCATGCGCTGGCTCACCGACCCGATTCTCGGCCAGGAGCGCACCTACACCACGCAACTGGTCGGCCGCGGCCCCTACAGCGAATACTACGGCGACCTCAGCATCACCCTCGACACCTCCAGCTACGGCGAGGGTTTTCTGGTCAACGCGGTGATCATTTTCATCTCCGGCGTGCTGCGCGCCCTGGCCATGGGCCTGGTGCTGTACCTGGTGTACCACTGGCTGCTGACCAAGCCGCTGTCGAAGATCATCGAGCACCTGACGCAAATCAACCCCGACCGCCCCAGCCAGCACCAGATCCCCCAGCTCAAGGGCCACGAGCGCAACGAACTGGGCATCTGGGTCAACACCGCCAACCAGTTGCTGGCCTCGATCGAGCGCAACACCCACCTGCGCCACGAAGCCGAAAACAGCCTGCAGCGCATGGCCCAGTACGATTTTCTGACCGGCCTGCCCAACCGCCAGCAGTTGCAGCAGCAACTGGACAAGATTTTGATCGACGGCGGCCGCCTGCAGCACCGGGTGGCAGTGCTGTGCGTGGGCCTGGACGACTTCAAGGGCATCAACGAGCAGTTCACCTACCAAGTGGGTGACCAGTTGCTGCTGGCCCTGGCCGACCGCCTGCGGGCCCACAGCGGCCGCCTGGGGGCACTGGCGCGCCTGGGCGGCGACCAGTTCGCCCTGGTGCAGGCCAACATCGAGCAACCCTACGAGGCCGCCGAGCTTGCGCAGAGCATTCTCGACGACCTTGAAGCACCGTTCGACCTCGACCACCAGCAGATCCGCCTGCGCGCCACCATCGGCATCACTCTGTTCCCCGAGGACGGCGACAGCACCGAAAAACTGCTGCAAAAGGCCGAGCAGACCATGACCCTGGCCAAGGCCCGCTCACGCAACCGCTACCAGTTCTACATCGCCAGCGTCGACAGCGAGATGCGCCGGCGCCGCGAGCTGGAAAAGGACCTGCGCGAAGCCCTGCCGCGCAACCAGCTGTACCTGGTGTACCAGCCGCAAATCAGCTACCGCGACCACCGCGTGGTCGGCGTCGAGGCGCTGCTGCGCTGGCAGCACCCGGAGCTGGGCATGGTCCCGCCGGACCAGTTCATCCCCCTGGCCGAGCAGAACGGCAACATCATCGCCATCGGCGAATGGGTACTCGACCAGGCCTGCCGCCAACTGCGCGAATGGCACGACCAAGGCTTCAGCGAACTGCGCATGGCGGTCAACCTGTCCACCGTGCAACTGCACCACAACGAGCTGCCGCGGGTGGTCAACAACCTGCTGCAGGCTTACCGCCTGCCGCCGCGCAGCCTGGAGCTGGAAGTCACCGAAACCGGCCTGATGGAAGACATCAGCACCGCCGCCCAGCACCTGCTGAGCCTGCGCCGCTCCGGCGCGCTGATCGCCATCGACGACTTCGGCACCGGCTATTCGTCGCTGAGCTACCTCAAGTCACTGCCGCTGGACAAGATCAAGATCGACAAGAGCTTCGTCCAGGACCTGCTCGACGACGATGACGACGCCACCATCGTTCGCGCCATCATCCAGCTGGGCAAGAGCTTAGGCATGCAGGTGATCGCCGAAGGCGTCGAAACCAGCGAGCAGGAAAGCTACATCATCGCCCAGGGCTGCCACGAGGGTCAGGGCTACCACTACAGCAAGCCGCTGCCAGCGCGCGAGCTGACCACCTTCCTCAAGCAGGCGCAACGCAACCAGGTCTCGGCGCTGTAACACCCCCGCGAACATTGACCCTGCACCGCAAACGGGCGTTTGCATGAAATGCGCAAGCGCCCCTTTACAGCAAATGCAAATCTTTCGCATGATGTTGCGGTTTCGCGTGCCACGGTGCACGGCTAACCCTCTGGTCCAACCACACGACGCAGGAAACCAACAATGATTCGAATGCCTCTGGCCTCCGCCAGTCTGCTGGCCATCGCCATCGCCCTCGCCGGTTGCGGCGAAAAGGACGACAAGGCTGCCGCCCCGCAAGCCCAGGCACCTGCTGCCGCCAGCACCGCCGCAGCCCCTGCCGGCGCTGTCGATGAAGCCGCCGGCAAGGCCGTGGTCAAGCATTACACCGAGATGGTCTACGCCGTGTACAGCGACTCGCTGAGCACCGCCAAACAGCTGCAGACCGCCGTCGACGCCTTCCTCGCCAAGCCTAGCGACGAGACGCTCAAGGCCGCCAAAGAGGCCTGGGCCGCTGCCCGCGTTCCGTACCTGCAGAGCGAGGCGTTCCGCTTCGGCAACACCATCATCGACGACTGGGAAGGCCAGGTGAACGCCTGGCCCCTGGACGAAGGCCTGATCGACTACGTCGACAAGAGCTACGAGCACGCCCTGGGCAACCCGGCGGCCAGCGCCAACATCATCGCCAACACCGAGATCCAGGTGGGCGAGGAGAAGGTCGACGTCAAGGATATCACCCCTGAGAAGCTGGCCAGCCTGAACGAGCTGGGCGGTTCCGAAGCCAACGTCGCCACCGGCTACCACGCCATCGAGTTCCTGCTCTGGGGCCAGGACCTCAACGGCACAGGCCCAGGCGCAGGTGCCCGCCCTGTCTCCGACTACCTCGAAGGCAAAGGCGCCACTGGCGGCCACAACGACCGTCGCCGCGCCTACCTGAAAGCGGTCACCGACCTGCTGGTCAAAGACCTCGAAGAGATGGTCGGCAACTGGGCACCGAACGTGGCCGACAACTACCGCGCCACCCTGGAAGCGGAGCCGGTCAACGACGGCCTGCGCAAGATGCTGTTCGGCATGGGCAGCCTGTCGCTGGGCGAACTGGCCGGCGAGCGCATGAAGGTCTCGCTGGAAGCCAACTCGCCAGAAGACGAGCAGGACTGCTTCAGCGACAACACCCACTACTCGCACTTCTATGACGCCAAGGGCATCCGCAACGTCTACCTGGGCGAGTACACCCGTGTCGACGGCACCAAGCTGACCGGCCCGAGCCTGTCGTCGCTGGTGGCCAAGGCCGACCCGGCCACCGACGCCACCCTCAAGGCCGACCTTGAAGCCACCGAAGCCAAGATCCAGGTGATGGTCGACCATGCGCTGAAAGGCGAGCACTACGACCAGCTGATCGCCGCCGACAACGCTGCCGGCAACCAGATCGTGCGCGACGCCATCGCCTCGCTGGTCAAGCAGACCGGCGCCATCGAGCAGGCCGCCGGCAAGCTGGGCATCGCCAACCTGAACCCGGACACCGCCGATCACGAGTTCTGATCAGCGCCAGCGGGATAACAAAGGCGGCCTTCGGGTCGCCTTTTTTCTGCACTGGCCCTTTCGCGGGCAAGCCCGCTCCCACAGGGAACGCACAATACCCAAACCGTGCACTCCCTGTGGGAGCGGGCTTGCCCGCGAAAGGGCCAGTACAGCAGGTGAAAATGCTGGCATTTCACATCCTTTTCACCCGGGTAATTGCAAATTGCTCTTATTCAAATACCCCCGGCCTGATAAGCTTGCACGCCGGTTTTTCGCCCACGCCCAGGATTGTCGATGTCCTTGCTCCGCCTAAGCCCCCTGCTGCTGGCCCTCACCCTCGCTGCCTGTGACGACGCCCCGCGTTTCACCCAGGCCGAGCCCGGTGAAGCCCTCTCCGGTGGCAAGGCAACGGTGCAGCGCAGCGACCGCAACGCCTACTCGCTGCCCTCGGCCAACCTTTCGCCCGAGCGGCGCCTGGACTTCTCGGTGGGCAACAGCTTCTTCCGCAGCCCCTGGGTGATTGCCCCCAGCACCACCACCGCCCGCGATGGCCTGGGCCCGCTGTTCAACACCAACGCCTGCCAGAACTGCCACGTGCGCGACGGCCGCGGCCACCCGCCCGAGCCCGGCGACAGCAATGCAGTGTCGATGCTGGTGCGCCTGTCGATCCCCGACCAGCCCTACCTGGCCCGCGAAATCGAGCGCATCGGCGTGGTGCCCGAGCCCACCTACGGCACGCAACTGCAGGACATGGCCATCCCCGGCGTAGCGCCGGAGGGCAAGGTGCGGGTGAGCTACGACAGCCACACCGTCACCTTCAAAGATGGCCACCAGGTCGAACTGCAGCGCCCGACCCTGCAGATCACCCAACTGGGCTACGGCCCGATGCACCCCGACACGCGCTTTTCGGCGCGCATCGCCCCACCGATGATCGGCCTGGGCCTGCTCGAAGCCATCCCCAAGGCCGACATACTGGCCAACGAAGACCCCGATGACCGCAACCGCGATGGAATCCGTGGCCGCGCCAACCGGGTCTGGGACGACGCCCAGGGCAAGACCGTGCTCGGGCGCTTCGGCTGGAAGGCCGGCCAGCCCAACGTCAACCAGCAGAACGTGCACGCCTTCGCCGGCGACATGGGCCTGACCAGCACCCTGCAACCCAAGGACGACTGCACCGCGGCGCAAACCGACTGCCTGGCCGCGCCCAATGGCGACGGGCAAGACGGCGAGAAGGAAGTCAGCGACAACATCCTGCGCCTGGTCACCTTCTACACCCGCAACCTCGGCGTACCGGCCCGCCGCGACGTCGGCGCCCCGCAGGTGCTGGCCGGCAAGAACCTGTTCTTCCAGGCCGGCTGCCAGGGCTGCCACACCCCGCAGTTCACCACCAGCGCCAACGCCAAGGAGCCGGAGCTGGCCAATCAGGTCATCCGCCCCTACAGCGACCTGCTGCTGCACGACATGGGCCCCGGCCTGAGTGACGAACGCACCGAATTTGCCGCCAACGGCCAGGACTGGCGCACCCCGCCACTGTGGGGCGTCGGCCTGTCCGAGACGGTCAGCGGCCACAGCCGCTTCCTGCATGACGGCCGCGCCCGCAACCTGCTTGAAGCCGTGCTCTGGCACGGCGGCGAAGCCCAGGCGGCGCGCGACCAGGTACTGACCTTCAATGCCGAGCAGCGCGCCGCGCTGCTGGCGTTTCTGAATTCACTTTAAAACGCACAAGGAGCCGGGCATGTTCCGACCCAAACTGTTGTTCACCAGCCTCGCCGCCCTCGCCCTCGGCGCCTGCTCGCCGCAGGACCCGCAGGCCGTCACCTCTGCCGCCATCGCCAAGCAGGTGATCCTGCCGACCTACAGCCGCTGGGTCGAAGCCGACCGCGCCCTGGCTGCCAGCGCCCTGGCCTACTGCGAAGGCAAGGCCTCGCTGGACACCGCGCGCGCCGACTTCCTCAACGCGCAAAAAGCCTGGGCCGAGCTGCAACCGCTGCTGGTCGGCCCGCTGGCCGAAGGCAACCGCGCCTGGCAGGTACAGTTCTGGCCCGACAAGAAGAACCTGGTCGGCCGCCAGGTCGAGCAACTGGTCAATGGCGACAAGCCGGTAGACAAGGAATCGCTGGGTAAATCCAGCGTGGTGGTGCGTGGCCTGTCGGCCTACGAGTACATCCTGTTCGACAGCAAGCCGGACGTCGCCACGGCCGAACAGAAGGCCCGCTACTGCCCGCTGCTGGTGGCCATTGGCGAGCACCAGCAGGCCCTGGCCGAAGAAATTCTGAAGGGCTGGAACAGCACCGACGGCATGCTTTCGCAGATGACCAAGTTCCCCAACCAGCGCTACGCCGACTCCCACGAGGCGATCGCCGACCTGCTGCGTGCCCAGGTCACCGCCCTGGACACCCTGAAGAAAAAGCTCGGCGCGCCCATGGGCCGCCAGAGCAAGGGCATCCCGCAGCCGCTGCAGGCCGAAGCCTGGCGCAGCCACTCCTCGCTCAAGAGCCTGGAAGCCTCGCTCAAGGCCGCCGAAGCGGTGTGGGTGGGCGTGGACAACCAAGGCCTGCGCGGCCTGCTGGGCAAGGACCAGGCGCCACTGGCGCAGAAGATCGACGACGCCTACGCTACCTCGCTCAAACTGCTGGCCGACAACCAGCAAAGCCTCGGCGAGCTGCTGGCAGACGAAGCCGGCCAGCAGAAGCTGAACCAGATCTACGACAGCCTCAACGTCGTCCACCGCCTGCACGAAGGCGAGCTGGCCAAGGCGTTGAACATCCAGCTGGGCTTCAATGCCAACGACGGTGACTGATCATGCTGCGACGCCAGGCCATCAAACTCGGTAGCGTATTGCTCAGCGCCCTGACCCTGGGCGGCTGGAGCCTGTTTCGCAACAAAGGCAGCGAACCCTTGCTGCTCTCGGCGCGCGACGACGGCGACGGCAAGCACTACGCCGTCGGGTTTCGCCTGGACGGCAGCGAGGTGTTCAGCACCCAGGTAGCCCAGCGCTGCCACGCCATCATCAACCACCCAACGCTGCCCATCGCGCTGTTCGTCGCCCGCAGGCCCGGTACCGAAAGCTACCTGATCGACCTGCGCGACGGCCGCCTGCTGCAGACCATCACCTCGCAGCCCAACCGCCACTTCTATGGCCATGCGGTGATTCACAAGGATGGCGAGTGGCTGTACGCCACCGAGAACGACACCACCGACCCGGGGCGTGGCGTGCTTGGTGTGTACCGCTTCGAGGGCGAGCGCCTGGTGCACAGCGGCGAAATTTCCACCCACGGCATCGGCCCCCACGAAGTGGCCTGGCTGCCCGACGGCGAAACCCTGGTGGTGGCCAACGGCGGCATCCGCACCGAGGCCGAAAGCCGGGTGGAGATGAACCTCGACGCGATGCAGCCAAGCCTGGTGCTGATGCAGCGCGACGGCACCCTGCTGAGCAAGGAAACCCTCGCCCAGCAGATGAACAGCGTGCGCCACCTGGCGGTGGGCAACGATGGCACCATCGCCGCCTGCCAGCAGTTCATGGGTGGCTCGGAGGAAACCGCCGAGCTATTGGCGATCAAGCGCCCGGGCGAGCCGTTCAAGGCCTTCCCGGTACCCGAGCGGCAGTTGCAGTCGATGGCCCAGTACACCGCCAGCGTCGCCATCCACAGCGACCTGCGCCTGGTGGCGCTGACCGCGCCGCGGGCCAACCGGCTGTTCATCTGGGACCTGGACAGCGGCGCGGTGAAGCTGGATGCGCCGATGCCCGATTGCGCCGGGGTCGGGGCGGTGAAAGACGGGTTTGTCGTCACCTCCGGGCAGGGGCGTTGCCGCTTCTACGATTGCCGCAAGCAGGAACTGATCGGCCAGCCGATGAACCTGCCGTCCGGGTTCTGGGACAACCACCTGCACCTGGTCTGAGGGCCTCATCGCCGGCCCCTGTAGGAGCGGCCTTGTGTCGCGATGGGGTGCGCAGCAGCCCCGACAATTTCGCGTGATACCGGAATCGTGGGGCCGCTGCGCGCCCCATCGCGACACAAGGCCGCTCCTACAAATTCCGCGTTGAATCGGCACCTTCTACCTGCCCCTCCCCTTTTCAGAAAACTCGACAATACTTTCCTCCAACGCACGTAGGCAGGATCGCCCTTGACCGTGCGTAATCCATAACCCATTACGCATCCAGGGAACCGGACCATGTTGCGCCGCCGCATGCTGATCATGTTGGCCATCGTCTTGCTGATCGTGCTGATTCTGGGGGGCATCAAGGGCTTCTCGATCTACCAGCAGGTGCAGATGTTTTCCAAGCCCAAGCCGCCGGTCAGCGTCGCCGCGGCCCAGGCCGAGCTGCGCCAGTGGCAGGAGCGCCTGCCGGCGGTGGGCAGCCTCAAGGCCTTCCAGGGCGTGGAACTGAGCCTGGAGGTGGCCGGCACGGTCAAGTCACTGCACTTTGAATCGGGCCAGCAGGTCAAGGCCGGGCAACTGCTGCTGCAACTGGACAACGACCAGGAAACCGCACTGCTGGGTACTGCCCAGGCCGACCTGGGGCTGGCCAAGGTGGACTTCGGCCGTGGCAGCCAGCTGGTGGGTGACTCGGCGATTTCCCGCGGCGAGTACGACCGCCTGACCTCGCAGTACCGGCGCAACCAGGCGGTGGTCGAACAGCTCAAGGCCTCGTTGGCGAAAAAGAGCATCAGCGCACCGTTCAGCGGCACCATCGGCATCCGCCAGGTAGATGTCGGCGCTTATCTGGCCAGCGGCACGGTGATCGCCACCCTGCAGGATCTGTCCAGCCTCTACGTCGACTTCAACGTGCCCGAGCAGGCGCTACCGCACCTGAGCCTGGGCCAGCAGGTGCTGGTGCAGGTGGCCGCCTACCCTGGCCAGACCTTCCCCGCCAGCCTCAGCGCAATCAACCCCAAGGTCGAGGAAAGCACCCGCAACCTGCTGGTACGCGCCACCTTGGCCAACCCCGACGGCAAGCTGCTGCCCGGCATGTTCGCCAGCCTGCAACTGCTGCTGCCCGACCCGCACCCGCAGGTGGTGGTGCCGGAAAACGCCATCACCTACACCCTGTACGGCAACTCGGTGTACGTCATCGGCCCGAAGAAGGGCAAGGACGGCCAGCCGGAAAACACCGCAGAAGGCCAACCGCAACTGGCAGTCGAGCAGCGCACCGTGCAAACCGGCGAGCGCCGCGACGGCTGGGTGGTGGTGAGCAAGGGCCTGCAGGCCGGTGACCAGGTAGTGACCGCCGGCCAGCTCAAGCTGAGCCCGGGCGCCGCCGTGCACATCAGTGACGACGCCGCCCTCAAGCCCGCCGCGTCCGGCGCAGACTGAGGGGGCCGGCATGGCATTCACCGACCCGTTCATCCGCCGCCCGGTACTGGCCAGCGTGGTCAGCCTGCTGATTCTGCTGCTGGGTTTGCAGGCCTGGAGCAAGCTGCAGATTCGCCAGTACCCGCAAATGGAAAACGCCCTGATCACCGTCACCACCGCCTACCCCGGGGCCAACGCCGAGACCATCCAGGGCTACATCACCCAGCCGCTGCAACAGAGCCTGGCCAGCGCCGACGGCATCGACTACATGACCTCGGTGAGCCGGCAGAACTTCTCGGTGATTTCGGTCTACGCGCGCATCGGCGCCGACAGCGACCGGCTGTTCACGCAACTGCTGGCCAAGGCCAACGAGGTGCGCAACAAGCTGCCCCAGGATTCCGAGGACCCGGTGCTCAGCAAAGAAGCGGCCGACGCCTCGGCGCTGATGTACATCAGCTTCTACAGCACCGAGATGAGCAACCCGCAGATCACCGACTACCTGTCGCGGGTGATCCAGCCCAAGCTGGCCACACTGCCCGGCATGGCCGAGGCAGAGATTCTCGGCAACCAGGTGTTCGCCATGCGCCTGTGGATCGACCCGGTGAAGCTGGCCGGCTTCGGCCTGTCGGCCAGCGACGTGACCAGCGCGGTGCGCCGCTACAACTTCCTCGCCGCCGCCGGCGAGGTGAAGGGCGAGTACGTGGTCACCAGCATCAACGCCACCACCGAGCTGAAATCCGCCGAGGCCTTCGCCGCCCTGCCGGTCAAGACCGACGGCGACAGCCGGGTACTGCTGGGCGATGTCGCGCGCATCGAAATGGGCGCCGAGAACTACGACACGGTCAGCTCGTTCGACGGCACGCCATCGGTATACATCGGCATCAAGGCCACCCCGGCGGCCAACCCGCTGGAGGTGATCAAGGAGGTGCGGCGGATCATGCCGCAGCTTGAGGAGCAGTTGCCATCGAGCCTGAAGGTGTCGATCGCCTACGACGCCACGCTGTTCATCCAGGCGTCGATTGACGAGGTGATCAAGACCCTCGGCGAGGCGGTGCTGATCGTTATCGTGGTGGTGTTCCTGTTCCTCGGCGCGTTGCGCTCGGTGCTGATCCCGGTGGTGACCATTCCGCTGTCGATGATCGGCGTGCTGTTTTTCATGCAGATGATGGGCTACTCGCTGAACCTGCTGACGCTGCTGGCCATGGTGCTGGCCATCGGCCTGGTGGTGGACGATGCCATTGTGGTGGTGGAGAACATCCACCGGCATATCGAGGAGGGCAAGTCGCCGTTCGAGGCGGCGCTGGAAGGGGCCCGGGAGATCGCCCTGCCGGTGGTGTCGATGACCATCACCCTGGCGGCGGTGTATGCGCCCATCGGCTTTCTTACCGGGCTGACCGGCGCGCTGTTCAAGGAGTTCGCCCTGACCCTGGCCGGTGCGGTGATCATCTCCGGGGTGGTGGCGCTGACACTGTCGCCGATGATGTGCGCCCTGCTGCTGCGCCGCGAGCAGAACCCCAGCGGCCTGGCCCATCGCCTGGATTTGATTTTCGACAAACTCAAGCAACGCTACCAGCGCCTGCTGCACGGCACCCTGGACAGCCGCCCGGTGGTGCTGGTGTTCGCCGTACTGATTCTGTGCCTGATCCCGGTGCTGCTGATGTTCACCCGCAACGAGCTGGCCCCAGACGAGGACCAGGGGGTGATCTTCATGATGAGCAGTTCGCCGCAGACTGCCAACCTGGATTACCTGAACGCCTACACCGACCAGTTCACGCCGATTTTCAAGCGCTTCCCGGAGTACTACTCGTCGTTCCAGATCAACGGTTTCAACGGCGTGCAAAGCGGCATCGGCGGCTTTCTGCTCAAGCCGTGGAACGAGCGCGAACGCACGCAAATGCAGTTGCTGCCGCTGGTGCAGGCGGAGCTTGAGAAGATTGGCGGGCTGCAGATTTTCGGCTTCAACCTGCCGTCGCTGCCGGGCACCGGCGAGGGCCTGCCGTTCCAGTTCGTGATCAACACCGCCGGCGATTACCCGGCCTTGCTGGAGGTGGCCCAACGGGTCAAGGAACGCGCCCAGGCCTCGGGCAAGTTCGCCTTCCTCGACATTGACCTGGCCTTCGACAAGCCGGAGGTGATGGTGGATGTGGACCGCGCCAAGGCTGCTCAGATGGGGGTGTCGATGGACACCCTCGGCAGCACCCTGGCGACGTTGCTGGGCGAGGCCGAGATCAACCGCTTCACCCTGGAGGGGCGCAGCTACAAGGTCATCGCCCAGGTGGAGCGCCCCTACCGGGCCAACCCGGGCTGGCTGAACAACTACTACGTGAAGAACGAGCAGGGCCAGTTACTGCCGCTGTCGACCCTGATCACCCTCAGCGACCGCGCCCGGCCGCGCCAGTTGAACCAGTTCCAGCAGCTCAATTCGGCGATCATCCAGGGTTTCCCGCTGGTGAGCATGGGCGAAGCTTTGGACACGGTGCGCAGCATTGCCCGTGAGGAGGCGCCCGAGGGTTTCTCCATCGACTATGCGGGCACTGCGCGGCAGTTCGTGCAGGAGGGTAACGCGCTGTGGATGACCTTCGGGCTGGCCCTGGCGATCATCTTCCTGGTGCTGGCGGCGCAGTTCGAGAGCTTCCGTGACCCCTTGGTAATTCTGGTGACGGTGCCGCTGTCCATCTGCGGGGCGTTGTTGCCGCTGTTTTTGGGGGTGTCGAGCATGAACATCTACACCCAGGTAGGGTTGGTGACCTTGATCGGGCTGATTACCAAGCACGGGATTCTGATTGTCGAGTTTGCCAACCAGTTGCGTGAGGAGAAGGGGCTGGGGGTGCGCGAGGCGATCGAGGAAGCGGCGGCGATACGCTTGCGGCCGGTGCTGATGACCACGGCGGCCATGGTGTTTGGCATGGTGCCGTTGATTTTGGCCACGGGGGCCGGGGCGGTGAGCCGGTTTGATATCGGGGTGGTGATTGCTACCGGGATGTCGGTGGGGACCTTGTTTACGTTGTTTGTTTTGCCTTGTGTTTATATGGTTTTGGGGCATCGGGAGGGTTCGGGTTCGGGGCTTTAGGGTGATTGCTTTGGGAGATGTTTGCGCATTCATTGACGATGGCGGCTTTTCGTCACCTTTCCGCCCTTACGGCGGGTAACTTTTTGAAGGATCAAAAAGTCACCAAAAAATCCCTGCTCCCATCATCCGGCCCCCTACGCTGCGCTTCGGGGGTTCCCTCGCTCCGGGCTTGCTCCGGAGGTACGCGCCGACGGGCCGTCCCTGGCC